>CAZZVO010000361.1:0-3042 GCA_964657505.1 uncultured Mucilaginibacter sp.
CCCAGCCATCAATAGAATTACTGGATTTTATTGGAACACCAATAACCGGCAAATGCGTTAATGAAGCCACCATGCCCGGCAAATGCGCGGCGCCGCCAGCACCGGCAATAATCACTTTTAAACCACGATCCGCAGCAGATTTGGCATAACTAAACATGCGTTCTGGTGTACGATGGGCAGAGACAATCGTGATTTCAAATTCAACACCGAGTTCTTTTAAAACATTAGCAGCATCCTGCATCACTGGCAAATCAGATTTGCTGCCCATGATGATGCCGATTTTTATTTTGTTCATGGTTGATGGTTAGTGGTTCATGGTTTATAGTTCATGGTCAACAGATTGGAAGATTAATAAAATAAGATCAGTGATAAATTAGTGCAGCTACCATGAACTATTAGCCATGAACTATAAACTATGAACCACCTACTTCTTTCCCTCAACTCACCACCTTCAAAGTTTTTTGCACATACCTTGCTTTTTCAATCGCTTTCTCACGATCCGCATCTACAACCGTAACATGCCCCATTTTGCGCATCGGTTTGGTCAACGCTTTTCCGTATAAATGCACGTAAACACCGTGCAGCTTTACAATATCTTCCAGGCATTTGTAAACTGCTGGCCCTTCGTGTCCGGCTTCGCCTAAAATATTTACCATTACCGCATGATGCAAACCGGACGTATCGCCCAAAGGCAAATCAAAAATTGCCCTTAAATGCTGTTCAAACTGCGAAACTACGTTGCCTTCAATCGTTTGGTGGCCGCTGTTATGCGGACGCGGCGCCAGTTCGTTCACCAGAATATTGCCCTGTTTATCCAGGAACATTTCCACGGCAAGCAGACCAACGATACTCAGCTTTTCTGCAATATCAACGGCAATTTGCTGCGCTTTTTGCTGGATTTCGAAACTGAGCAGTGAAGGCGAGATCAAATATTCAATCAAATTAGCTTCCGGGTTAAATTCCATTTCTACCATCGGGAAAGCTTTTATTTCGCCCTCAATATTCCGGGCAACAATTACTGCTATTTCTTTTTCAAAATCAATCAGTTCTTCAATTAAACTTGGTTCGGTAAAGGCATTTTCTAAAAAAGTTTCGTCCAAAATTTTGTAAACGCCGCGGCCATCATAACCGTCTTTCCGCAATTTTTGAATGTATGGGAAATGAAAATGGCTTTCCTTAAATTCCTCCGGCGAAGAAATAATTTTAAAAGCGGCCGTTGGAATATCGTTCTCTTTAAAAAACTGTTTCTGCAAACCTTTATCCTGGATCAATCGGATAATGCGCGATTGCGGGTAAACCAGCACGCCTTCTTTTTCTAATTGTGCCAGTGCATCAACGTTTACTTTTTCAATCTCAATCGTCAACAAATCGGTTTGTTTGCCAAAATTGTAAACCGTATCGTAATCGCTCAATTGGCCAACCACAAACTCGTCGCACAGCTTTTTGCAAGGCGCGTTGCGGTCTGGGTCGAGCACTTTTACCGTTACGTTATAATTGATTGCCTGTTGGATCAGCATCCGGCCCAATTGTCCTCCGCCTAAAATGCCAAGCTTTAAATCTCCGTAAAATGCTTTCATGTAAGGTTACAAGTTTAAGGCAAATTTACGGATTAGCCTAAACCAAATACTGTTTTTAACGTGATAAAAGAAGCATCCAGTTATAGTTGGATGCTTCATTGTTTTGTAGGATTTCCCGTTTTTTATTTTCTTTTTTTCGGATTTTGGTTTGAAAGATGATGCTTCTTTTATCACCCCAAAACTGTTACATCTTTGAGGTATGAAATTAAAAACAGGAAAGGGAAGCCGGTGGTTATCTTTTCGATCCAACGCACATCCATAATGAAAAATTTTTGCCTTTTTTTGCTGCTGCCTTTTCTGTTTTCTACCCAAACTTTCGCGCAAAACAATCCGCCTAACCTCGAAAAATTATGGTATAAAAACAGCATTATCTACAACTTGGATGTCCACACTTTTAAAGATAGCAATGGTGATGGTTACGGCGATTTTAAAGGCTTAACGTCTAAGTTGGATTATTTGAAAAGTTTAGGTGTAGAAATAATCTGGCTGTCGCCTTTTCAACCTTCGCCGGGTTTGGATGATGGTTACGATATCAGCAATTTTTACGGCATCGACCCAAAATGCGGCACGCACCAGGATTTTGCCGAGTTTATGCAACAGGCAAAAGCACATCACATCCGTATTATTATGGATATGGTGCTCAATCACACTTCCGATCAACATCCTTGGTTTCAACAAGCCGAAAAAAGCAAAACTTCCAAATATCATTCCTGGTACGTTTGGACAAAAACTCAACCTAAAGATTACAACCAGGGAATGGTTTTTCCTGGAGTTCAAAAAGAAATCTGGTCTTTCGACCCTCAAATCCGCGAATATTATTACCACCGTTTTTACAAGTTCCAACCCGATTTAAACTACGACAACCTAACTGTAAAAGCAGAAGCTTACCATATTTTAGATTATTGGCTGAAACAGGGAATGGACGGTTTTAGGTTGGATGCGGTGCCTTTTATTATTGAAGAAATGCGGCCAAATGCCAAAAACCTCAACCACGATTTCGATTTTATTACCGGCATGCGCAACTTTGTACAAGCCCGAAAACCGGATGCATTTTTATTGGGTGAAGCAAACGTGTTGCCCAAAGAAAACCTGGATTACTTTGGAAAAAAAGGCGAACGGATGCAAATGCTGTTTAATTTTTTTGCCAATCAACACCTTTTTTATGCTTTGGCTTCCGGGAAATCCAAGGAGTTGGAGGAATCACTGAAACAAAGCAATAATATTTTGCCACAATCTCAATGGGCAAATTTTTTGCGGAACCATGATGAAGTGGATTTGGGTAGGTTAACTACAAGTCAGCGGAATGAGGTTTATGCCCGTTTTGGTCCGCAGAAAAACATGCAATTGTATAACCGCGGTATCCGCCGCCGGATCACCACCATGCTGCACAATCCAACAGAATTAAAGTTGGCTTACAGCTTGTTGTTTTCTTTGCCTGGAACTCCTGTTATGCGTTACGGTGATG
>CAZZVO010000362.1:0-3034 GCA_964657505.1 uncultured Mucilaginibacter sp.
ACACAGATTTTTGATGATTACACCGATCTTAAAAATTACCCTATAAAAGAAGCATCAAAAATCTGTAAAATCATTAAAAATCTGTGAAATCATCATCATAAAATCAGTGTAATCCCCAATAATTAGAACGTAACTTTTGGTGCTTTATCAGCTCCGGCTTCGGCAGCGAAATAACCTTTTTCTGTAAAGCCAAACATTTTGGCGGTTATATTAGCCGGAAATGAACGTACGGTGCTGTTAAAATCCTGCACGGCCGTGTTGAAATCCAAACGGGAAACGTTAATCCGGTTTTCTGTACCTTCTAATTGCGTTTGTAAACTTTGGAAGTTTGCGTTCGATTTTAAATCCGGATAAGCTTCAGAAACAGCCAATAATTTACCCAACGCAGAACCTAACTGGCCTTGTGCAGCTTGAAATTGTTGGATAGATTCCGGTGTTAATTTGGACGGGTCAACCTGGATTGAAGTTGCTTTTGCACGGGCTTCGATCACAGCGGTCAACGTGCTTTTTTCAAAATTTGCGGCTCCTTTAACAGTATTTACCAAGTTTGGGATCAAATCCGAACGGCGTTGATACTGACTTTGCACTGCGCCCCAGGCGGCTTTTACATTTTCATCTTTTTTTACCATGCTGTTGTAACTGCATGAACTTAAAGACATTGCCGTGAAAAGGCATAGGATTCCAAAAACGATTTTTTTCATGATCAAAGGTTTTGATTTTAGTTGATATATTATTATAGAATGCAATTTACATACCTTTGTTACAATTCGGGATAAAAACCTGACAAATAATGATCAGCGAAATAGAAATTGTATGCCTTCCGCAAGAACGGGAAGATGAATTGGTGCTTAAAAAGTTGGCATCCTCCAAATTAAAAATCAACCTAAACCGTGTTTTCAGCTTAAAAATATTAAAAAGATCTATAGATGCCAGGGGAAAGCAGGTTTTATATCGCCTGCAAATCAGGGTTTATGTAGATGAACTTCCTTTGGCAGAAGATTTTTCGGTCGAATACCAAGATGTCAGTAATAAAAAGCCTGTCATAATTGTTGGTGCTGGCCCGGCTGGTTTATTTGCTGCGTTGCGATGTATAGAATTGGGCTTGAAACCAATTATTTTAGAACGAGGCAAAACCGTAAAAGAGCGGCGCAGAGATTTGGCTGTACTAAATAAAGAAGGCATCGTAAACCCGGAATCAAATTATTGCTTTGGGGAAGGCGGAGCGGGAACATATTCTGACGGCAAACTTTATACACGTTCTACCAAACGCGGAGATATACGGCAAGTGCTGAATACTTTTGTGACGCACGGTGCTTCCGAAGATATTTTGGTTGATGCCAGACCGCATATCGGTACTAATAAATTACCGCAAATTATTACAGCTATCCGCGAAAGTATCCAAAATGCTGGCGGAGAAATTCACTTCAACACAAAAGTAACAGAGCTGGTTATTGCGTTTGACAGAATTAGAGGGGTAAAAATAGCATCAGGCGAAACCTTTAAAAGTGATGCAGTGATTTTAGCAACCGGACATTCGGCGCAGGATGTTTATCATCTGTTGCATCGTCAAAATATTTTGGTAGAAGCCAAACCTTTTGCTTTGGGCGTTAGGATTGAACATCCGCAGGAAATTATCGATCAATCGCAATATCATTGTGCCATTCGTGGGGAATTTTTGCCGCCTTCTTATTATAGTTTGGTGGAGCAGGTTGACGATCGTGGCGTTTTTTCATTCTGCATGTGTCCGGGCGGAATTATTGCGCCTTGTGCCACCAAACCCGGCGAAATTGTGGTGAACGGCTGGAGTCCATCCAAACGAAATAACCCTTTTGCTAATTCAGGAACGGTTGTACAAATTACTTTGGAAGATGTGAAAGGTGATGAAAATGATCCGTTCCGATTATTAAACTTCCAACAACAAATAGAACAAATGGCTTTTGCAGCCGGCGGAGGAAACCAGGTTGCACCGGCACAACGCATGATTGATTTTGTGGAAGGAAAACTTTCGGTCGATCTTCCTATAAATTCTTATGTTCCCGGAACAAAAAGCGTTGCCTTAAAAGAAGTATTGCCCGATAAAGTTTTTTACCGGCTAAAAGAAGCATTGCCGCGTTTTGGCAAAAAGATGAAAGGTTATTACACGAATGAAGCAATTTTGGTTGGTGTAGAATCGCGGACTTCCTCTCCGGTAAAAATTCCACGGGATAAATTTTCTTACCAGCACCCGCAAATTTCCGGTTTATTTCCCTGCGGAGAAGGTGCTGGGTATGCAGGTGGCATCATTTCTGCTGCAATTGATGGGATTAATTGTGCAGAAGCAGCCGCGAAAGCGTTATGATGGTTTCCTTTTAAATTATAAACAAGATTTGACCTGATAAAAGAAGTATTGCTATGGAAAATAAAAAAACAATCATTTTAGGTGCCACACCAGATTCGAGCCGTTACGCCTATCTTGCAGCAACCCGTTTAAAAGCAAAAGGCCATTCTATTGTTAACGTAGGAATAAAAAAAGGAGAGGTTGCAGGCGTTCAAATTGAAAAACCTGAAGAAATACACGCTGATATTGATACGATTACCTTATATGTTGGACCAAAAAATCAGTCCGATTTGTATCAGTATATATTGAAAACAAAGCCCAAAAGAATCATTTTTAATCCAGGAACAGAAAATGAAGAGTTGGAACAGTTGGCTGCGGAACAGGGAATTGAGACATTAGAAGCTTGTACATTGGTGTTGCTTTCTATTAATCAGTATTGAACTTTCATTTTTTCTCTTTCTGGCTCAGCGGTTTACGGTTTCTTAAAGAAGAATAACTGGCGAACGCTTGCCTAAATTAGCAAGGATGCATACTTTTGCGCCCTGCTTCCGCAAGGGAGGCGAGATGTTGAAATGGCAAAAGGAGTAGTAGATTTAGGCTGAAAAAGCATAAATATTTCCTCCTAAATTATTTTCAAATAAATTTTGCAAGGGTGATAGAAGTTTCTACTTTTGCGACCGCTTCCGCAAGGGGGGCGTGGTGTTTTGAAGAGAGGTT
>CAZZVO010000363.1:0-3006 GCA_964657505.1 uncultured Mucilaginibacter sp.
ATCCGTTGCAGAATAAGGAAAGTTTTGCTGATTGATTTTGAATTCGCTCACATTATAAATTCCGGCTGCTCCTTTTAATCCGGCGGTTTCCGGGAATTGGTAAGGATGATTCTGGTAGCCGGAATAGGTTTTTATCCCGTACAGGAAAACAAAGAAAAAAACCACCAATGCTTTGGCGATGAAACGGCCGTTTTGCCAAAGCTTCGGAAAAACGGGTTTAAAAGTATTTGGTGCAACGGGTTTTTGTGAAGTAAAAAGGTTGTAAATACGTTCGGCATCAAAAGCAACCAAAAACAAAGCGAACACGATTAAGTACAAACTGTAAACGGTTTCGCCGCCTTCGTAAGCCAGGTTCGACATAAAAACGTTCCCAGTGAAAAAGATGACGATTGCAGCGCCGATGGTAGCAGTTTTACGTGATAAAAGAAGCAATCCGGCCAGTATTTCTACTCCGCCCAAAAAAGCTTCGTATCCGGGAACCACGCCTAAACTTAAAGAAAATAACTTCCAGCGGGAAAAATCGCCATAAAACGTATTGAGGTTGCTGATGGAAGGAAAAGGTGCCTGCAACGGGAAAAACTTGATCATGCCGTACCCAATAATGCCGATGGCCAGCCGGTAACGAACCAAAACCCGAAGCGCGTAATATAAAGTGTTGTAGGAAGTGGTTTTACGATCGGCAAGCGTCCAAACGGCAGTACCAATTGCAGCGATGAGAAAAATAACCAGCCAAGTGTTAAAAGATGGCACGCCGGCAAAAAACTGCGGATTGTATCGCGTTAAATTGAAAATATCGCTGTACTGCAAATGCAGCCAGTTGATGGAAAAAAGATACTGGTAATATTTCCAGTCGAGCGGAACGGCCTGTAAAATAAAGTAGATGAAGAAGAAGCGGAAGGCAAATTTTTCATAAGCCTTCCAGTTTTCCGAAGTTTGAGGTTTTGCAAACGAACTCATGGTTTTAAATACTTCTTTTAATGATGTTTTTTGTTGACGTTGGAGGCAGAATCGAACTGACGTAAAAAGTTTTGCAAACCTTAACCTCGCCACTTAGTTATCCAGCTTTATCCGTTTTAGTTTGAACTTGTCGCAGTTGTTTTGGCAGGAACAATGAGCTTTCTGTTCAACAAATCAAATTTTTCGCCTTTTTTCAGGTAATAAAACGGTCCGTTGTTTTTAGATTCGCCGGAAGGGTTTTTAGCATCGGCACCAAATTGTTTGCTATCGTAAATGGCAACGTAAGATACGCCCAACACTTCAAACTGGTTTTGGTGCACTTCAATTGCAGTGCTTTCATCAATCCCGATCCCTAATAAATCGGGATGTGTTTTGATAAAACTGAGCAGATCAAACTGACGGTTGCGTTTTAAAATATGCTGGTCGATGGCTACGTTATGGATAAAATCTAATCCTTGAATATGGTCGCCAACCAAAATGGCGTTGCCTTTGGTATCGCCCCTAAATAAATAAGAACCCTGGATAGTTGCACCGGCAGAAGTCCCGCCAATTACGCCGCCCCGGTTTAACAACGCGTTAAATTCTTTTTGGGCGTTTGTGCCGAGAAAAGCATCCGCAATTTTCCATTGCCGGCCACCTTCAAACCAAACACCAGTTGCCTGGCGGATAGGTGCAACAAATTTTTCTGAATTGGCAACTTTTGGATCACGCGTGTGCAAAACGGTGATGTTGTTTACGCCCAGCTCTTTCAGTTTTTTTACGGTGACAGAATTATTTTTTGCGATGGTAGAATCATCTCCGGCAGTAGGCACATAAATAATTTTAGCGTTTGCGCCGCCTGCTTTTTCAACAAATTTTGCCCAGATTTCCGGTCCGACATTTCCGCCGCCAACGATAATTAAAGTGCCTTTTTCCGGCCCGATAAAAGAAGTATTCTGCGCGATAGATCGACTGGCGAGGAAAGCAATCAGCAAAGTGAATGCTGTTTTTATCAATGTTTTTTTCATGTTCATTTTTGTTTGATGATTAATAACCTGCGTTCCTATTTTCACCAGCTAATTGCGGATCGACCAGTGTTTCATTATAAGGTATTGGGAAGAGATACAAATGTTTATCCGGTAAAGAAAGTACGGTTTGCGCGCGGTCTGTCCGAACTAAATTAAACCAGCGGTCTGCTTCAAACGGAAACTCTACTTCCCGTTCTTTTTCTAAAGCCAGCAAAATATCATTCAAGGTTGATGCAGTACTTGCAGGAATACCGGCACGATTTCTTACGGAATTTAAATCTGATAAAGCACTGTTGGCGCCTGTTAAATTGCCTTGCTGCGCCCTTGCTTCTGATCGGATTAAATATAATTCTGCTATGCGGATCACATAAGCAGGGTCGGTTCCAACAGGCGTACGATAATACAATTTGCCATACCAAAGATTTCCCGGAGGAGCGGTTTGTGCGATTAAAGCATTCCGGTTGCCGCCAATTGCAGGATTGTTTAACAAAGCAACCAGCGCATCAGAAGGCGCCCATTCCCGCCGTCCGCCTAAAGCTGGCGGCAACCACCAATTGCTGTGGTTGTTCACGTTAGAAGCGGTATAGGCTATTTCAAAAACAGATTCGTTTGTAGCTACCGCATTATTTGAAAAAAACGCACTGTAAGGGGTAACTAAAGCGTAATCCTGCGTATCACTGATAACTTTTGAAGCATATTCTTCTGCCAAAACCCATTGTCTGGTGTAGAGATATAAGCGCGCTTTTAAGGCCCAAACCGTTTTTTGCGTTGCCCTGTTTCGGTTTACTGTTGTTGGCAGCAATGGTTCGGCAGCATTTAAATCTTTTAAAACCTGGGCATAGGTATCTGCCAAACTGCTGCGCGGAACGCCGGTATTATCTGTTGGCGTATTGGTTGGATTGAGGATTAATTGCACGCCTCCCCAGCCGCGCGCCAAATCAAAATAAGCTAAAGCACGGATAAAATAAGCTTCGCCTAAATACTGGTTTTTGGTAGCAGTTGTAAATAAAGGATCCGTAACTGCCGGCACTTTTGCGATGAT
>CAZZVO010000364.1:0-2972 GCA_964657505.1 uncultured Mucilaginibacter sp.
GTCTTTAAGTTTTTTCTTTTCTTTTTGCAATAGCTTTTCAAAACGTGAAATTGCTTCTTCGCTTTGAAGTTTAAAAAACTCCTGAATAAAATCTATTTTTCTTGTTTTTAAATCCATAGTTCAACGTTTTATCAAAAATAAATTATTGTTAGAATATATTGTAACAATAATTAATAAATAAACCTTACAGTCCGTCCTCTTCTTCTTTTGGGTTTATATCCCAGTATTTTTCTAAAGTCCAGTTAAAAATTAAACCCTTATTTCTAATTGTGTTCATAACAAATTCATAATTATGATCTTCAAAATTTGTCCATTTAAAATTTTGTAGTTCTTTTATATTTTGTTTCCGAGCTAAATTATTAAGTAAAATACGATCAATTGGCGGATGAATTACTTCGCAATTTTTTGTTTCACCTTTATTAGGTATTAAGTAAGATGTTTTTAAATAAATAGCAATAATTTTTGAGGCACGGCCATAAGAACGTTTTTCTGTCTCACCTTCTTTATTAAAATATTTAATTATTAGATTGCACCATTCTTTTTGCTTCCTATCAAAGTCTTCTTGGCATATCGCTGTATCTAATTCACAAAACTGTTTTAAATTAGCACATTCAATAGCTTCAATTATAGTTTTTGTTTTTGCAAAATTACGTTGAACGGCTCGCGCAGCAGTCCAAACTGCAAAACGGTGTTTATGTTCGTTAAAGTTATATTCCATGATCTAATTTGTCTTACATCTTCCCCAAAGCCAACCGAATATGCCCCAAATGATGCAAACCATGCCAGGCATACAAACCCAAAGCAGCTTTTAAAGTAAACGATTTTTGCGTAGCCGGATGAAAGAAAGTGCGGCTCCATTGTTCTTCGTTTAAAGCTTGCATCAGTTCTACCCAACGGTAATGGATGCCTTCAATCATTTGGAAAGATGGCGCAACCGGCATTTTGTAATCAGGCAGCAAAGCCCAATCGGCTTCTTCGTAAGGTTTAATGGTTGGATTTTCTTCCGTTAAAGCCAGTTTAAAACGCGTTAAACTGTTGGAATGACTATCGGCTACATGATGAATCACCTGACGGATCGTCCAACCACCCAAACGGTAAGGCGTATCAAACTGCTTATAGTTTAAACCAACAACGGCTTGCCGCATTTGGCCGGGCAAAGCGGCAATTTCCTGAATCCATTTTTGCATTTCTGTTTCGGTAAAAGAAAGCGGCACGTTATATTGCCCAATCGGGTATTTTTCGTCTGTCATCATCTAATTGCTAATACTGTTTTTATCACCTTAAAAATTGAGCGTTGGGTGTTTTTTGTTGAAATCCGTTGCATCCTGATAAATCTTGGCGGCTTCCAAGATTTTCCCTTCACCAAACAACTGTCCCATAAAAGTAATGCTTAACGGTCGGCCTTGTTTGTTAAAACCGTTTGGCATCACCACGCAGGGGTTTCCGGTTAAATTGGTAAGCACCAAGTTACCCGAAAAAGCAGGCGACACGTACATATCCAGTCCTTTTAATTTTTCATACCAATCCTGGATTACCATAGTACGCACCCTGTTTGCCTGGATATACTCAACCGCCGGAACCATTTGTGCCGTACGGAAAATATTTGGCCAGCCGCTTTTTCCCTGGCGCACCATCAAATCATCTTTATGGTTTAAAACCAGTTCCTGAAAAGCCGCGCCAGATTCTGTTTCCAAAATAAACCGCAGCGAATTATATGGCAGTTTTGGTAATTCTATCGGCACTAATTCGGCGCCTAAAGCTTTCAGTTTTTCTAAAGTTGTAGAATCTGTGGTTTTGTTGAAACGGGCGCGGTCAAAATCTGCTTTTAAATAACCAATCTTCCAGCCTTTTAAGTCTTTCTGTTTGCCATCGTATTTAAAAGGTGCAGCAATGGTGCTTAAATCTTGTGGATCGGTGCCTTGAATAGCGTTAAAAACAATGGCGCAATCTTCGGCACTTCTGGTAATCGGACCGAGTTTGTCCATCGTCCAGCTTAAAGCCATTGCGCCGGTTTTGCTTACGCGACCAAAAGACGGTCGCAAACCGGTGTCGCCGCATTCCGTGGAAGGCGAAACGATAGAACCCAAAGTTTCGGAACCGATGGCAAAAGGCAAACAACCGGCAGAAACCGCAGAAGCCGGGCCAGCCGATGAACCGCTGGAACCGCGTTTTAAATCCCAGGGATTGTTCGTTCTTCCGCCAAACCAAACATCGCCCGACGCTAATTCGCCTAACGTTAATTTAGCTACCAAAACTGCGCCGGCAGCTTCCAGTTTTTTTACGACGGTTGCATCAACCTCCAAAGTTTGATTTTTGTATGGAACCGATCCCCAGGTTGTTTTATAACCTTTTGCCGAAAGCAAATCCTTCACCCCAAACGGGATTCCGTGCAAAACACCTTTATAATGTCCGGCTTTTATCTCGGCATCGGCTTGCGCGGCTTGTTTTAAGGCGAGTTCTTCGGTATAATTCACTACGAACAATAGTTTGGGATCGTATTTTTTTAACCGTTCGATGAAGAATTTAGTGAGTTCTACTGAAGATATTTTTTTGGTTCGAATGAGATCTGCCAGTTGCCTTATCGTGTAAAAAGCCAGTTCATTTTTATCGGCGGGCAAATCGACCTTGCTTCTTTTATCAAGTAAAAATTCATTTGTTTTATCAGGATAAACGAAGCCAACAGGAATTGGGTTGAAATTTAAAGCCGGAACTACATCGTTTGGAAGATGCAATTTGCGCAGTTCTTCGTAAGCTTTGCGATGATCGCTTAAACCAGTCAGCATAGAATCAGCTTGCGCCGGGGAAAAATCTATGCCGGTAATTTTCTCAGCTTCATTAACTACGGCAACTGTAATCGGACTATTTTCGAGTTTTTGGGTGATAAAAGCACCGCCAACAAAGCTGAATCCGCACAAAGAAGCGATACTTAAAAATTTTTTGGTAGAAATTTTCATCAATGTAAATGTTTAAGG
>CAZZVO010000365.1:0-2938 GCA_964657505.1 uncultured Mucilaginibacter sp.
TTTTGAGGTGATAAAAGAAGCATCAGAAAATGTCCAAATCTACTTTTTACCAGCGGTATTTTTCAGCACGATCAAAGGTTCATTGCTGTCCCAATCCGGTTTAAAACCCTTTTGGTTAACCAGTCCGCGTGCACCGATTGAAAAATTCCCTAAAATTACATCTGGGTAACCATCGCCATCCACATCGTTCACATCCATTGTAAGCCAGCGGCCGTACAAATTTACCGGCACTGCGTGGGCTTTAAACTTCCCTTCGGCTGTTGCTTCCAGATACACAAAACCTTCGGCGGGATGAAATTTAAAATCAGCAAAAAAAGCAATGGAAGCAATGTCCATCTTACCATTTTTTTCAAAATCTGCAGCTATCGCTTTGGTGCAGCCATCAACATGATAAAAGTAAGTTTGCTTAAATTTCCAGTTACCGGTGTTGGTGAAGATATAAATTCCATGGTAAGGTTTCAGCACTTTGGAGTAATCGCTGTTATCACCGCAAGTGTATAAGATATCTGGTTTGCCGTCGTGGTTAAAATCTACCAATTGGAAACTGCTCGAACCATAAATTGGCGGAAAATGCAGCAGGTTTTGACTGGTAAAGCTGCCTTTATGATCATTTAAAAACATCCAAATACCTTCATCCGCTTGCGAAAACAAGCACATTACATCGGTATAACCATCATTGTTAAAGTCGCCAGTTATTAGTTGTGTGCCTCCAGGCGTTCCCTTGATTATTGATTTTTTATATTGATGATCGGGTTGCTGCAACAATAAATACAAAGCGCCGCGGTCGTGACCGAAACCGCAAGTCACATAATCAGTCAACCCATCTTTGTTAAAATCAGCAGAAACAGTTTGTACAGGGCGCGGCAAGCTATCGCACAAAATTGTTTGTTTCGATTTTTTATTGTTGAGGTCCAATTGAACTACTTTTCCTTTCGGATCATCAATCGGAGCCATTATGCCAATGCAAGTAACAACTGCTTCGTCTACCTTATTTTTAATTTCAGAAAAATTGATCCCCGTAACCGGCGATGCTAAAGTCTGTATCAGCTTTGCGTTCAAATTGTTGTCCCAACGGAAAATATGATTGGCCGCATCTGCACTATAAAGTTGATGGTCGAAAGGGTTTACACCAACAAAAGTAGTCATGGCTGGCGGACCAGAAGCGGAAACTTTTTTAGGTCTTTTTGCGGTGAAAATAGCCCAATCTTTAACGGCATTATGTACAGGGATCACCAAAGCTTTTGGGGCAGCTTTTTTATAGTACGAAACAATTTGCTGAAATTCGTTTGTTGATAGCATCGAATGTTCATCCGCAAAATACTGCCCCATGTAAGTTTGTATTTTAAGCTGTTGCGCCATAGCTGGCAGCACACCAATTTCCCAGGTTTTTTTATCTATTAAAGATGGTTCGGGGAATTGGTGACAGTTTCTACAATACTTTTGCGCCAACTGCCGACCTACAATTAAACTATCGGCTGCTGCATTTTCAGCTTTATTACCGCTGCAACTGTTGATTGTTGAAAGTATCACCCCAACGAAAACTGTTAGTATAAAAGCGAATATTATTGTTGACCGGCTAACTTTTTTGAACATCTTTTATTGTTTCTGCGTTGAAAATTGGGTGCAAGTTTTAATTTTTAGCTTTAGGTTCTATGCTTCTTTTATCCTATATAAACTAATGTATTTACGGGATAATCAACACAAATACCAGTTTTATATCGCTAAAAGAAGCATTGTAAATTCCCAACTTTGCACCTATCGCTTTTTATTTTTTAAAGTTGTTTTGTAATACGATGAAGGGCAATTGTTTATTCCAAAATGGATTATAAATGTTCTGAATGTTTAAACCTTGTGCAAAATTACCGAGCAAAATATCTGGCTTGCCGTCATTATTGTAATCGGCAACTTCCATGCTCATCCAACGACCGTATTTACTAACAGGCAACGCATGCGGGATAAAATGCAACGGTTTATCCTGCTCAAAATAAATACAACCTTCGGCCGGGTTGTTGAGTAGATCGGCAAAAAAAGCCGAAGAGGCAATATCCAAATCTCCATCACCATCAAAATCAGCAGCAATAGCTTTCGTACAGCCATTTATAGGATAAAAATAGGTTTGCTTAAACTTCCAATTGCCTATGTTTTTAAAAATGTACAAGCCGTGGTAAGGCTTTAAAATACGGGAATCGTGGTAATTATAACCGCTTGTGTAAACTAAGTCTAGCAAACCATCATGATCAATATCAGTTAACTGAAAACTGCTTGAACCAGAAACAGGCTGAAATTTCAACAATGGTTTTGGGTTGAAATTCCCTTTATGGTCGTTCAAATACATCCACAAACCTTCATCTCCGGTTCCGTACAGAACCATAAAATCCAGCCAGCCATCCTTATTAAAGTCGCCGGTAACAATTTGTACAGCTCCGGCCTGGTCAACAATTTTTGTTTCAGTATAAGTATGATCCTGATTCTGTTTTAACATATAAACGTGGCCGGATTTATTACCTTCACCTGCCACAAGCCAATCCGTTAATCCGTCGTGGTTAAAATCACCTTCTACAGACTGAACAGGCCTGGTAAGTTCGGAAGCAACGACGTGTTGTTCAACGTTTTTAGTATCAAGGTTAACCTGTAATACTTTCCCGTTTGGGAAATCCACTGGTAGTAACTGGCCGATACAACTGAACACGCCAAAATTCGTTCCGTTTGTATCTTTAATAAATACGGCGTTGACTGCGCTCGAAGGTAGGTCTGCAATTTCCCTGCCTTTCAAATCAGTGGTCCATTCGCTGAGCTTTTTCGTCTTCTCATCCGAAGTGTAAATTCTATGATTGTTCGGATTTCCAGCTACCATTGTTGTAAAGCTCATCTCATTACCAATAGGCTGCGGCGTTTTTAATGTAAATCCCGCCCAATCATTAACCAAAGCTTCAGGGCG
>CAZZVO010000366.1:0-2935 GCA_964657505.1 uncultured Mucilaginibacter sp.
TTGCGCTAAAAGTTGCAAGGTTTCTTGTCCGTAATTTTCATTGATCTCCAGAAAGAGCAAACCATTTTTTTGGAGGGTAAAAGAAGCATAATCAGCAATGGCACGGTAAAATAACAACGGATCATCTTCCGGGACAAATAAAGCCTGGTGCGGTTCGAAATTCAGCACGTTCGGCTGCATCAACTTTTGTTCTTTCGGCGTAATGTAAGGCGGATTACTAATGATGATCGAATACTTTGATGCTTCTTTTGCTGCACTAAAATTGAGGATATCTTGTTGAAAAAAATTCACTTCCACTCCATTTAAAAATGCGTTTGATTGTGCGGTTTGCAAAGCTTCCGCAGAAATATCCAAACCAGAAACTACAGCTTCCGGCCAGTTTTTTTTTATGGCGATTGGGATACAGCCACTTCCAGTTCCGATGTCGAGGATAGCTTTCGGCTGTAAGCTTTTGGCTTTCAGCTTTTCCCGCTCCCCGCTCTTTTCAACATCACTCAACCTTTCACCCTTTCTCCTTTTACCTTTAAATTTTTCCTCCAAAACCCAACCCACTAACTCTTCCGTTTCAGGTCGTGGGATTAATACTGATGAATTGACTTTAAACTTCAACCCAAAAAATTCAGTTTCACCCAAAACATATTGTACTGGCATTCGGGTTTGTAGTTTTTTTACCGATAAAAGAAGCATTTGGATTTGTGCTTCCGAAAGTTCTGTTTCGGGAAAAACGTGCAATTGTGTTTGCGATAGTTGGGTGATGAAATTCAACACTAAAAACGAAATTCCAGGCAATTCTTCTTCAGCATAAATATTTTTAAGATTTTCTTTGAGCCAGAAGCGTGCTTCGCCAACAGTTTTCATTCGGCAAAGAACGGAAAAAGCTACTTTTGCAGCATGAACGATCACGAAAAATACATGCGCCGCTGTTTGGAACTGGCTGCTTTGGGCGCCGGTTTTGTTAGTCCGAATCCAATGGTTGGCGCAGTAATCGTCCATCAAAATAAAATTATTGGCGAAGGTTATCACCAAAAATATGGCGAACCTCATGCCGAAGTAAACGCTGTAAATTCAGTTTTTGAACGATATAAAAACGCCGCAGAACTGTTAAAAGAAGCCACGATTTATGTTTCGCTGGAGCCTTGCGCTCATTTTGGCAAAACGCCGCCTTGTTCAGATTTAATCATTCAACATCAAATCCCAAAAGTTGTGGTTGGTTGCCGTGACCCTTTTGTTCAGGTTGACGGAAAAGGGATTGAGAAACTGCGAAATGCAGGAATTGAAGTTGTTGAAAATGTGTTAGAAACCGAATGTTTGGAGCTAAACAAACGTTTTTTTACGCGGATACAAAAGCAGCGGCCATACATCATTTTAAAATGGGCGCAAACACAGGATGGCTTTTTTGCACCTGGGGATGGTAGCCAGAAATGGATTTCCGGTTCGCTTTCTAAAAAATTGGTACACCAGTGGCGTAGCGCAGAAGATGCGGTTTTGGTTGGGAAAAATACGGCAGCAGCAGATAACCCGCAGTTAAATAACCGTTATCAACCTAACGCAAAACAACCAAAGCGTATAGTTTTAGACCGAAGATTAGAATTGAAAAAGGATTTACACTTGTTCGATCAATCTGTAGAAACCTTAATTTTTAACGAGGTAAAAACAGCATTGGAAGGAAAACTAAAATACATCAGCCTGGAAGATTTTGATTTGTATTTGCCGCAATATATTTTGTTTCAACTGTATTTGCAGGATATTCAGTCTGTAATAATAGAAGGCGGCGCAAAAACTTTGCAGCTTTTTATTGATGCCGGTTTGTGGGACGAAGCGCGCATTTTTACCAGCAAAAACCGCTGGGGAAAAGGGGTTAAAGCACCCGAAATTATGGGTAGATTTGAAGCAACTATTCCAGTAGGAGATGATTTACTGAGCATTATCCGTCCGCCAGCAAAAACAAAATAAAGCCAAACGAACGGACAATACTGTTTTTATCGTACTAAAATTAACTCGCTACTTCTGCTTCCGGCGCATCGCCTTTTCTTGATAAAATAGCTTTTTTAGAGGTGTTTTCTTCTTCTTCATCTCCCAATAAAATCCCCCAAGGTTTTAAAGATTCTACGCGGTCGAAAATAATTTTGCTCATAGCGATGATTGGTATTGATAAAAACATGCCGGGAATTCCCCAAATCATTTCACCTAAAATTACACCCAAAATAGTTACCAAAGCGTTGATCCTCACTTTAGAACCAACAATAACAGGCAGCAGTAAATTACTGTCTATCAAGTGCATGGCCAAAATTGTAACAGCTACCAAAATTACTTTGCCAACCGCAGCGGTGCTAAATGTAATCAGCACACTTAGTAAAAGCGCGGTGAATATGCCGATGTACGGGATAATGTTGAACAAGCCTGTTATCAAACCAAGCAAAAAGGCATATTTAATACCTCCAATTAAAAAAACAGTACAAACTACCGCTGCTACAATGGCCATTTCTAAAAACAGCCCCGTGATGTATTTGCGGATGATGTATTGGATTCGTTCAACTACATCGTAAACTGTTGTAGCGTTTTCGGCCTTAAAAGCAGCCACCAGAAACCGCAACAGCAACTTACGGTACAGCAGTAGGAAGAACGTATCGATCAGCATAAAAATTAAAAACAGCAGCATGGAAGATACCGAAAGTACGGTTGTGCCAATGGCCGCTGTGCTGCTTGCCAAAATTTTGGTGGTTGCGGTATGCACATAATTCATTTGTTTATCAGTGTTGATACCGAAATGCTCGGAAATCCACAATTGAAATTTTGAAAAAGAAGCAACAACCTGATCGCGCAGTTGCGGCCAATCGCTGGCCAGGTTTGAAAGCTGGGAACCGACTAAATAAATTACGCCAACAACAACAGCAACCATCAGCAAAACAGAAATGCCGCAAGCGGCACCATGCGG
>CAZZVO010000367.1:0-2913 GCA_964657505.1 uncultured Mucilaginibacter sp.
GACAAAGTAACAGGGGCCAATTTTTTGTAATAGGCAACAATGGTTTGCCATTCGGCCAATGATATCCCTTTGGTTACTGTATCTTTTTTGAAATAATTGATACCATAAGTGGAAATACCGAGGTAAGGTGCCATGGAAGGTAGCGTGTGATAAATCCATACATCTTTTGTTAAAGCGTTTATATCGGTCAACTCGTGGCAGCCTGTACAATGCATTTGCACTAACTTTTTGCCATCAGAAACAGTATCGCCCGTTAATTGGAATGCTGCCTTGTTGCCTTTGTTGTTGCAACTATTGAAAATCGAGCCGACTGAAAGCAAAGCAAGAGCGGCAAGTAAATAATTTGGGTATAAAAAGGTTTTGTAAGATTTAATCATACGCTGAACTACTTAGTCAATTTTAATTTGTTCCATATAAACGCGCCTACCTTTTGGCCTTGTGCCGCGCCAACTTGCGTACTGTTTAAATAGTGGATCCCTCCGTAAAACCTGCTGTTGGCGGTTTCGGCAGCAGCTTTCAGGAAGGAAGGGAAATAGCGTTTTAAGCCGATATACCGCATTTCGGTGGTATCCTGAAAAGCAAAATTATCCCCAAAAACATGGGTAAGCATGACAGCAGATGCACCGCTGATACAAGCATGGCCAGCCGGATATTCCGGGAAAGGCGGCGTTTGCAATAGCGGAAGCCAATTATGATCGATCATTTCATTAATCACCGAAACCGGCCTTTCGTAACTGTACTGGTATTTCGATTCCCAACTGCAAATGAAAGAATCAAACAAAGTAATCGACGTTAACGCATAAGCCTGTGCTGTTTTTACCGCATTAAAATGTGCCTGCTTATTGGCTATGGAAGTAATGCCCATCCAATGGCCGCCGGGCGTAATTTTTTTATTGGCGAACATGATATGCCCGGCGTGTTGTATGGCAAACGGGTTATCGTCCCAAAAGCGGGCAATAGTTTTTTGTTCTTCTGTGATGTGCTGGTTAAGTTGGTACACGTCGGCCGCTTGTTTGTAAAAAGCACTGTTTTTATCCTCGCTGTAAACGGGTGGCGGCGGCAACGGGAACTGTTTGGAAGAGGTGATCGCAAAGGGTTCCATCGTTCCCCAGCAATATTCTACGCCATCCAAATAATCCGGCGGAGTTGGCCGCCACTGCGCATGCCCGTTATTGCCCAAATATTTCGGTTTGCCGCGGGTTTGCGGATAATTATCTTTTGCTGCCCTTGCCAGTACCACTTTTGCCACCTTTTCTCCAAAGGAAATGGAACGGGCAAAAGTTGAATCATCCAATTGATTTTTAAAACCGGCATAAACCTGGTCTTCATACTTTTTTAAGCTATCCACAGAAAAAGTCACTTTATGTGCTACGGTAAAAAGTGCTTTTGTTGCCGCCAACGCATAGTTATAACTTTTTCCTTTCTGCGGAGTTGGCGGCGCAGCGAAGCCTTTTAATTGCGAAATGATAGAGTTGTATTTCGGATCTGCATATCGCATCGCTTCGTAAGCAGCTAAAGAAGTGTAACTATAAATCCTGCTGGCCACGGGCGGCGTAAAGCCATCATAAATAATTACTTGCGTTAGGGCATCTTCATTTTGGTTGATCAATTCCGCATCATTCGAAACAGTTGGTTTGTGGCTTGTTTTGCAGGAAAAAAGCACCACACAACTTAAAATAAAAATTAATAATTTATGAGATTGCATATTTAGAATGAACGGCTTGAGTGGTTCGAAGTTGTTTAAAACTGGTAAAACATTATGCTGATGCTTCTTTTATCACCTCAAAAATAATCCTGATTTAATTTGAAGATAACAGAAATACAGATTTAAGGGCATAAAAGAAGCATTTCAATTTAAGGGAATATTCCTGGTCTGGCCAAAGTTATCCGTAACCGTTACGGTTGCCATGTTACTGCCGATGTTAAAAAACCTGCCCGATTGCGACAAAAAGGATGAACCCTGATAAAATTCCTGTTTGGTAACTTGTCCGTTTTTATATTTAATCATCGCAAACATATCTAATGGCTGCAATTTAATGTAACGGACTGGCCTTTTCAATTCAAAAACTTTCATCACATCTTTATTCTGACTGGCGGCCAGCAAATATTTTCCTCCGGCTCCCATCAGTTTGATTAATGCTTTTCCATTTCCCGGGATGTAAATGCCGCTTTGCAAAATTGTTAGCGGTTTAAAATTGCCTTTGCCATCTCCTTTCAACATTAATCCGTTAAAAGCATCGTAACGGCCGGTGTTTACTTCGGTGCCAAAATCATTGCCGCTCATGGCTATGTCCAGGTTTCCGTCTCCGTCAAAATCATCTACCAGCATGCCGCACAACTCTGAAGTCTGGGCTTCAACTGGTAACGGTATCATGGTGAATTTCCCATTGCCATCATTTCTCAAATAACACGACCTCAATTCGTTAACTTTTAACCTGATTGCATTTTTACGCATTTCGGGTGTGATGACCGAATCCATAGTAGCCGTAGCGAAGGATTTGTAATTTTGAAATTTTACCCGCATACTGATAATTTGTTTAACAATATCGTCCCTTCCTTGCGCAGGGAATTCCCGTTTTACGCCTTCCTGATCTTTCAAAAAAACAGATGGAATAGCATCGTAACTGCCATTGTTATCAAAATCTTTTGCGGTGATGTAAACCGGATATTGATCATTTGCTTTGTAAAATGTATTTAAACCGGTGTTACCGACAATGTAATCCGTCCTGCCATCGTGGTTAAAATCACCTGCTGTTATGGTATTCCACCAGCCGAGTTTACCTGCAATACTGCTTTTATCGGTGATATTCTTATAAATGCCCTGGTCGTTTTTAAAGAAAGTAATGGGCATCCATTCGCCTGCCAAAATCAAATCCGGCCAGCCATCGTTATCAAAATCAGTAAACAATGCAT
>CAZZVO010000368.1:0-2910 GCA_964657505.1 uncultured Mucilaginibacter sp.
TAAAAATGCACGTGTTTACACCGTTGATCAGCAATTTAAAACAGCGGAAGCTTTTGTAGTGAAAGACGGAAAAATACTGGCTGTTGGCAAAACTGATGAGCTCGAAAAAAAGTACTCGGCAAAAGAAGTAGTTGATGCGCAGGGCAAAGCTGTTTTTCCAGGTTTTATTGATGCACACGCCCATTTTTACGAATACGGAATGGGTTTGCAAACTGTTAATATCAAGGATATTGGCAGTTGGAAAGAGATTGTAGATTCGGTAAAAAATTATGCTAAAAACAATACCGAAGGCTGGATCATCGGCAACGGCTGGGACCAAAACCGCTGGAAAAACAAGCAGTTCCCCAACAAACAGCAGTTAGATATTTTGTTCCCCGAGCGGCCGGTTGTGCTTACGCGGGTTGATGGCCACGCCGCAATTGCCAATCAGGCAGCTTTAAATATTGCTGGCATCAAACCAAACCAAAAAGTTGCCGGTGGCGAAATAGAAACAATTAAAGGTAAATTAACCGGAATTTTGGTGGATAATGCCGTAAGGTTGGTTACGCATAAAATCCCGGAAGCAACCGACGAGCAAACGCAAAATGCCTTTTTGCAGGCGCAGCACAATTGTTTTGCGGTTGGTATAACCACGGTGGATGATTGTGGATTGGATTATCCGATGATAAAAACCATCCGGCAATTGCAAAACCGCGGCGATTTAAAAATGCGGCTTTTTGTGATGCTTTCTGATAATCAGCAAAACCTTGATTTATTATTTAGAAATGGCGCCATCAAAACGCCGCGCTTAAATGTAAGTTCGGTTAAGGTTTATGCTGATGGCGCTTTGGGTTCCAGAGGTGCTTGTTTGTTAAAACCGTATGCTGATCAGCCCAAATGGAATGGCTTTTTGCTGAATACCAAGCAGCATTACCAACAAATAGCCACACAACTGGCGGCAAAAGGTTTCCAAATGTGTACACACGCCATCGGCGACTCGGCCAACCGTGTGATGCTTAAAATTTATGCTTCGGTTTTAAAAGGTAAGAATGATCGCCGCTGGCGGATAGAACACAGTCAGGTTATCGATCCGGCAGATTTTAAATTTTTTGGGGAGAATAACATCGTGCCATCGGTTCAACCAACGCATGCTACTTCGGATATGAACTGGGCCATCCATCGCTTAGGAAAAACACGGATAAAAACAGCATATGCTTACCAGCAACTGCTGCAGCAAAATGGCTGGCTGCCGTTGGGGACGGATTTCCCGGTCGAAAATATCAGTCCGTTTTACACGTTTTATGCCGCTGTGGAACGGAAGGATTTGAAAGGTTTGCCAGAAAATGGTTTCCAAAAAGAAAATGCTTTAACACGCGAACAAGCAATTAAAGGAATGACAATCTGGGCCGCAAAAGCCAACTTTGAGGAAAAAGAAAAAGGCAGCATTGAGCCTGGAAAATTTGCTGATTTTGTGATTTTGGATCAGGATTTAATGAAAGTAAAAGGCAGCGAATTGCCGAAAATAAAAGTATTGCAAACATATATCAACGGAGAAAATGTATATAAAAAGCGTTAACCGGAAGTGTTTTGCCGGATTGTTGTGGATGATTATGGCATTGAGTTCGGCTTGTGCGCAAGACCAGCATCAACAAAATCAAAGTTTTTTAGTTGCTAAAAGAAGCATCGAAACTTCCACCGTTTTGCTGAACAACCAAAACCAATTGGTGCCGATAAAAAACCTGGATCAGCAAAAAATTGCAAGTGTCCATTTCAGCTTTGAAAGCACTTCGGTTTTTGATAGTTTGCTGAATAAGTACACTAAAGTCCAATCCTTCAATTCGGCAAATTATGATGCGGATAAAAGTTTGAATAATTTACTGTTCGATCTTAAATTTTATTCAACTGTAATCGTTCAACTCAACAAAAACGATTTGAACAATCCGATTTTAATGCCTTTTCTAACGATGTTGGACCAGCAAAAAAACCTGATTGTTGCCTGTTTTGGTGCTTCAACTTTACCGCCGCAATTTGATGTGCTAAAAGGAGTATTGGTATGGTCGCCCATAAATTCGCCTGTTGCAGCAAATTATGCAGCGCAATTACTGTTTGGCGGCGTGGCAGCAACCCAAAAATTGAGCAACAACATCTCTACAAAATATCAAAATGGTGACGGTTCTGTAACGACACAAACCCGTTTAGCTTACTCGGTTCCGGAAGAAGCGGGCATTAACGCCAACAATTTAAATAATGCAATTGACGGAATTGTAGCCGAAGCAATCCGCGCCCAGGCAACGCCAGGCGCAGTAGTTTTGGTAGCCAGAAACGGCAAAGTTATTTTTAACAAAGCGTACGGCAGCCATAATTACAACGATACTTTAAAAGATAAAATCACCGATATTTTCGACTTGGCATCGGTAACAAAAGTATCTGCCACCACGATGGATGTGATGCGGCTTTACGATCAGGGAAAGTTGAACCTCGATTCTACGGCGGGCACTTATTTATCGGCTGCCCGGAATACAAACAAAAACGATATTAAACTCCGTGAGTTTTTAACGCACCAATCTGGTATGGTTCCGGATATCATCACCTGGGAAAAACTGAAAGCCGTTGATCGAAGCACAGATTCGTCTGCTATATTTTCAACAAAAGTGGCCGATCATTTTTACTTGCGAAAAGATTATTTCAAAAATGTGGTTTGGCCGGATATGCTTAAATCGCCCATAAAAACAAGGGGAAAATATGTGTACAGCGATTTGAGCATGTATTTTATGAAAGAAATTGTAGAAACTGTTTCTGCCACGCCACTCAATGTTTTTGTGCAGCAAAATTTTTATTCTCCGTTAGGGATGCAAACTGCAGGATTTTTACCGCTGAACCGTTTTCCTAAAGATCAGATTGTGCCAACAGAAAACGATATTGGTTTCCGGC
>CAZZVO010000369.1:0-2908 GCA_964657505.1 uncultured Mucilaginibacter sp.
AAAGCGTCGACTTGGTAAATTTTTATGTTCATACTGTTTTTATCTATATAAAATTAAGGTATCCAAATGCTACCAATTCATCTCTGTTTTTAATGTGTTTTGTGCATCCGTTGTTTAGCAATACAATTTTATCGCTAATATCCAATATATTTTGGTATTGATGATCGGTAACAATAATTCCTTTGTATGGAGATCTTTTGCGTATGATTCCTTTAAATTCTTCAGCTTGTAACGGCGAAAGATGGATAAAAGGTTCATCCAATAAAATATAATCAGCTTTACAATACAAAATCATCAATGTTTCCAATTGTCGGATCTCACCGCCGGAAAGTTGATTTGCTTTTTTTAAATAGTATTTTTTATAAACCTCGTGTTCTGCAAACTCGTTCCAACTTTGCGGATCAACAAGTAGTTTTGCTAACTTGTTAAGCGTTGTATCCGTTGGTAAAAAATGATGCTGCGGCAAGTACGCAACTTTGTTTGTATAACCTTTTTCAATTGTCTTATCATTGATGGTGATATGTTTGAAACTTGGATTCAAGCTTCCGAAAATAATTTTTAACAAACTTGATTTTCCGCAACCGTTTCTACCTAATAAACCCACAATTTCGGCTGGTTTGCAATCCAGATAAATGTCTTGTAAAATTTTTCTGCCCGTGTAACTTAGTTCTATACTATCAACTTTTAACATGATAAAAATATCCAAGTGTAAGATAAAAGCTAACTGCAATTAAGTATACAAGAATATCAAATAAGAAAACATAGGCATACAATTTTCGGATTAGATAACCTGCATTTCTAAAGTAATAATATGTTTGGTTGGAAAAATAATATTGAAACCAAATGGATGATGCGTAACCAAGTGCTTTTATAATAAAACTTACGCCTAAAAAACCGGCGTCGTAAAGTGTTATGCCGATAAATGCAGCTCCCGAAAACAATAAATTCCAAAAAAATAATGGTTTGTAAAATTGGAAAAGGATGAAGCGAAAGTTTTGCATGACGATTAAATGTAGCGAAAATCAGCCAAACAAATCTAACTGCATGCTTCTTTTATCGCCCATATTTTGTGTCCGGATTTGATTGACCAGCAAATGTGCTTTTCGTGTTGGTTCTGGAATGCGATAACCGTTTATACATTGTTTGATAATTTCCAAACTTTGATCTAAGTTGATGCGGTGGCCGGGAGAAATAAAAACAGGGTTTACTTTGGTTTTGGTTCGCAAGGCTGCACCAATAACTTCTTCCTGATCGTAAATAAAACTTTGCGACCCGGCTATTTCTGCCAAAGTTTCAAACTTCCCGGTGAGTAAACTTTTGGCGCAACCTAAAGTTGGCGTATCGGTAACTAATCCAAAATGTGTTGCAATTCCCATTCGGCGCGGATGTGCAATTCCTTGTCCGTCTAAAACTAACAAATCGGGTTTTATTTGGAGCTGGTTCCAGGCCAGCAACAAAGCCGGAACTTCGCGGAAAGATAGCAAACCGGGAATGTAAGGGAAAGTAGTTTTGCTGATTACGGTTGATTTTGTAATTTCTTTTAGATCAGGAAAACTTAAAACGATAATGCCGGCATAAACGGTTTCTTCGTATTTGTTGAAGGAAATATCGGCACCGGCAATCGTTTGGATTGGTTTTAAAAGCGGTTCAATTTTGATTAGAAGCCGCATTTGTTTCTGCAATTCAACAGCTTGGGCAGGAGACAGGTTTTCGTATTCTTCCGGAGAAATTAATGGCATAAAAGAAGCATTTCAACCTAAACCAACAACAAATAAAAGCGTTTGCAGAAGCTTAAAAACTATCAGCTTTTTATTTCTTTCAGTCACCAAAAACAGGAGAAAATACAATATCTTGCTTAAAAGTTATTGTATGAAACTATCGTTCTCCGCAGGTATCACTCTTGTTATATTACTTCATGGTTTGCTTACTTTTTCGCAGGTGCTTAGTGCTTCACAAATTGATAGTTTAGCTAAAACTGGACTGGCTAAGTTTCAAGTTCCGGGTTTGGCCATTGGTGTTATTAAAGATGGAAAATTAATTTACAGTAAAGGCTTTGGCGTTAGGTCTTTGCAAACGCAACAGCCTGTTAATTCGCAAACGCTTTTTGGCATCGCGTCTAACACTAAGGCTTTTACCGCTGCAGCATTAGGGATTTTGGTAGATGAAGGTAAATTAAGTTGGGACGATAAAGTGGTTAAGTTTCTACCAGAATTCAAGCTCTATGATTCCTGGGTTACGAAAGAAATGACCATCCGCGACTTGCTGAGCCATCGCAGCGGAATAGCTACCGGAGCCGGAGATTTAATGCACGACCCTGATTCTACTGATTTTACGCTGAAGGAAATAATTTACAACCTGCGTTATCTTAAACCTGCTTATTCTTTCAGGAGCAAGTTTGCTTACGATAATAATTTGTATCTGGTAGCAGGGGAGGTTATCGCCAGGATCTCAAAAATGAGTTGGGAAGATTTTATAGAACAACGGATTTTACGGCCTTTACAAATGGACAAAAGTTCGGCTTCTTATATCGGCTGCGCAAATAATCCGAACAAAATTGACGCCCATAACAAAATTGATAGTGCTGTTCGCGTTGTAACCCGTTATACCTCAACTAAGGATGATGCGGCTGGAGGTATTTACTCGAACGTGGAGGACATGTCCAAATGGTTGATTATGCTTTTAAACAAAGGCAAGTACGGCGAACATTTGGAGAAGCAATTACTGAGTGAGCAGGTAGTACAGGAAAGTTGGTCTCCGCAAACGATTATTCCTGTTGGTAAAGGAGGTGTTTATCATACACATTTCGGAGCGTACGGCTTGGGTTGGTTTATGGTTGATGCAAAGGGTTACAAGCAAATATTTCATAGCGGCGAAGATGTAGGAATGGTGTCCGAAGTTTCGATGATAC
>CAZZVO010000370.1:0-2907 GCA_964657505.1 uncultured Mucilaginibacter sp.
ACAAAACACAAAGGCCGCGTTAGGCGCATGTTTTTTTCTTCTTCGTGCCCGTAATAACCGGCAGACCAGATATCTACCATGATTAAACTGGTATCGGTTATGCCATACTCTTTTACGGCTTCTTTAAAAAGCGCACTGTTCAAAACAGCTTGTTCGCATTCCATTTGTTCGTCTATCGAAAGCGTAGGCTGTACACCTGTTAGAACTTTCCATGAGGAAACTTTTTTCTCCTCCAAATTTACAACAGCCTCATACACTTCTCTTTTGGTGCTATCATATAAAACCGTAAAGGATTCACGGTGAATAGGATTTTCGCCGTTCAACGAATATTGCTTTACAGCTTCTTTAGCCGGTTCTTTTAAAACGACGGAGATGAACCTGATTGATGCGGACAGGCTTTTTTCATTACGCAACACATTTACCGATGCTACAATTTCTGCCGAAGTAAGCGGCTCCAACGGGTGAATTAATGATTTGCTGACTACATTTTCCATATTTGGCCTAATTTAATTTTTACGTTATCGTAAATTTAAATAGATTTTACTGATCGGCCAGCGTAAAAATGGAATAAATATAATTGAAAACAGGATTGAGGTTATGTGTTGATGCTTCTTTTATAGGGATAAAATTGAGTTATATAGAAAGTTTATTAAGCTGAATGAATTTATGTCGATAAAAACAGTATCCAATCTAAAAACCAATAGAATTCCCGCCATCAACAGGCAAAATAACACCAGTAACATATTTAGCAGCATCCGAAGCGAAATAATAAACAGCTTCGGCAATATCAGCAGGTTCGCCAAGCTTGCCCATCGGCGTGCGCGACATTACTTTTTGCTTTCTTTCAGGATCATTGTTTAAAGCTTTTGCCGACATATCTGTTGCGATAAAACCTGGTGCCACACAATTTACACGGATTCCTTTGGGTGAAAGTTCAACCGCCATGGCTTTGGTCATGCCTTCAATAGCAGATTTTGCAGCAGTGTAAGAAATTACGTATGGAATGCCGTAACGCGCCGCCATTGAACTGATGTTGATAATACTTCCGCTTTCTTTTTCCAACATAAAACGGGTTACTTCTCGGCTGACGGCAAAAACAGAAGCTAAATTGGTTTGGATGATGTTTTGGAAATCTTCATCCGTAACTTCTGTAAAAGGTTTTTTCTGGTTGATGCCGGCATTGTTTACCAAAATATCAATCTTTCCATTTTCATCCACAATCTTTTGGATTAATTTTGGAATGCCTTTTAAATCTTGTAAGTTGTAAACTTTATAAATGCATAGTTCACCTAAACTTTCCGCAACTTCTTTTAAATTGTTTTCGTTTCTGCCGATGATAATTGTTTTGATTCCACATTGAACCAATTTTTTGGTGATGGCTAATCCAAGTCCGGATGCACCGCCGGTTACAATTGCAATTTTAGATGCTTCTTTTACACTCATTATTTATGCTTTAATTTTATTTCTTATAGAAGATTCCCGCACAATCAGTTCGGACCTTAATACAATATTTTGTGTTGTTTTGATGTCTGTTTGTTTGGTCAGGTTATCAATTAAAACCCTTGCTGCAATGCTCCCCATTTCGTAACCTTTGTAATTGATGGTTGTTAAATTGGGTTCAACAACGCAGCACAATAAGTCGTTGTTAAAACCAACAAAAGCAATATCTTGCGGTATTTTAATGCCTTGCTTTTTCATCTCCAACATACAAGCTACCGCACAAGAATCATTGGCTGCAAATACAGCATCCGGCCGGGTCGGCATTTGTAGGATCTGTTTCGCAGCTTCGGCTCCATCCACCGCACTTAGTTTATTAATCAACACCAAACTTTCATCAAACTCAAGCTGATTATCGGTTAATGCCTGCTTGTATCCTTTAAAACGATCGGCATAAACATTCCGCAACTGATTGCCGGTGATGTGCACAATTTTTTTACAGCCCTGCGCAATTAAATGGCTGGTAGCTTCGTAAGCAGCTTTGTAATTATCGATAAAAATGGTTGGATATTCGGTTTGGTCAGAAACGCGGTCGAAAAAAATTACAGGGATTCCACGGTCAATAAATGGCTTGAAATGTGCAATGTTTTTAGTGTCGTAAGCCAGGGAAACCATCAAGCCATCAACACGGTTATTAAACATCGTCTGCGCATTCCTGATCTCTTTTTTGTAAGATTCTAACGATTGGCTGATGATTAAATTAAAGTTAGCTTCATTGGCAACCAATTCCATTCCAGCAATTACGTCAGACATAAAACTGCTGTTCAGCCGCGGTACAATCACCCCAATAACATTGCTGCTTTTCTTTCGCAAATTGCTTGCAAATGAGTTAGAACGATAACCCATTTCTGCAGCGGCTTCTGTAATTTTTTTCTTGGTGATTTTATTAACGGCCGGATGGTCTTTTAAACCACGGCTAACGGTAGCGGCAGAAATATTTAGCTTTTTGGCAATATCATAAATGGTAATTTCTTTATCTGGTACAGCCATTTCTATCTTTATAACAACATAAAAGCAAACGCAACAGCAATGCAACAAGTTACAATTGCTACGCTATTTTTAAATGCAAATTGTTGGTAAGGTTAATTGCGCTAAGTATAATTTCTATAAATATACTTTATTTACTCCTTTTGCAACCGATTGCAAAATTATATTTTTAGGTTTACTTCAGTTACTTAAAATTCGCTTTGATTTTATTTAAACTATTTTGGGGTGATAAAAACAGCATCCGGTTTTCTTTAATCAATTTTGTAATTTAAACCTTATGAAATACTTTATTCTAATTTTTTATCTCGGTCTTTCGCAACTTGTTTTTGCACAAAAGCAAACAGCGCGCGTTATTTCTATCGACCCAAATCTTGTAAAAGGAAAACTCAACCGCAGCTACAATTTTTGCGTGGGAGCTGGCCG
>CAZZVO010000371.1:0-2905 GCA_964657505.1 uncultured Mucilaginibacter sp.
TGTGGCGCGAGCTTTAATTAACAGTCCGGCATTGATTTTGGCGGATGAACCTTCAGGAAATCTGGATTCAAAAAACGCGATGGAACTACACCAACTATTTTTTTCCCTGCGCGATCGGTTTAACCAAACGTTCATCATTGTAACGCACAACGAAGAACTGGCCGGAATGAGCGACCGCAAAGTGATGATGAAAGACGGCTTGATCGAAGAATGACGAAAGCGTTAATTACCTGCGGACAACATCCGGGCGTTTATTTTTTGGAGAAATGGTTGCCGCAATTTGATTTTATTTATGGCGATGCTTCTTTTATCGCACAAATTCCTTCACCGCAGCAATTGTTGCTGCCGAAAGTTTCGCAGGGAGATTACATCCATGAGTTGTTAAATATTTGTCTGGACCAGCAAATTGATGCTGTTTTTGCGATGAGTTTTGCAGAACAGGAATTGCTGGCAGAAGCTACAGAACTGTTTTCGGAGTTTAACATTCAGCTTCATTTGCCTGATTTAATTTCGCGAAAATTATTGTTCAACACAAAAGAACTTTTCGAAACTCTCAATTTTGATGGCATAAAAACAGTATCATTCCAGCTAACTTCTTCCTTTGGAGAATTTTCTAAAGCTTGTTTGCAATTGGGTTATCCAACGGAAAGTATTGCGGTAACTTCACTCCAAAATCTGGATTTGGTTTGGGTTTTGGATGACCAGCTTCCATCAAAATCAATCGGTGGAAAACCTGTAATTCCGTTTATAAAAGCTGCCAAATTATTTGCTGCGGAGGAATTGCTTTTGCTTCGTCCATTCCATTCTTCAACCCAAAAAATTAACTATGCTTTTTTTACCGGTGGAAAATTGGGACTGGGTTGGAACGAAAATATTTTCTCCGAAGAAATAACCAAAATTGGATTGCAATTGCAATTGAATGGTTTGTTTGAAATCCAATTTCAGCAGGAAGAATTGTTCAACCTAAAACCGTTTGTTGTAAAATGATTTTTAGTTATACCGACCTCGATTCGCGTAAAAAAGCTTTTGTTTTTGAGCTGGACGATGTGCTTTTCCCCAAACAGGATTATTTGCTGCAAGTGTATTATTTGTTCGCCGCGTTTTTGGAGCATACCGAACAATTGGACAGCAAAACCACGCTTGCTTTGATGAAAGAAACGTATGAAGCGCAAGGCGAAGATGCTGTTTTTACCGGCATAAAAACAGCATTAAACCTCGATGAAAAGTACAGGGAAAACTTTGAACGCTTGTTAAAAATAGCCCGGCTTCCGCTTAAATTATTGTTGTACAAGCAAATGCTGGAACTGTTGCAACAAATTGTGGTGGACCGGAAACAGTTATTCATCCTTACCAACGGAAACCCTGAACAACAGCTCAACAAAATCAGGCAAACCGAATGGAACGGACTGGAAAATTACCTGATTTGTTATTTTGCCGAGGAAATTAAGCCAAAACCGGAGCCAGATGCGTTGCATCAAATCCTAAATGAGCATCATTTGAAGCGCCGGGATTTGATTATGATTGGCAACCACGCAAATGACGAACTTTGTGCCCAGGCAGCAGGAGTGGATTATGCAAACTTGTACGACTTTATAAAAGAATAACTGTTTTTTTATTAGTTTTCGTTTAATAATAATCTAATTTTTTATGTACTTTAGATTTTACGAAAATTAATATAAATATGAAGAAATATTTTGTTTACTTAACTATCAGCATACTTGGCGCGGCATTTTTTTCTGCCTGTAAAAAAAGTAACAACACCATACCGGCTCCAACAACTATTTCGCCTGCAACTCCGGGTACGGCATTGGAACGGGTGAAAGATTCTGTTTACCTTTTTACCCAGGAAGATAATTTGTGGTACGATGCGCTGCCAGCTTACGCTACTTTTAAGCCCCGAACTTTTACCGGTACAACGGATGCCGCTGCTTTACAAAGCGAAGTTGATGCGCTTTCTCAATATAAAATCAATCCTGCAACAAGCCAGCCATACGAGTACAACAAAAATGCGCCCGGTACTTCTAAATATTCTTTTATTGACCAAGGGCAAGTCGCCACTTCTTTAGGCGGCACAAACGGTGATTTTGGTTTTGGACCGGTCTGGATTGCAACTTCGGATTTGCGGGTTAAATATGTTTATCCAGGTTCTCCGGCAGATAAAGCTGGTTTGGTTAGAGGTTACCAGATCGTGAAAATAAATGGTAACTCGTCTTTATCTTATGATTATAACAGCACAACAGGAACAGGCACTAATTACAACTTTGTAGTAAATGCTTATTATAATTCTTCAACCATCAGTATGACGTTGTTAAAACCGGATAATACAACGATGGATGTTACCTTAAACACCGGAAGTTATACGATAAACCCGGTTCTAAAATCCAAAGTGATTGATCTGGGCAACGGGAAAAAAATGGGCTATTTAGTGTTTAACAGCTTTACCGTTCCAACTAATGCCAAAGCTTATTTGGATGCTGCTTTTACCAGCTTTACCGCAGCCGGAATTACAGATTTAGTGGTGGATTTACGTTATAACGGCGGAGGTTCTGTGGCAACATCGGAGTATCTGGCCAACCTAATTGTTCCAACAGCTAAAAATGGCACGTTAATGTACTCGGCTTATTACAACGATAAGTTGCAAAATGATAAATATCCTTTGCTGGCCAAAAAATATAAAATCAATCCAGGCGATTTTAAAGTAACCAATAACCAATCGGGCTTTGTTAAAGCCGGAAGTTTAAATATTAGTCGTGTATTTTTCATTGTAACTGGCGCAACTGCTTCTGCAAGTGAGTTGACGATCAATAATTTGATACCAGAAATGACTGTGCAATTAATCGGCACTACTTCTTATGGTAAGCCAGTTGGTTTTTTCGCGATACCTATCGGCGCTTACCAATTATAT
>CAZZVO010000372.1:0-2898 GCA_964657505.1 uncultured Mucilaginibacter sp.
CGAAACAGCTCCCCACGAAACCGAAATTAAATACAGCATATATGGTAGCAAAAGCTGTTACAGTTTAAATTGTTGGGTTAATCTTTATTTTTAGGTTTTATGCGGATGCGGATAGGCCCTTTTAAACCTTCCGCTTCAACTTTTTCGCCCTTTTGCGTTACTACAACCTGATTTTGAGCTGCCAGGTCAAAAGCTGCATCACGGATATTTTGCATTTGAGTGCGCCAATTATCGCCAAACATTTCCCTGGCAACTTCCGACGGGCAAATACTTTTATCTTCTCCCCGCTTAAAAGCCATCGCTAAAATGGTTTTTTTAATATCGTTTTCATTCAACATTTAAGGCGATAAAAGAAGTATCTATAAATTTAAAGCATTCCGCCATCCACCGGAAAAACCTGTCCGGTAACATAACTGCTCATATCTGAAGCTAAAAATACACACATATTGGCCACATCTTCTGTTTCGCCGGCACGTTTTAAAGGGATGGCATCCGTCCAGCCTTGTACCACTTTCGGATCCAAAACTTCCGTCATTTCTGTTCGGATAAATCCTGGCGCAACAACATTGGTACGAATATTCCTGGAACCCAACTCTTTTGCAACAGACTTCGAAAAACCGATAATACCTGCTTTTGATGCCGCGTAATTTGCCTGGCCAGCATTTCCTTGCACACCAACAACCGAACTCATGTTGATAAAAACGCCGCTCCGGTTTTTCATCATAATTTTGGATGCTGCTTTTGTTACATTAAAAACTGATTTCAAGTTTACGTTCAAAACCTCGTCCCAATTCTGCTCGGTCATCCGCATTAACAAACCATCTTTTGTAATCCCGGCATTATTTACAACGATGTTGAGCGTACCAAAATCAGCTACGATTTGACCGATCAATTTTTCTGCTTCAACAAAATCAGAAGCATCAGACTGATAACCTTTTACCTGCGTGCCAAATTGTTGCAGTTCCAGTTCTAAAGCTTGTCCTTTTTCTACCGAAGACAAATATGTGAAAGCTACTTTTGCGCCATGTTCGGCAAATTTTTCTGCTATTTTACGTCCGATGCCTTTGGAAGCACCAGTTATCAAGGCAACTTTTCCTTCTAACAATTTCATGTATTTTTAAAATGATTTGGGGTGAAGTTAAAAAATTGACACCAATCGAAAAAGCTTTTTCAGATTGATTCAAATCTACCAACAGAAATGTAAGATGCTTCTTTTATCGACTAAAATCTTTTATTTCTTCCATACAATCTTTTAACGTTACTAACAAAATTAGTTTTGCTTATCTTTGTGGTGTGTAATTTCAACACAGTCTAACTTCTTCTATTTTATGTATGCAATTGTTGATATCGAAACTACTGGCGGACATGCCAGCGCAAATGGGATTACCGATATCGCCATAATTCTGCATGATGGGGAAAAGGTTTATCATCAATTTCAAACCTTAATCAATCCGCAACAATTTATTCCTGTTTATATTCAGGCTTTAACAGGTATCAATAATGACATGGTAAAAGAAGCACCAACTTTTGCAGAAGTTGCTGCCGAAATTTCTACTTTGTTACAAGATAAAATCTTTATCGCACACAACGTTAACTTCGATTATTCTTTTGTGCGCCATCATTTAACGGCGGCTGGCTTCGAATTAAATAGTAAAAAATTATGCACGGTACGATTAAGCCGTAAAATTTTGCCGGGTTACCCATCCTACAGTTTAGGTAAATTGTGCTACCAATTAGGAATTGAGAACGAAAGCCGGCACCGTGCTATGGGCGATGCTTTTGCTACTGCTACTTTGTTTTCTTTATTGTTGAAGAGCGACAAGGAAAATCATATTCCAGCATCCTTACTTGTAAAATCGAAAGAGCAAGTACTTCCACCACATTTGCCTAAAGATGTAATGCACCAACTGCCCGATAATCCGGGTGTTTACTATTTTCATGATCAAAAAGGAAAGGTGATTTATGTTGGTAAAGCGAAAAATATTAAAAAAAGGGTGAACAGCCATTTTGTTGGAAATAACCCAAGCAAGCAACGTCAAAATTTTTTGAGGGAAATTTATAATATTTCCTGGCAAGTTTGCGGAACCGAATTGATGGCTTTAATCTTGGAAGCATCTGAAATTAAGAAATTATGGCCAGCCCACAATCGTGCCTTAAAACGTTTTGAACATGCTTACTCGCTCTATCAATTTGAAGACCAAAACGGTTATTTACGTTTAGCTATCGGGAAAAAGAAAAAGTACAACAAGCCTATATACACTTTTGGTTTGTTATTGGAAGGTTATGAGTTATTAAGGAAATTAATAGTTGAATTTAACCTTTGTCCGAAATTATGTTTCATGCAAAAAAATGAGGAAAGTTGTATGGGAACAACTCATCAGCTTTGCCTTGGTGCTTGTGAAGGAAAAGAATCTCCAAAAAATTATAACAACAGGGTTGTAAAAGCAATTGAATATCTCCGCGTTAGCATGCCAAGCTTTTTGATTTACGATGAAGGCCGGGAAGCAAATGAACAAAGCCTAATTTTAATGGAAGAAGGACAGTTCTATGGAATGGGATATGTAAAAGAAGCTATCACAGAAACTGATGTTAAAGTATTAAAAGGGTTGTTAAGCCCTATTACTGGTAATGATTATATTAAAAATTTGATCTATCAATTTGCAAACCAAAATCCTGAAAAATTAATAGTATTGGATTGATAACTGAATACTTATTAAATTTAGTCTACTAAAAGAAGCATTAGTAGGTTTAAAGAGAAGGGTGTTATAAGCAGTTGTTTTATATAAGCTTATTATAGGTAAATTTCTTTTAAACAAAAAAACCTTGTACGATAAGGTACAAGGTTTTCACAAGGGTTTGGCACCGACCTACTCTCCCACCTTTTACGGCAGTACCATC
>CAZZVO010000373.1:0-2844 GCA_964657505.1 uncultured Mucilaginibacter sp.
TATAGGATTTCCAAATAAAAAACGACAGCCAATTCGACTGTCGCTTTTTATGTTATAAAAGAAGCATGCAAGGAAGACTACTTCGCCTGTGCAAATTCCAACTTCAAATCAATCGTAACATCTTTACCAACGGTTGCACCGCCGGCTTCGGTTGCGGTGTTCCATTTTAAACCATAATCAAAACGGTTAATTACTGTTGAAGCTTTGAAACCGGATTTGGTGTTGCCGTAAGCATCTTTCGCAGTTCCGCCGTAAGTAACATCAAATTTTACCGGTTTGGTTACGTCACGGATAGTTAAATTTCCCATTAAAGCATATTTATTAGCGGCTAATTTTTTCATGGAAGTACTTTTGAAAACCATGTTTGGATATTTTTCTGTGTTGAAAAAATCATCACTTTTTAAATGCTTGTCGCGCATTTCGTTGTCGGTATTTACACTCGCCACATCGATAGAAAAATCAACAATGGCATCAGTAAAATCGGGTTTGGTGTTGGTTAAGGTTCCTTTAAAAGTTTTAAAATTGCCTTCCACTTCCGAAATTACCAAGTGGGTAACTGTAAATTTTGCGGAAGAATGTGCCGGGTCAACATTCCATTTTGTTTGTGCAAACAAGGCCGACTGGCTTAGAAGCAGTGCGGCAGCGATAATCGTCTTTTTCATTTTTAATTGTTTAGGTTAAGTATTTAATGCGGTAAAAGTAGCATTATCAAAATAACCTTTTGTTACCATCGAGTAAAAAGATGTTTAAACATGTTTTTTTTAAACTATGATAGTGGGAGGTAATCCAAAATTTCTGTTGCTACAAATTGTAAGTTGGATCTGTAACTGCTGCCGTTACCTGTGCTTGCCCGGTTAAAAATGCTTCGGCATATTCCTTGTTCAACACTCGGCGCGGCAATTCTCCGGGATTAAATTCCATATCCCACAAACCCGAATGGTGCCAAACCGTTAAGTGGTCCCAATCCGGCCGGTCGATAATCGGGTAAATACAAACGCCCCAAAACTGAACGTTGTTCTGCAAGATAATCGCCGTTTCATCTGCAATGTATTTGATCCATTTTGGCCGGTCTTCTTTTGGGTGGCTGGTTTCTGTCAACACAACCGGTTTCTGGTTATAACGGTTGTAGGCTTCCAGCAGCAAACTGTTAAATGGCCGCCAACGGCTGTCGCGCGGATTATCGATCCACTTTAAATATTGATGTGTAGTGCTTACCCAATGGTTGTTGTAATAATAATTAACGCCCAAAATATCAATATAATTAGGGGAACCTCCAAGCTCCGGACACAGTTTTCCGGAGAGCATATCCATCGCCTGGTATTGTATGTTGTGTGCATTCTGTGCTGCAATTATTTCTTCTTCTGTTGCATCAATAGGCGGAACAATTTGCATCAGCGGTTCCGTAGTCATAATTTTTACGGAAGGATCAAACTCACGCATCGCTACAACTCCTGCAATATAAGCGCGCATCAAAGCATATTTTAAATCCCAACCCTGGTTAATGCTGTAAGGCGTTGTCCCGCGCACGTCGCCACCCAGCCAGGATATAAAGCTTACTTCGTTTATCGGGGTAACTATTAAGGTTTCGGTAGGACTGATCGAACGATAAAATTCTACAAAAGCAAGGCACAAAGCTGCAAAACGAGGTGCAAAGTGCGGGTGCAAAGGCGATAAATCTTCTGCAAAACCAAAATGACAAATGTCCCAAAGTTGCTGGATGCCGTTTGCTTTACCTCTCTCGATCATAAATTTAACCGTAGACCAATCGTATTCGTAAGGTTTTTTTTCTACATGGCTCCAACGGATACCTTCGCGCACAGTTTTAATGTTGAATTGCTGTAAGTTTTGGTAATCCTCGTCTATCAATTCTAAATGCGCCGTTTCTTTCAATAAATCAACACGGTTGCCATAATAATTTAATTGGTCTGTGCATTCGTAGCCCGCCATCCAAAAAGAGCGGAAAGGGTTTTGGTTCATTCTTGTATAATTTTATGCCGTAAAAGAAGCAATGTAACGGCTAAACGCGTTTCTTGTTCGAACGTATTTTTGTGTCGGGCGTTATTTTTAACGATAATAAAATCAAGCAACCACAATTTCTCCGCGCAAATAAGTTACTGCTTTCCCGGAGATCAGTACTCGGTCGCCTTTGTTTTCACACCAGATTTCACCTTTTCTTGCGGATAACTGGTACGCGTGCATGCTGCTTTTACCAAGCTTTTCTGCCCAATAAGGGATCAAAGTGCAATGTGCAGAACCAGTAACCGGATCTTCCGGAATGCCGCTGCCGGGCGCAAAAAAGCGGGAAACAAAATCCACTTCTTTGCCGGGAGCGGTTACAATAATGCCAATCACTTCTAATTTCGTCAGCAAAAAGAAATCAGGTTTTAGGTTGATTACGTCTTCTTCCTTTTCGTAAACCACAAAATAATCCCGTGATTTTTGGATGCTTGTTGGTTTAACGTTTCCGCCTAAAGCTTCCAGCAAAATATCAGGAACATCGCAAGCTTGTGGCGGTCGGGAAGGAAAATCCAAAGTGTAAAGATCACCTTTTCGCGTAACCGTTAACGTTCCGGCAACTTTAGTTTTGAAGTGGATGGCATTTCCCGCAAAACCTAATTCTGTAAAAAGCAGGTGTGCAGCAGCTAAAGTTGCATGTCCGCACAGATCAATTTCCAGTTCGGGCGTAAACCATCTCAGCATGAAACCTTCGCCATCGGCAACAAAAAAAGCGGTTTCGGCCAGGTTATTTTCGATGGCAATCTGTTGCATGGTTTCGTCCGGCAGCCATTCTTGCAGCGGACAAATTGCCGCAGGGTTTCCGCCAAAAAGCTGATCGGTAAAAGC
>CAZZVO010000374.1:0-2838 GCA_964657505.1 uncultured Mucilaginibacter sp.
ATGTTGGTGCCGGTTTGCCTATTATTCAAACGTTAAAAAACTTGATGGTTTCGGGCGATCGTGTGTTAAAAATTGAAGCGATTTTATCTGGAACGATTTCTTTCATTTTTAACAATTTTAAAGGTGAGGCCAGTTTCCACGATGTGGTGAAAGAAGCGCAGGAAAAAGGTTATACCGAACCGGATCCGCGGGATGATTTAAGCGGACTGGATTTTATGCGGAAAATGCTGATTCTGGCGCGGGATGCCGGTTATCCGTTAGAAGCAGCCGATGTGCAGTTAGAAAATATGCTGCCAAAAACAGCAATAGAAGCTGGGACTGTTACCGAATTTTATGCAGCTTTAAAAGCGGAAGATGCTTTTTTTAACGGCATAAAATCAGCAGCCGAAAGCAACGGAAAAGTGCTGCGTTATATCGGAAAATTAGAAAACGGACAAGTTTCCATCACCTTGCAACAAGTGGATGCGAACCATGCTTTTTACTCGCTTTCGGGCAGCGATAACGTGATTTCTTTTACGACAGAACGTTACAAAGATCGTCCGTTAGTTGTAAAAGGTCCGGGCGCGGGAGCAGAAGTTACGGCTGCAGGAGTTTTTGCTGATTTGGTAAATGTTGGTGCGCATTGATGCTTCTTTTATCGGTATAAAATTAAGTTGAAGAAGCTGAATTAGTTTAGAAATGAAAGATTCAATCAAAGTATTTGCCCCGGCAACCGTTGCCAACGTGGTTTGCGGTTTTGATGTTTTAGGATTTGCTGTGAACGCACCCGGCGACGAAGTGGTGATGCGCAAAGTTGACAAACCGGGCATCAGCATTAAAAAAATTACCGGCGATGATGGCCGTTTACCTTTAGATGCTTCAAAAAATACGGTTAGTGCCAGTGTCAAACATTATCTGGATTTTATCGGAGAACCTGATTTAGGTATCGAAATAGAACTCCACAAAAAAATGCCGATTGGCAGCGGTTTGGGTTCCAGTTCGGCAAGTACAGTTGCGGGTTTATTCGCCGTTAACTCCTTGTTAGATTGTCAATTAACGCAGATGGAATTAGTTCCGTTTGCAATGAAAGGCGAAGAATTAGCTTGCGGATTTGGTCATGCGGATAACGTTGCGCCAGCTTTATTAGGCGGTTTTGTGCTGATCAGAAGTTACGATCCACTGGAAATTATCCGTTTACCGCACCCGGAAAGTTTGTATTGCGCCATCATTTTCCCGGAAGTTGATGTGCCAACAAGAGACGCGCGGCAAATGATCCGCCAGAAAGTTTTTTTAAAAGATGCCGTAACGCAATGGGGAAATATTGCAGGTTTGGTAAGCGGTTTATTCTTAAAAGATATTGACCTGATTGGCCGCAGCATGAAAGATATTTTGGTGGAGCCTGTGCGTTCCATCTTAATCCCGGATTTTTACAAGATGCGCGAAATGGCGATGGAAAGCGGTGCGGTAAGTTTCGGGATTTCCGGTTCCGGACCTTCCGTTTTCGCGTTTACCAAAAGCGAAGCTGATGCTTCTTTTATCACCCAAAAAATAGCGTCGCATTTAAATCTACTTGGCATTTCCAGCAAAACTTATGTTTCACCAATTAACGATAACGGACCGGTAATATTAGATTAAAATAAGTTTTCGGTTGCGGGTTTCCAGTTCCTTTCGCCTCAAAACCTTTCGTCTTTAACCTTTCATTCCTCGCTCCCCGCACCTCACACCTCAACACCATGAAACTCTACAGTACCAACAATAAAATGCACGAAGTTAGTTTCCAGGAAGCTGTTTTTAACAGTTTGCCGCAGGACCGAGGCTTGTACATGCCAGTAGAAATACTTCGTTTACCGGATGATTTTCTGGGAAATTTACATAAGTTTTCGTTGCCCGAAATTGCTTTTCGCGTAGCTGACCATTTACTGCAAGGCGTGATTCCGTCCGAAGATTTAAAGTTGATTATTGATGATGCGATTAATTTCCCCGCACCTGTTGTTAAATTGGAAGAAAACAAATACGTACTCGAACTTTTCCACGGTCCGTCGTTGGCTTTTAAAGATTTTGGTGCCCGGTTTATGAGCCGTGTGATGGCTTATTTCCTCCGCGAAGGCGAAAAAGAACTGAATGTTTTAGTAGCAACTTCCGGCGATACCGGCGGCGCGGTTGCTTTGGGTTTTTTGGGCGTTCCGAATACTTTGGTTACGATTTTGTACCCGAAAGGAAAAGTGAGTGCGGTACAGGAATTGCAGTTGACCACTAACGGACAAAACATCCGCGCCATCGAAATTGACGGAACTTTTGATGATTGCCAATCCTTGGTAAAACAAGCTTTTGTAGATGCAGAACTGAATGAGAAATTTCGATTGACTTCTGCTAATTCCATTAATATTGCACGTTTAATCCCGCAAACATTTTACTATTTCAATGCGGTTGCACAACTGCAGCGCGACGGTAAAACCGACGTTGTTTTTGCTGTTCCAAGCGGAAACTTTGGCAACATAGGTGCCGGTTTATTGGCCTGGAAAATGGGCTTACCTGTTAAACATTTCATTGCAGCAACCAACGCAAACGATACCGTTCCAACTTTTTTAAACGGCGGAATTTATCAACCAAAACCTTCCGTAGCTACGATTTCTAACGCGATGGATGTTGGCAATCCAAGTAATTGGGTTCGTATTATGGATTTGTTTCAAGAAGATCAGGCTGAAATTAGCAAGTTGGTAAGCGGTTACAGTTTCAACGATGCGCAAACTACGGATGCCATTCGTCAGGTTTACAAAATGCACAATTATGTGGTTTGTCCGCATACGGCTATTGCTTATTTAGCTTTGGAAGTTTGGCAAAAACAACATCCGCAGGAAA
>CAZZVO010000375.1:0-2832 GCA_964657505.1 uncultured Mucilaginibacter sp.
GTGATTGGCCTTTACTGGCAATTTGCGGCAAATGTGTAATCGTGACTACTTGCAGAAACTGCGACAATTGCTCCATTACCAAACCAACTTTATTGGCTACTTCACCCGAAACGCCGGTATCAATCTCATCAAAAATAATAGTTGGCAAAGCGGTATAACGGGAAATTAAGGATTTAATACTCAGCATCACGCGCGAAAGTTCTCCGCCAGAAGCTACTTTACTCATTTCGGCAGCTTGATGTCCTTTATTTGCCGAAAACAAAAAGCGGATATGGTCGATCCCGTTTTTATCAAATGCTTCTTTTACCGCTATATTATTCTCAATCTTTAAAACTGCCTGACCCATATCCATATCAGCCAATGTTTTTAAAATTTGTTTTTCGATTTCCGGTATGACTTTTTTCCGGTTGACAGATAGCTGCAAAGCCATATTCTGCAATTCGAGTTGTTGCTTTTCAATTTGCTTTTGCAGGTTTTCGATCACGTCATCACCAGATTGGATTTTGTTTAAACGATCAGAAAGATCTTCCTGAATCTGCAACAACTCCGCATTACTGGTTACGCGATGCTTCTTTTGCAAGGTAAAAACTAAGTTCAAACGGTCGCTGATTTGTTCCGTTCTTGCTTCGTCGACTTGCGTGGCTTGTTCTAAATCTTCGATTTCAGCAACAATATCTTTTAGTTCAATGTTGATGCTGGTTAATCTTTGAACCAATTCGCCAACTTTTGGATTGAATTTTTCTAAAGAATGTAAACTTTGCAGCGATTCTTTAAATTGGTTTAAAGCTGCAGTTTCGCTTTCCTGTAACGAATAAGTAGCGTTCAGCAAATTGCGCTTAATCTCTTCTGCGTTGTTTAAAGCGTATAATTCCTGCTCCAAAAGTTCCTGCTCGTCCTCGATCAAACTTGCTTTTTCCAATTCATCAAACTGGAATTGCAGGTAATCTTCTTCGCTTTTTGCCTTTTCATTTTCCTCAATTAATTGTTGTAATTGGGTTGATGATTTTTTATGGGTAAAAAAAGCATTGCGGTATTGCTCCAATAATTCGGCATGATTGGTGATCGAATCAACCACAAGTAATTGAAAACCAGGATCGTTAATTTCCGCAGTTGCGTGTTGCGAATGGATATCGATCAGTTTTTCGCCAAGTTGTTTTAGTGAAGTGAGGTTAACCGGCGTATCGTTTACAAAAGCGCGCGATTTTCCATCGGCGTTAATTTCCCGGCGCAAAACAGTTTCGGCTTCGTAATCCAGATCGTTTTCTTCAAAGTATTTTTTCAGATGGAAACCTTCAATCTTAAACAAACCTTCGATCACACACTTTTTTTGCTGGTTAAAGAAGTATTTGCTTTCTGTCCGCTGACCTAAAATCAGCGAAAGCGCACCTAAAATGATAGATTTTCCTGCGCCGGTTTCTCCAGTAATAATATTTAAACCGGCATCAAATTCGATATCCAGGTTATCAATCAGCGCATAATTGTTAATCGTTAACCTGCTCAGCATGATTTGTAAATTTGAAAACAAAACTACGGTTTCGGCTCAAATCAAACTAAAAGAATTAGTTTTTTTGCAGCGACTGGTATTTTGTTCCGTTGGAAGGATCGGCGGTGCTTAAAGTTTGATATGCCTGCTGCCTTTCCTGCGCATTGGCTTTGCTTAAAACCTGTAGCAGCTCGTCGCTTTTGGCGGTGAAAAATACTTGTGGCAAAAAAGCACCTGTTCGTTGCCGGTCAAGTTGTTCGATAGAAGGCAAGGCAGCAATAATTGCTTTCAAACCTTCATCAGCGTTGGAAGCCATTGCATCTAAACCCAAACGATGATAAGTGTAGCTGAAATCGCGAAGGTTGTTGTACGTGTTGCTGGTTAAATTTTCGGCAAGCCAATAACGGTCGTGGTTATCATCAAAAGCTTTCCAGCCTTTGTAACTTGCAGACTGCGCGGAGTTTACAATGTTTTGCGCATGTTCAAAATAAGCCGTGCCGCCGAGTTTAGAAAAAGAATCATAATCTAAACCAACAATTACGTAAGCATAAAAAGCAAAGAAAGAACTTAAATTACTTTGGAAAAATTGCTCGTTAAAATCGATGTTTTGTCCTTCTGTATAAGTAAAATCGAAATCTTTATCGTCAATATTTAATAAAGTGGAGTTGTAATTCGAACCAAAAATCGGCCTGCTGGATTGCACTTGCACTTCGGCACTTAATGCACTTGCGCCGTCCCACTGCGTAATATTGAGCACGAAGTTGCAATCGATCCTTTCTTGCGGCAAAACCTGGTCGTTGCTCCATTTTTTCCCGTTTAAAAAATCCCGGATAGCAGTTTCTAAAGCGATAAAAACCCTTTTGTTGGTGGTTTGTATTTTTGGGGAGAGTACTTGTACGTGTGCATTCAAATCCTGTGCTTGTGCAAACAGGAATCCAAACATCAATAAAAAGGTCAACGTAATTAATTTCATTTTTTAATCAACTTAATAATTTGCTGGCAAATATCTGCAGCAACTTCAGCTTTACTTTTTAGTTCGAAAACCGTTTTTTGCAACTGTTTATTAATGATAGTCACTTTATTGGTATCTGTTTTAAAACCAGCGCCAGCATCTGCCAACGAGTTTAATACGATCAAATCCAGGTTCTTTTTCTGCAATTTTTCCAAAGCATATTGTTCGCCGTTGCTGGTTTCCAAAGCAAATCCAACTAAAATCTGGTCATGCTTCTTTTGTGCACCTAAAGTTTGTAAAATATCAACCGTTGGTTTTAGTTCGATGGATAAGTTTTGGTCCTGCTTTTTCATTTTCTGATCGGAAACAACCTTTGGCGTAAAATCAGCAACGGCAG
>CAZZVO010000376.1:0-2822 GCA_964657505.1 uncultured Mucilaginibacter sp.
ATAAAGTAGAAACGTTGAAACTGAAGCGGGATATAATGCTACCGAATTTCCCGGTTCCGCCAGAATTTAAAATACACCACGGCGCAGAAGCGGATGTTTTGAACCAATGGGAATATTTAAAAGATTTAACGTACAAAGGTGCCAAAGAACGTTACCACGAAATCGGTTTAGAAGTTCAGGAACGGCTTGATTTCGAACTGTTCACCATCAAAACAATGGGTTTTGCGGGCTACTTCTTGATTGTTGCCGATTTTATCAAAGCTGGCCGTAATTTAGGTGTTTTCGTTGGTCCGGGTCGTGGTTCTGCGGCTGGTTCTGCCGTTGCTTATTGTATCGGCATCACCAATATCGATCCCATAAAATACAATTTGCTGTTTGAGCGTTTCCTCAACCCAGACCGAAAATCCATGCCCGATATTGATACGGATTTTGATGATGAAGGCCGACAAAAAGTAATTGATTACGTGGTTAATAAATACGGACAAAATCAGGTTGCGCAAATTATTACTTATGGTTCTATGGCCGCGCGTACCAGCATTCAGGATGTTGGCCGCGCTCTAAACATGCCGCTTTCCGAAGTAAATAGCATTAAAAAGTTAGTGCCCGAAACGCTTGGTATCACGCTAAAAAAAGCGATTGAACAAGTTCCGGAATTGCAGGAAATTTTAAAAGGAAACGACCTCAAATCTAAGGTGCTAAAAGAAGCAGAGAAGCTGGAAGGTTCGGTTCGAAACACAGGCGTTCACGCTGCTGGGATTATCATCGCGCCGGAGGATTTAACCAATATTTTACCGGTTGCCACTTCCAAAGAATCAACCTTGCTGGTCACGCAATTTGATGGAAAAGTGGTAGAAGATGCGGGCGTTATCAAAATGGATTTTTTAGGGCTAAAAACACTAACGATCCTAAAAGATGCGCTGCGGATGATTAAACTGAACCATCACCTTGATATTTCGATTGATGAAATCCCATTGGACGATGCAAAGACTTACGAGTTGTATCAGGATGGAAAAACCAACGGTACTTTTCAGTTTGAAAGCGACGGCATGCAGATGTACATGCGCGAATTAAAGCCGGATAAGTTTGAGGATTTAATTGCGATGAACGCGCTTTATCGTCCGGGACCGATGGAGTACATTCCGAATTTCATCAAACGGAAACACGGTTTGGAGCCGATCAGTTACGATTTGCCGGACATGGAAGAATATCTTTCGGAGACTTACGGAATCACCGTTTACCAGGAACAGGTGATGCTTTTATCGCAAAAGCTGGCTGGTTTTAGTAAAGGCGATGCCGATGTTTTGCGGAAAGCAATGGGTAAAAAACAGATCGAGATTCTGAATAAAATGGAATCTCAATTTACAGAAGGCGCAACCGCGAAAGGCCATCCAAAAGATAAACTCACCAAAATCTGGAATGATTGGAAAGCGTTTGCACAATACGCTTTCAATAAATCACATTCTACCTGCTACGCTTTCGTCGCGTATCAAACGGCTTATTTAAAGGCGCATTATCCGGCAGAATATATGGCTGCGGTCCTGAACAACCAGAATAACATCGAAAAGATCACCTTTTTTATGGATGAATGCCGGCAAATGGGCATTCCGGTTTTAGGTCCGGATGTGAATGAATCTTTCAATACCTTCACTGTAAACCAAAAAGGAGAAATCCGTTTTGGATTGGCTGGCGTTAAAGGCGTTGGCGAAAAAGCGGTAGAAAGTATCATTGAAGAACGCGATACCAACGGACCATACCGAACTATTTATGATTTTGCGCGCCGTTCCAACAACCGCTCCGTCAACAAAAAATCCTGCGAAAATTTGGTGTATAGCGGTGCGTTCGACAGCTTTGGTTTAAAACGTTCGCAGTTTTTCCTAAAAACAGAAAACGGCATTTTAACTGGTTTGGAACGCTTGATCAAATACGGAAACGATTATCAGAATATGCAAAACAGTTCGCAGGTTTCTCTATTTGGCGGCGCCAATGCTTCTTTTATCCCAGAACCTTCGATGCCGGAAGGCGATGAATATCCGCTGATCGAAAAGCTGAAATATGAAAAAGATTTGATCGGAATTTACTTAACCGGCCATCCGTTGGATAATTACAAGTTCGAACTGGAGAAATTTTGCAATGCTACAGTTAAAGATTTAAAACTGGTTCAGAAGATGAAAAACCGCGAAGGCGGCGATGAAACCATTGCTTCTTTTACCGAGCTAAAACGTAGAAGCGAACTATGTGTCGGCGGTTTGTTGAATAACGTTCAACATAAAATGACCAAAACCGGCAATCCGTTCGGCACTTTTGTTTTGGAAGATTACAACGATTCGTACGAGTTTGCGTTGTTTGGCGAAGATTATATCAAGTTTAAAAACCTGATGTTCGACGGTTATTTTTTACAGGTAAGAGGAACAATTGAAGAAAAGTTTAAGCAAAAAGACAACTGGGATTTAAGGATTTCGCAAATGGTTTTACTTTCCGAATTGCGCGATAAATTAACGAAATCAATTACAATCAGCTTAAATTTAAATGAACTTTCCGATCAATTACTGAATGATTTGCAAGGTTTGGTGGAAGCCAATAATCAAAAGTACGCTGTTAAAAATTGCGTGCTGCGTTTCCAGGTGAAAGATAAGGAGGAAGCGATTGCGATTGAAATGCCTTCGCGAAGTTTTAAGGTGAATCCTGCGGATGAATTTATTAATAACATTAAGGAATTGACCAACAATCAGCCGCAATTGAATTAGTGAAATCATTTTCATCTTATCAATGTCAACTTGTCACAACACAAACGTGGCAAGCAAATTGATTATATATATTTGTTC
>CAZZVO010000377.1:0-2822 GCA_964657505.1 uncultured Mucilaginibacter sp.
ATGCAGGAACGGTTTAAAAACATGAGTGAGAAAGATAAGGAGCTATTTAAAGAAAAAATGAGGAGCCGGATGAAGGATTGCGGCAGACGGGGCTGGGACAAACCCTGGGAGGAAACACAGGAAAAAACTTCTGAGCCAGAGATCAATCATAAACATTAAAATCAAATTGCAGCATGGAAGTCCTGGTATTTAAAACAAGCGTTTCAAAGCGAGAAGAAGTTAATAAGGTAAGAACATTGCTTAAACCTATTCCTGCTATTAATAAATGGAATTTCGATCTCGAAGACTGTGATAATATTCTAAGAATTGTGGCAGATAGGCTCTCACCACGCCTGGTTGAATCCGTGCTACAAACGGCAGGGTTTGATTGCCAGGAGTTGGAGTAATTTGCGGGTCAATTTATTTTCTCTTTGGCTACCCTAACCATAAGATTATAACCGCCCGCACTTAGAAAACAGATGGCCGACATAACCCACCATAAGGTATCAAATCCCCACCGGGTGATAACGAGGCTCCCCAAATAAGGCGAGATGATCTGCGCCGTTGCCCAGGACATACCATACAAGGCGGCATAGGAACCCCTATTGAAAGGCGTTGTCCTACTTACCCAAAAGGAGTTCATAAAGGGCATACTGATGATCTCGCCCAGCGTAATCATAATCACAATCAAAACGGCAGTAAGGGCCTGATGAGGCAAAACAGCCATTAGGATAAAGGTTAACCCGGTCAGCAGTACGCCCAGACTGATGTAAAACAAAGGCGGCCTTCTTTCCTCCATGTTGTGCACCAGGATCATTTCAACCAGCACAATTAGCAGGCCGTTCAAGGCTAAAAGAAAGCCGATAAAACGCTCACTAAAATGCCACTGCACCGTGTAGAATACCGGTTGGGTGATGAAAAACTCATAAAAGCAGCAGGAAAACAGCGTAGCTAAGGCAATGAAAATTAAGTAGGTACCGTCCGTATAAGCTGAGACAGACCTGACAATAGTTTGTACTTTTTCAGGCAAAGTGATAGTCGGGCGAGGCATTAGTGTTAACACAAGCACAGCTGCAAAAACATTGGTAAAACCATCTACCCAGAAAAGCAGGTGATAATTTATTGATGCCAAAAGGCCGCCCAGTCCTCCGCCGACAGCCCAGCCCAGGTTCACAGCTAACCGGTTTAGGGAGTAGGAGCGCGTTTTGTTGTTTTCATCACTATAGTGCGCAATGGCCGCTGAATTAGCAGGCCGGAAGGATTCGTTACACAGGCTTAAAACTAGCGTATTGATACCGATGCTGGCAAAAGTATGCTGATATCCCAGCACGAGAAACAAGGTTCCGCCAGAAACAAGGGCGGCAATCTGGACATTGTAAAAACCTATCTTATCGGTCAGTTTTCCGCCCAAAAAAGCGCCGCCCAAGGATCCGATGCCGAACAGTGCCATTATCCAACCGGACTGGACCAAGGTAAAATGCAGCTTCTGGACCATGTAAACACTCATAAAAGGCACTACCATCGTGCCGCTCCGGTTGACGAGCATGACCAGGCTGAGCGTCCAGCTGTTTCTGGTTAAACCGGTATATGCGTTTTTGTAAGTTTGAAGTAAGGCTCCGAGCATCTAATTACGAAGATAAATATCCAGACGTTAAACCTGTTGCCAGAAAGTATGGCAACGTGGTAAAAAAAAACTTTTACCTATAGGCTTTTCGAAGATTCAAATGACAGTTGAAAGGAGATGTTAAATAGGATTTTATTTTCTACTCAACATATGATAAATTATGCGACAGTGAGATTAACTTACATAAATACGACTTATGAATACGAATATCTACGATTAAAGCTTGTTGGTATAAAAACCAAAACACGTGTATTAACAAATATAGTACATATGTAAATTATAAATTTTGTCTATTGTCCTCGCAAACTTCAAATTCATTCAAAAATTTGTTATTAAATTTGTTCTATCACTTTAAGGATTTTTGTTCTATTTGGTAGGGACTTATAAGAGACCAATCAATAAAAAGCTATAAAAAAGACGGTTTACAAGTAGATTTGCAACAAAGTACAAATCCCTAGCTCTCCGCCAATTAATAGCAAAAACTTCAAAAGGCTTTAAACAATTTGTTTAAAGCTTTTTTGTTTTTAACCAATTACGTTTCTAATTCCACTAAATTAACAATGAAAAAAGCACTAATTTTTGATCTCGACGACACCATTTTCCCCATAAAATCTATTGCTGATGAACTGTTTGCAGAGTTGTTTGCTTTAATTAAGCAACATACAAACCAACAGGTATTTGAGAATGCGCGCGAAGACCTTTTAACTACCCCTTTTGAAAAGGTTGCAGACCGTTATGCGTTTAGCAAAGAATTGAAGCAGGAAGGTTTAAAGTTGTGCCTGAACATGGATTACAACGGGCCGATCAAACCTTTTGATGATTACCTGAAAGTTAGAGATTTGGAAATCGAAAAATTCCTCGTTACTGGCGGCTACACCAAAATTCAAAAACGTAAAATAAAGCAGTTAGGCATCGAAAATGATTTTAAGGAGATTTTTATTCCTGATCCTGCCAAATCAAACCTAACTAAAACGGACGTTTTTAAGCAAATTATGCAGCAATATCATTACGAACCGAAAGATGTACTGGTTATTGGTGATAACCCGGAAACAGAAATAGCAGCAGCAAAGGAACTGGGGATTGACACCTATTTATATGATTATCAAGAAAAGTATTCGCCAGCACTTGCCGACCATTATGGCACCAGTTACGATAACCTCAAAGATGTTTTAGGTTAGCATTTTCACAAAATCAACACAAAAACAGATTATTGCGAACC
>CAZZVO010000378.1:0-2144 GCA_964657505.1 uncultured Mucilaginibacter sp.
TTAGGGATAAGATTTGGATGATGCTTCTTTTATCATGCAAAATCTTGTAAGCGTTCAATTTCTATCAAGCATCCAAGTGGCAATCCTTCAGTTACATATCAGTTAAATACATTTATTGTAATTGACAGTAAACTAGTAGCTTTTCTCAAATTTAATTTAGGTGTTACAATAGATTGCACAAGTAAATAGATTTGTTCTACATTTATCTGTGCTGTTCATCTGTTCAATGTCGTGTTAAGGAAAATGTTAGAAGAGCCTGTTTTATAAAAATAGCTTTGTTTTTTAGATAAGTTGTGAACAAAAGTTAAAGTAACTTTAATAGCTGAGAGTCTTATTAACATCAAATGTTGTATATGAGATTAACAATATTTGATTTGTGTCTATAAACATTTTATAGCTCCCTGTTTAATCCTTTTACAGCTACTTATGTAAATAACAAAAAAAAGAACAATTATCGAATAATATTTGGAAGTGTCGTATGTGGCTTCTATATTTGTTTACTTTAATGTTTTCACGCATGTATAGCCAACAAATCATTTCAGAGTTAAAGGCTCAAAAAGAAAGTCTATTTGAGCAAATTAAGCATATTGATGCTATTCTTAGTTTTTCAGGTGCTGATCTATCAGACAATCAAGTAGATTCAGAAGTAGTACCAGAAAAACATAGTTCTAATTGTCCATATAAAAAAGGTGATAGCTATCAAGAAAAAATAGCTTCAATTTTTAAACAGGAAAAAAGATTTCTTAGCCTAAATGAAATGGCAGAGTTAATTGTTCATTATGAGCCAAAGCTTGATATTGAAGATGCTAAGAAGTCCTTGAGTAGCGCTAAAAGTTTATTACTAAAAGATGGTGCAATTGTAAAATACCAAGCAGGCACACATTATTCCAATACTTTTTACGGCAGTCCGACTTGGCTGGATGAAGAGGGAAAGCCAAAACAGGAATTTACGTATGATGAAAAATCGGTTAAAGTAAAAAAGACTTTTACAATATAAATAATAAATCCTCTTAGCAAAGTTTCGACGCAACGCTAAGAGGATTTGAAGATTTGGTTTTAATAATTAGGGGAATGTATAGGTGTACCGGCTGACCTTTGACACGCTGGCCGGAGGGTTCGAGCCCCTCATTCTCCACCATCACTTATTTCAAAGGTAAGGAAGATTTTGTTTTATTTCAAATTTTTTTTACTTACAAAGCGTTAACGCAAAATGGCAAAAAAGAAAACAAAAGAAGTAAAGAAGCGTAGATCTAACGAAAAACAAGAACAAGTGTTGGATGGATTAGGTATGGACTTTGAAGAAGTTATGAAGAAATTAGCTAATTCCCCCAAAATAAATATTGACACTGTAAAAAGTGAAACGCCATAACCTCTTTTCAGAAACTATGGCGTCGGTCTAAAGATACTATCCTTAGAGGGGTTGGAATTACTACGCAAAGATGCAAATTTTGTTTGAATTAAAAATAATTTTTAAATAAATTTCTAATAGTGAACAAAGAACGAGTTATCGCTTATATAGATGGGTTTAATTTATATTTTGGAATGAAGCAAAGCAAATGGAATAATTTACTTTGGTTAGATGTTCAATTATTAGCAAAAAACCTTCTGAAAGATACACAAGAATTGGTTTATACTAATTATTTTACCTCCAGAATTGATGGTAGCGATCTTTCCAAACAAACAAGACAAAAAGAATATTTAGAAGCTTTAGAAACACTTAACAATGTTGAAATACATTATGGTAAATACACGAATCAAGACAGAACATGTAGAAGCTGCGGACATACTTATTCGCATTCTGGTGAAAAAATGACAGACGTTAATATTGCTTGTGGAATACTAACTGACGCGTTTGAAGATAGATACGATACTGCTATTTTAATAACCGGAGATAGCGATTTAGTACCTCCTATTGATTTAATACATAATATTTTTAAAAAGCAAAACAAAAGGGTTATTGTTGCTTTTCCACCAAATCGCCATACTTTGAGTGTAGCAGAAGCATCAAACGTATCTTTTGTTATAGGAAAAAACCGTTTGAAAAAATCTCAATTTCCGAATCAAATTATTAAACCTGATGGATATATTCTTAACCGTCCATCGACGTGGATTTAATATTTCAACTTATACAAATTCTTCTTTCT
>CAZZVO010000378.1:2154-2799 GCA_964657505.1 uncultured Mucilaginibacter sp.
CTTTCTCACCTGAACAGCATCAATTTTACCCATCCTGTACATTCTTGAAGTAACTTAAGTTATCCTGTTATATAGTCCTTCTATATTGTTTACTTTTAAGCTATTTTCAATATATAGTCAGCTATTTGTTTAGCCGTTCCCTATGTATCTTACCTAGAGCAAATAGAACCTTTTTGTAATAACTCATGTGCGGGTAATCACTCATGCTTGCAACAGCAGTTCCATCTTCCACCAGATCTTTATCAGGATACATTTCGCTGGTGTTCATAATCGCCATAAACATCGTCCTTATCCCATTTCTTTTACGCCCTCAAAAGCCTTTATGGCAACGTCTACATGGCTTAACTCCATATTAGCTTTGCTTTCCTTAGTTGAAGATGCTCTAAAACTTCTTCATCCTTAATTACTATCATAACACAAGGTTAGAGTTAAAAACACAATATCAACACAAGATAGCACAAGCTTTCAACACAACTAAGCGCACAAGATCAAAAAATTAATGGGTTTAACTGGGGGTAACTGCCCAACCTTTTTATTATCACTCTAATTTTATTTAAATTAATTCTAAATAATATTTGTGTTTTTGTTGAAGCAAACTATATTTGCGCAGAATTAGAATTAATCTAAATAAGAATAACGATAAGC
>CAZZVO010000379.1:0-2772 GCA_964657505.1 uncultured Mucilaginibacter sp.
TCCAACTAAAATCTGGTCATGCTTCTTTTGTGCACCTAAAGTTTGTAAAATATCTACAGTTGGCTTTAGTTCGATGGTTAAACTTCCGTCTTGCTTTTTTATTTTCTGATCGGCCACCAACTTCGGCGTAAAATCCGCCACGGCAGCATTCATCACACAAATACGTGAAGTTGGAAAATAAGTTAAACATTCGTTCAGCATTTCTTCTGCGGAAGTTATGTTGATGCGTTTTACATTTTTATTTTTGGTTTCCTGCTGAGAAGGACCGGCAATCAGCGTGACTTCTGCGCCTAAATCCGCCAGTTCGTCCGCCAGTTTAAAACCCATTTTCCCGGAAGAATGATTGGCGATAAAACGCACAGGATCAATAGCTTCAAAAGTAGGGCCAGCCGTAACTAACGCTTTTTTACCCGATAAAAGAAGCATTTTGCTAAGCGACTGGTTTAAAAAATCAACAATGTCTTTTGGTTCTGCCATCCTTCCTTCGCCAACTAAACCGCTGGCCAATTCGCCGTAAGCCGGTTTAATTAAAATGTTTTTATATTGAAGTAATTGCTGCACATTGTTTTGGGTTGATGGATGTTTCCACATATCCAGATCCATCGCGGGCGCAAAATAAACCGGGCATTTAGCCGAAAGGTAAACTGCCGAAAGTAAATTATCGCATAAACCATTGGCCATTTTGGATAAAGTATTTGCGGTAATTGGTGCAATCAATAGCAAATCTGCCCATAAACCCAAAGCTACGTGGTTGTTCCATTCGCCGGTTTCAGGTTGATAATAATGCACCAGAACAGGATTTTTAGAAAGCGTAGAAAGCGTGAGCGGTGTGATAAAATTGGTTGCTTCTTCGGTCATTACCACTTGAACGGTTGCACCAGCTTCAATCAACAAACGGATTAAAGCGGCAGATTTATAGCTGGCAATACTGCCGCATACACCTAACAAAATTTTTTTACCGTTCAGCATTTTCAAAAGTAAGTTTTTTGCCTATAAAAAAAGCCCTCCGGTTTTAGGAGAGCTTTTGTATTTTGTTGATGCTGGTTATTGTTGTTCTTTAGATGGGTTCCGGTAGTAAATTTTATCTTCCAGAAATTCCTGAATGGCAATAAGCGAAGGTTTAGGCATTTTTTCGTAATGCTTGCTGATTTCGATCTGCTCGCGGTTTTCAAAAACTTCTTCCAGATTATCGTTAGATTGAGTAAACTCAGATAATTTCTGACCAAGTTCTTCCTTAATATTGTTAGAAATCTGGTTTGCCCGTTTAGACATCACCACAATCGATTCGTATATGTTCTCTGTTTGCTTGTCTAAATCGCGCAAATCACGTGTGATAGTGCTGCTTGCCAAAGTGGGTTTGTTATTGCTCATTATATTATGGGGTTTTAATATCCGTTTGTTTACTTTTTTCCTGGTCCAATTGTTTTTTGTAAGCCTTTTGCTCGTTATCAATATTGGCCAGGTATTTTTTTACATTTTGAATTCCGGTTTCGCATTGTCTGTTAATCGCTTCTGCCTGTTTTAGGTATTGGCTTGAAGGATATTTTTCCTGAAACTCTTTATAAGCATTGATGCCTTCCTGGTAACGGTCTTCTTGTTTAGTTTCCAGGCTGTTTTTAGCATATAAATATTGTGCTTGGATGGTCAAAAACTCCATTTCTTCGGCATATTTCGTATCCGGAAAATCTCGCATCGAATTTTTGAAAGCAATAACGGCCGATTTATAATCGCCAATTGTTAAATACAACTTCGCGTTGGCGTAAGATTTTACTTCTAACCGGTCGCGCAAGTTTTGAATCAGTTTACTAGCTTCTGCTACGCGTGTACTTTTTGGGTAAAGGTTGATGAACAATTGCAGCTTATCAATAGATTGCAAGGTGGTGGTTTGATCTAATGTTGCATTTGGCGATTCGAGATATGCGCAATAGGCAGACATGTAACGGCATTCTTCAGAGCGGGAACTGTTTGGATAAGTATCAGCAAAGTTTTTAAAATGGTAACCTGCGGAAGTGTAATCTTTCAGTTTATAATTTGCGAAGGCGTAATAGTAAAATAAATCTTCTGCTTCAGAACGACCGCGGTAACGTTGTACCAAATCATCAAACAAAGCTAAAGCACGAGAGTAATCTTTTTTATTGTAGTATTTAATACCTTCCTGGTATTTTTTAGAGTAGTCGTTACTTGCTTTAAGTTTTTCGAACTTGCTCTTACAGCTAAATAAACTGATACTAAATATAAACAGTAAGGTTAATATTGAAACCAAACAACGCTTTTTAAACATGCTGCAAAGATAAATTAATATTATAGATCAACCAATCTATTTAAAAGCAATGTTACACAGTGTATATATAGCTGCAAAAAAATTAACATTTATTAACGGTTGTGGAAAGTGCCTATATCTATTAAGATGTTTTCTGTATATCTCATTTAAATTGTAATGCTTCTTTTATCTATGTAATTCTATTATCGTTAAACCTACTAAATAATGAAATACTACGTGTTTTTTTACTGATATTTCTTTTGGTTTGACAGATGAAGTTTCCTTTCGTATCCGAGGTTTAGGAGTTAAAGTGAGCAACTAGACATTATTAGCGTGTACCGTGGATGTTGCTTTCTATAAGTCGGTATTGATTGTATTAATTTTTGTCATTCATCTTCAACTGTTTAGCACGAGTTTTAAGGATTTTTGCGGCGTTTATTTTTTGGTATGTTTTATTTTTCTACTTTTGCGACCGCTTCCGCAAGGGGGGCGTGGTGTTTTGAAGAGAGGTT
>CAZZVO010000380.1:0-2761 GCA_964657505.1 uncultured Mucilaginibacter sp.
GCTAAACTGACATTGTTGATTCCTGCCGTTGCTTGTAAAGTTGGCAACATATTTTTGGTTAATGCAGGGTTGTTGTAGGTTGCCGGATAATGCGTAGTGTAAGGTATGGTCACCTCGGCTGTTGCCCCATAAGCTTCGGCTGTTGCCGTAGCAATTTTTCTAATCCGGTCGGTTACCATTTTTTCATCAGCCACAGAAAATGTTCGGATGGTACCCAGCATTTCAACTTTTTCGGGGATGATGTTAGAACGGTTGCCTCCATTAATTGCTCCAACGGTTACCACTGCCCCATTTTCTGTCAGGTTAACATTTCGGCTAACAACCGTTTGTAAAGCAGTAACAATTTGCGCCGAAACAACAATAGGATCAATACTGGACCACGGCATGGCACCATGCGAAGAACGGCCGTTCACAACAATTTGCATGTCGTTTACATTGGCTTGTGCATTGCCAGGGTGATAAGTAATTTTACCAACCTCTGTTTGTGCCGCAATATGCAGCCCGAATATCACATCAACTTTCGGGTTTTCTAAAACACCTTCTTTTACCATTTCTTCTGCACCGCCTTTTTCGCCGACAGGCAAACCTTCTTCCGCAGGTTGAAAAATAAACTTTACTGTGCCGTGCAGCTCACTTTTCATGGAAGCCAGTACTTCTGCAACACCCATCATGATGGCAACGTGCGAATCGTGGCCGCAAGCATGCATCACACCTACTTTTTGGCCTTTGTACATAGTAGTAACTTTAGATGCAAAAGGCACAGGCGTTCGTTCTGTAACGGGCAAAGCATCCATTTCTGCCCTTAAACCCACAACCGGGCCTGGTTTTCCGCCTTTTAATATCCCAACAAGACCAGTTGTGGCAATGCCGGTTTGTACTTCAATGCCCAGTGATTTTAAATGCGCTGCAACTAAAGCGGAAGTTCGTACCTCACGGTTTCCCAATTCCGGATGCTCGTGTATATCCCTTCGCCAGGCAATTACTTTTTGTTCAATGGCATCTGCCTTTTTTGCGGCTTCATTTTTTGCGGCTGTTTGTGCAGAAGCGGTTAGGGCAATTAATGCAAATATTGGTAACAGTAGTTTTCTTTTCATGAAGCAGTTTGGTTTTAAATGTAAAATAAATTGTAACGGACTATTTATTTTGAATTATTTTATTGAAGTTATTAACTTCTTTTTTATTAGATTGTGATTTTATTAAAATAAAAGAATGGATAATTTGATTTTTAACATAATTCAATAATATTTTTTGATCGATAAAAGAAGTATTTCATTTTTATAGTAATAAAAGAAGTATTTTTCTCAATTAAGACGATTTTAATATTTATAAAATTAGAATAAAGTTCTTTTATTAAATGAATTATTTAAAATAATATACAAATTTTTGTATTTCATCTAAATTTTTAAACAAATTGATTGAATTTTTATCATCTTTTACTATCTTGTAAAAGTTTTAATACAGAACATTAATTAATTAAAGAATGAAAAGACAATTACTAAAATTAATGCTGTTCCTACTGCTAATTGCTTCACAAGCGCAGGCGCAGAACCGCGTTATTACCGGTACAGTTACTGGTAAAGATGACGGGCTACCACTTCCGGGAGTAAGTGTAGTAGTAAGAGGAACCAGGATTGGCACGCAAACTTCGGTAATAGGGAAGTACACCCTTAATGTGCCCGCAGATAATGCGGTGCTTGTTTTTACCTACATCAGCTATAAACCACAAACCAAACAGGTTGGAGCTTCGGGTGTGGTAAATGCAATGATGGAAACAGATGCAAAAGCACTGAGCGAAGTTGTGGTAACAGGTGTTGGTGTGGCAACAAGCAAAAGAAAGCTGGGGATAGACGTACAGTCTGTTAAGGCCGAAGATTTACCTGCTACACCTACTGCATCAATTGATCAGGCATTGGTAGGTAAAATACCTGGTGCTCAAATTTCGTCTATAGATGGCACGCCTGGTGCCAAGACAAATATTTTACTTCGGGGGATCAATACTTTACAAAGTGCCACTACACCCTTGATTATGTTGGATGGCGTACAATTAGGTACGGGTACAGACCTAAGCACTATTGACCCAAACATTATAGACCGGGTTGAAGTAGTTGAAGGTGCCGCTGCTGCAACTATTTATGGAGCGCAAGGTGCAAATGGCGTTATCCAGGTTTTTACTAAAAAGGGTAAAATTGGTGCTCCCAGAATTAATTTCTCAACCAGTATTGCTACGAGTTCTTATTTAAATATTGGTAATGTGCATCAGGCTCAATTACACTCTTTCCGTACGGATGCCAATAATGTTATCACTAACGCTACCGGTGCGCCAATCACGCTAAATGCTGACGGCAGTATAAGTGGCCTGGCTTGGGCAAACCCTGCCGGAACTTATGTTAGCGCTATGGCAAACCCTTTAAATATCAGCAATAAACCTTACGACCAGAATTTGCATTATTATGATCACTTAGCCCAATTATTTAAAAGTGCATACACGGCAAACAGCTCGCTGAATATTTCTGGTGCGTCTGAAAAAAGTGATTATTTAATAGGATACACTTACAACAAACAAGAAAGTGCCATTAGAGGTGCAGGGGATGTAACCCGAATGAACCTGACTTCAAATTTAGGCACAGAGCTGTTTAAAGGTTTTACCCTACGCTCAAATACACAGTTGATCTATACCCAAAGCGGACTTAACCCTTACTTTACAAGCGGGGGAAATACAATTTATAATGCTTTGAATACTTCGCCTTTTTTTGATTTTAAC
>CAZZVO010000381.1:0-2756 GCA_964657505.1 uncultured Mucilaginibacter sp.
AGTTTAGCGTTCATTTTCTGGAATCTCCCGAATGACACGAGCAGGATTACCAGCAACGATTGTCCAGGCTGGAACATCTTTTGTAACGACTGACCCTGCTCCAATTACTGCTCCTTCGCCAATCGTGACGCCCTTAAGAATAATCGAGTTAAACCCAATCCAAACTTTGTTAGATATTTTGACAGGAGCGATTTTTACATGAGTCCAATCCTTTTTTCCTGCCATCCAATCAACAGCATCTTTTTCACGATGTGAAAAAGATATGGAATGAGAATTATGGTCAACAATTGTCGTTCCCCATGAAATAAGTACGTCATCACCAATTTCTATATTTTGAGATGCAATAATTGAACCAGTGATAAATACTCTTTTACCAATTGAAATAGAGGCGTTTTCTCTATCAAATATCAAAGAGCCAAGCACCTGACTTTGTTCTTCAATAAGTACTGAGCATCTAGGTTTTAAACGAAGTTTAAGTAAATTAAATTTTGATGAAGGATGAAGTTTTACATTTTGAGAAAATCTATTTCCTATTCTAGAGACAAAATCCTTAATTCTATTGATTAATATATAAAAAAAAGTATTTTTCAATAATAACATGATTTACACATTAATTAAATATTTGTTTATTAAGCTTTAAATCTTGTTTATTAATGTGTTTTACAACCTGAGCTGGATTTCCAGCAACAATAACAAACTCTGGAACATCTTTAGTGACAACTGAACAGGCAGCTACTATAGATCCTCTTCCAACTTTTACGTCTTTGAGGATTGTCGAATTGAATCCTATCCATACATCATCTTCTATACAAACCGCCTTTGATTGTATATCAAAATCGTTAGTAGTAGGATGACCTACCGACATTATTGCCTGAAAATGTTTATATCTTAAAACCATATCTATAGAGTGTGAGTTTGTATCGTGAACATTAACATTATGTGAAATAAAAACTCGATTGCCAATTTTTATTGAATCAGCAGACCATATACGTGTACCCTCGCCAATATAACAAGAATCACCAATTTCTATTTTCCCTCCGTGGGGAAAAACTAATAACTGACCTCTGATAACTGAATCTTTTCCAATTGAAATTAAATTTTTATTCTTTGCCAAGTTTTCAATTTGAGCATCTGCCAAAAGTTTTACAAATGGATGCACAACAGCTTGTTCTGAAAAGCTTATATACCTTGCTATTCGCGCTCCAAATTCAATAAAGCTTTTGAAACTTATGCCGAGTCTGTAAAAAACAAAATTAACTTTATTTAGCATTTGAATTTACTTGGAGTTAAATAATAAAAAACATGGATAAAACCAGAACGATTTAATTTAATAAAAAGGAAATTTTAAATTGTATTAATATCTAATTTAATGTAAATATATTAGCTTCTAAATCAAGTTTATTTATTTTTTTAATGACAATATTTACAAATATCAATAAAGTCAGTGCTATTGTCACAGCAGTACCTAGACTTATACCTGCATAACCTAACCAACGACCTAGTATGACGGAAACTATTAAATTTATAATCCCGGAAGGCGGACCTAGTAGAAATTGTATTTTTACTTCTCCTAGTCCATTTAAAAGCATTGCAAATGGCTGTGTAAAACCTGTAATAATTGTAGTTAAAGACATAGCCAATAATAAATCTATACCAGGAACAGTATCTTTGTTAGTTAGCATTTGTATAACTTGCTGACCAAAGACCACTACACATCCACTTGCTGTAATAACCCATATCATACTCAGCCAAAAAGAATGCTTAAATGTTTTGATTACCCATTTAAAATCTTTTCGAGCAATTGCTTCAGCATATGCTGCCCATAATGGGAATAAAAATGTCATTTGAACTACGCTAATTAATCCAAATAACTTGAGACTAACGCCATACTTAGCTACATCAATAGTACCAAAAAGCTGAGCAACTAGAATCAAGTCTGTTTGAAGTAGAAGAATAGCTGAAATTTGAGCTAGCCAAAATTGAAAACCAGTCTTGAGCAATAAATATGCTTGATTCCATCTAAAGTATGTCAGGCTTGGTTTGAGCCAAGGTCGCCTCCAGATAAAAATATGAATAGCAGAGAAAAGACTTCCTAGAAGATAAGTTCCAAAACTAGCAGCAAGCAAGAATGGCAAGCTTGCTTTATAGATAATTGCAATGGTTAATGCAGCTATAGATATAATGCTTGAAAACGCCTCCCAAATATTATATAAATATCCTTCTTGATAAGCATGGTAAATATTTTCTGGTATTGATAGTATTAATCGAGCTAAAATTAAAATAAAAACAACTATAACAGCTAAATCAGCTTCAGCTTTGGCAATAGGAGATGAGACATTAAATACTTTTGACCACGAAACCCAAGGATAGCCAAGATAAAACACTATCCATATAAATAAGGAAATACTAATTGTTAACCAGAAAATACTTGATACAGCTACTTTAGCTTTTTCTTGATCTTGCTTTCCATCAGCAATTGCCAAGGTATTTTTTAAGCTGTTGGCTAGACCAAAATCTATTACACTGACCCAACCCATAAATGTACTTAAAATCAGCCATAGACCAAAGCGTTCTGCACCTAAATACTTTGCAGTCAATGGAATTGAAATTAAGCTTATTCCCATTGATATCAATCTAAGTGCCAAACTGGAAGAAGCAGTCAAGCTTGCTTTCATTAAGCGGGTTTGACCTCGGCTAGTAGGCTTAATTTTAAGAATAAATCTTCTGATAATCATGATAATTAGAATAAAAATTTT
>CAZZVO010000382.1:0-2731 GCA_964657505.1 uncultured Mucilaginibacter sp.
CTTCAGTTCCCCCAAAATCAAAACGCCTGGCTTGATCAATTCTTTACGGAAAGCAGTTGTCAAGCCCATAAAACCCTTAATTACTTTATCATGGTTTTGGGTGAGCATGGACGGAACGACATCCCATTTGGCCGAAAAATCAAACAAAGTAAAAAAATCCTGTGCCTTTTCTACGCTTCGGGTAGCGGTAACATCAATATTGCTAAACTGGTGACTGTAAGGATTTTCATCCAATTTAAAATTCTGGAAAGCAAACGTTTTGGTAAAATCGAGTTTAGATTGCGCGTTTGGGTCGTCCGGGTCGCCGTCAAACATGCGTTCGCAAATGTCTGTCCCTTCGGCAGCCAAAGCAATATCAAAAGTATCTGTGCCAGAACACATGGCAAATAAAAAGCCGCCGCCAGAACAAAAATCGCGGATATTTTTGGCTACTTCCAGCTTCATTTGCGACACTTTTTTAAAGCCTAACTGATGCGCCATTGCTTCTTGCCGCTGCTGGTCCTCCATGTACCAGGATGCGGTGCGGAAGGCTGCGTAAAACTTGCTGTATTGGCCGGTAAAATCTTCGTGGTGCAGGTGCAGCCAATCGTATTTGGGCAGTTCGCCTTTAATAATTTCTTCATCGTACAAAACCGTGTAAGGGATTTCGGCATACGATAAAACCAGCGTTACGGCATCGTCCCAAGGCAGTTTGGTTTTAGGCGAGTAAACGGCCATTTTAGGTGCTTTTTCTAATTTCACCATATCCATATTGGCAGAAGGATCGGTAATTTCTGTTAAAATAGAAGTTACTTTAGCATCGGCCAAAACCTCATAGCTCACACCTCGAACCTTGCATTCGGCTTCTGCTTTCTGGTCGTACTTCAACATAAAACTGCCGCCGCGGTAATTAAGCAGCCAATCCACTTCTTCGCCGTTTTTTAAAACCCAGAACGCGATGCCGTACGATTTTAGATGGTCGTGCTGCGTTTCGTCCATCGGTATCAAAATAGAAGCCGCTTTACAAACGCAATTGGCCAAACAAATAATTAGTACGATAAAAACAGCATTGGCAAACTTCATCCTAAATATTTTTGAAAATCTGATATTATCACCAAAATACTAACTTTGTGCCTCTTAAACAAAAAAATGAGCAAAGCAATTATTAAAACAGAAAAGGGCGACATGACCGTGGAGTTTTACGATCAGGACGCGCCAAATACCGTGGCAAATTTTACAAAATTAGTAAAAGAAGGCTTTTATGATGGCGTTGCCTTTCACCGCGTGATCCCGAATTTTATGGTTCAAACCGGCGATCCGCTTTCTAAAGATCCGGCAACAGCCTCCCGTGCAGGAAGCGGCGGACCAGGTTATAAAATTGATTGTGAACTAACTGGCGAAAACCAATATCATGACCGCGGCGTACTTTCGATGGCACATGCTGGCCGCAACACCGGCGGTTCTCAGTTTTTTATCTGCCATAGCCGCGCCAACACTGCCCATTTAGACCGTAACCACACCGTTTTTGGTAAAGTGGTTGAAAATGTGGATGTGGTGGATCAGATTCGTCAGGGCGATAAAATTACAAGTATTGAAGTGATTGACTAAAGAGTTTCGAGTGACAAGTTTTACGTTTTAAGTATTTGGCCTAAACCTTTTGGTTAGCCGGTATCTAACGTAACACTTAAAACTTATAACGTAAAACTTAGAAAAATGAATTTACATGGAATTGTTTCCGTTTCGGGGAAACCGGGTTTGTGGCGTGCATTAACGCAAAGCAAAACCGGATTTATTTTAGAAAGCCTGGACGAGCAAAAACTGAAACTGGCAGTCAACCTAAACACGGCTAAACTGGCTGCTTTAGAAGAGATTACGGTTTTTGGTGAAGACGAAGACTTGAAGCTGATTGATGTTTTGGAGCGGATGAAAACGCTTACAACTATTCCGGATGCAAAAAAAGCGGATGGAAAAGTGCTGCGTACATTCTTTCGGGAAGCAGCACCAGACCATGACGAAGAAAAAGTTTACGCTTCGGATATTAAGAAAATTATTTCCTGGTTTGAGATTTTGAAAAACCGTCCGGAATTTACTGCTGAACCGGCAACTGCTGCCTCCGAAGCAACCGAAACAGAAGCACAATCAGAATAAAAACTTTGTGACATACACAAAAAAGCCAGAATTTACGTTCTGGCTTTTTTGCGTTTGATACTTCTTTTAGCACCTATTTTCTATTATAAAACTTAGTCGCTTAATGTTGTGGTTGATAGAATTCAATCATAACAATTGTGGCAAAATTATTTGTTAAGCGCAAATTTCTTTAACCATACTTTGCAGCTTTGATGCTTCTTTGGATAAATAACTATGAATTTGTTTAAAGTCTGGATCGGCAGCAGAACCATCATTTAACAAAGAAATCAAGCCGTTAATATTGGCAACCGACTTGTAAAAATCCCTTCCAATTGTACACATGATTCTCTCTTTCGAAGTGGTCAACTCTTCAACTAAAGAATGTTGTTTTTCTGCTTTATATTCAATCAAAAGTTCCATTGTAATGCTGTTTGATAATGTTTATAAATTTCAGTTAGCTTAAAATATTTACACTGTTGCTGGCAGCGAATAAGTAGAATGATATATTTTTTACTGAAACTAAAATAAGGATTAATGAAACGCTGTTTCGCCTTGTTTAAAACTTATCCTCTTTTTGCTAAGGGAAACGGGCCGTATTCTTTTTTATCAACAAGTTATCAAGATG
>CAZZVO010000383.1:0-2718 GCA_964657505.1 uncultured Mucilaginibacter sp.
CAGATGAAATGGCGAAAGACACCGACAAATGGGTAGATTTTATGATGCGCTACGAGCTCGGCTTAGAAAAACCGGAAGCCAACAGGGCGAGCCAAAGCGCTTTAACCATTGGGCTTTCGTATATTGTTGGCGGCATTATCCCGCTGTCGCCTTATTTTTTCATCAACCAATCTGGCATCGCGTTATATTATTCCTGTGCGGTAACTATTCTTTGCTTGTTTGTTTTTGGGTATTTTAAAAGTAAAGTTACCGGTCAGCCTCCTTTTTCGGGTGCCGTAAAAGTAGTGGTAATTGGTGCTTTGGCTGCTGCTGCTGCGTTTGCGGTAGCAAGATTAATCAATGGAAAATAAAAGCTTCAACTTAAAATTTCAAAAACCTATCCATTTGCTCATTGGTAAATTGGATGGTATCTGCTTCTGTTAAATCTCCATCGGCATTAATTTCTTTCCGGATAAAAGGAATGTGCAATTTAAGCGAAAGTACGTGCATGTTTAGATAATTGCATACGCCGGTAAAATGGTCAACGCCACGGATGTTGCCGTATTTGCCGGAAGAAATACCGATCAAAGCTGCTTTTTTATCGTAAAAACTGGCAGGGAAATCACAAGCATCGATAAAAACTTTTAATGCGCCGGGAAAGCTTCCGTTGTATTCCGGGATGATGAATATGAATTTTTCTGAAGCTGAGATTTGTTCCTGCATCGGCTTAAAACCTTCGCTTCTTTTGCCGTAAAGGTCTGATTTCAAAAGGTTTTCGGGCAGTTCTTCCAACGATAATATTTTTGCTTCAACACCTTTTTCAGTTAGTTTTTTTTGATAGTAAACAGCCAATTTTAGAGTGCTGCTGCCAGCTCTGTTGGTGCCGGCAATAATGGTAAGCATGGGCGATAATTATTTAGGTGATAGAATTAATTGGAATATTTGGACTTTGAATAACAAAGATCAATATCGGTATAAATTTTAAGCCTAACATTGCTTTTGCCGAATAGTTTAAAGGATCGGAGGTTTATCACACAGAAAACAAATGGTATTTTGCTTTTGTGGGATACAATTTATTATCCCCGACGATGTTAATATGTGGAAAACCTGATTGGATACTTATTGTAAAATTGTAGGTATCTTGCACCATTAAATAACAAGTAAAAACTGTGCATAAAAGAAGCATTACAACTCCCTCTCTTTCGGAGAGGGCTGGGGTGAGGCTGCTTCTTTTATCAGCATAAAATTTACTTTCCAAACTATACTGAGGACTGATAATGAGTAAAATAATCGCGTTGGCTAACCAGAAAGGCGGTGTGGGGAAAACCACTTCGTCAATTAACCTGGCAGCAAGTTTAGCGGTGTTAGAATATAAAACTTTGCTAGTAGATGCAGATCCGCAGGCAAACGCAACATCTGGTATCGGTTTTGATCCGCGGACGATCAAAAACAGTATTTACGAGTGCATTATTAATGATGTAGAACCGGCAGATGCCATTCAAAAAACGGAAACGCCAAACCTGGATTTGCTGCCTGCACATATTGATTTGGTAGGGGCGGAGATCGAGATGATCAACCTAACCAACCGCGAATACAAGATGAAAGCCGTGCTGGAAAAGATCAAAGACCAGTACGATTTTGTGATTGTAGATTGCTCGCCGTCGCTGGGTTTAATTACGATTAATGCTTTAACGGCTGCAAATTCTGTAATCATTCCCGTTCAATGTGAATATTTTGCTTTGGAAGGATTGGGAAAACTGCTCAACACTATAAAAATTGTACAAAACCGTTTAAACCCGGAATTGGATATTGAAGGTATTTTGCTGACGATGTACGACGTTCGGCTGCGTTTATCAAACCAAGTGGTTGAAGAAGTGCGTACGCATTTCGAGAACCTGGTTTTTAAAACGATCATCCAGCGGAACACGCGTTTAAGCGAGGCACCAAGTTTTGGCATGTCGGTCATCATGCACGATGCTACTTGCAAGGGTGCGATCAACTACCTCAACCTTGCCCGCGAAATTTTGCGTAATAATGGCATGGTGAAAGACGAAGAAGTTAACCTGAAAAAAGTAGGCATAAAAGGATGAGTGCAGATAAAAGAAATGCTTTGGGAAGAGGCTTGAGTGCATTGCTGAATGATTCTGTGCATGTAAACGGAACAAACGGGAAAAGCACGGCAGAGCCAAGCACAGTTAATTTAGAAACAGAAGGTTTAAAAGCTGTTAACGCTGTTAAAATTAGTGAGATTGAAGTAAACCCTTTCCAGCCGCGAACAGAATTTGACCAGCAAGCTTTGCAGGAACTGGCCGATTCTATCCGCGTGCAAGGTTTGATCCAACCGGTTACGGTGCGCAAAATCGGTGCACGTTCTTACCAGTTAATTTCGGGCGAGCGGCGATTACGGGCTTGTAAAATAGCAGGATTGATAGAAATCCCGGCGTATGTGCGCACAGCCAACGATCAGCAAATGCTGGAAATGGCTTTGATCGAAAATATTCAGCGGGAAAACCTGAACGCTATAGAAATGGCTTTGAGTTTTCAGAGGATGATCGACGAATGCAACCTGAAACAGGAAGAATTGGGCGACCGTGTGAGTAAAAACCGTTCGACTGTTACCAATTATTTGCGCTTGTTGAAATTGCCGCCAGTAGTGCAATCTTCCATCCGCGACGGAAAAATTTCGATGGGACATGCCCGCGCTTTGGTTAATGTGGAAGATGCTTCCAAGTTACTTTT
>CAZZVO010000384.1:0-2718 GCA_964657505.1 uncultured Mucilaginibacter sp.
TCGCTGCCAAAATCTGGCGGCTGGCTAAACAGTGTAAAAGTTGTTTTAGGGTTTCTGGAAGTGGCTTTGGCTTTGAAATTTCTATCAAACGTAGATTTAGCTTATCATTGGGAATGGTTCGACCGCGAAATCTTCTTAGTCCTATGGATTGTTATTTTTGGTTTGATGGGAATCTATCTCCTTGGAAAACTCAAATTTTCGCATGATTCTCCGGTAGAATATCTTACGATTCCGCGCCTGTTTTTGGCTATTATCGTGCTTGCTTTTACCGTTTATATGGTTCCGGGATTATGGGGCGCACCTTTAAAATCGATTTCTGCTTTTTTGCCTCCGTTGCAAACGCAGGACTTTGATTTGTACACGCCAAGTATCAGCGGAAACCATCAATCCAATTCAACCCAAAACAATAACGAAGCGCCGCATAAATACGCGTCTATATTTAAAGCTCCTTTGGCCTTAAACGCTTTTTTTGATTATGACGAAGCACTTGCTTACGCAAAGAAAAACCACAAACCGGTAATGATTGATTTTACCGGACATGCTTGCGTAAATTGTCGTAAAATGGAAGCTAGCGTTTGGACGGATAAAACGGTTTATAACCAAATTAGCAATGATTTTGTGCTGCTGCAATTGTACGTGGACGACAAAACCGATTTACAACCTTCGGAACAAACTGTAACGGCGCAAGGTAAAAAGATCCGCACGATTGGTAATAAATGGAGCGAATTGCAAGCTTCGAGGTTTAAAGCTAACTCGCAGCCTTTTTACGTTTTGCTGGATGATGACGGAAATTTACTTGTTCCGCCACAAGGTGCAGATTACAACTCAAAAACTTACAGTGAATTTTTGCAAAGCGGTTTAACTGCATTTGGCAAAAAATAATTTGATTTATCAGGGTTGATTTATTGCTGAAATCTCTTTTATTCTGCAAATAATTGCCAAAATTCTTCAACAAAACCAGGAGTTTGATACTTCTTTTATGCCGATAAAAACAGTATTCGTTTTAATCTGCATAAAAATGAAAACTATTGGGTTAACCCGGTGTTAATGTGAAAATTAACCATAAAAAATTAAGAATTATGAAAAGTTCTGTCGAAACGTTAGGCGTATTTCTGTTAGGAACAGCCGTTGGCGCTGCTTTAGGTATATTGTTTGCACCAGATGCAGGCGAAGAAACCCGCAATTCGCTTGTGGAAACAGCTACAACAAGCTGGGATACCATTAAAGAAAAAGTAAAAGCTGGCGAAGAAGAACTGAACAATTATAAAGACCAGGCATCGGCTTATAAAGATGAAGTGGTTGATCAGGTTAAATCAAAAGTGAAAGAAAAAGCAGATGATTTGAAAGGTTATAAAGACCAGGCCGAAGCTTACAAAGACGAAGCGGTTGATCAGGCAAAATCTAAAGTAAAAGAAAAATCAGCAGAAATAAACGATAATATTCAGCAGGCTTAATCAAAACCTGTTGTTTTCCGAATCCCGGATGTGGTTTAATTTAAAAGCCACATCCGGGATTTTTGTTGTAAAAGTATTTTGCTTGAATAAAAGAAAAGTAAGGCTAAAAGAAGCATTGCTTTTTCTCAGGCAAAATAAATCCGATTTTTTGTTTAGGTGATATTTATCGAACCTTAAATTACAAATAAGGGTAGAAGTGCACTGGTTAAAGTCCTGATAGTAAAGGTTACCATTAAATTGTTACAACAATTAAAGGAGCTGACGGGTTGGTTTTTAGCTGTAAATAACCGTAAAAGTAACAATCACACGAATGTTACAGCTACTTGGGTTAAGCTTGATCAAACTTTTCCGATTTTGCGCTGTCAACTTGCTGCTAACGACAATATTCGTGATTTATTTTCACCAAGATTTATATGAAGAAAACCTTACTTTGCCTATCCGTACTTCTGTTTACGGCGGGCTTTTTGAAAGCGCAAACACTGCATGAGGTGCGTGGCATAATCCAGGATACAACTGGTGCTTCTTTGCCTGGTACAAGCGTGAAATTAGTTTCCGGATCAGATACTTTGGCTACTTCTGCCAATATGGATGGCTCTTTTTTGTTTCCGAAAGTAAAATCAGCAGTGTTTAGTTTATCCATTGACTTGATTGGGTTTTCGCCAATTAACCGTCACTTCATCCACGATCAGAGCGTCGCTAACATCAACGTAGGCATTATTAAAATGAAGGTAGCACTTAACCAGCTAAAAGGAGTAACCATTGTTGGGATTAACCCGGTAAAAATTAAGGAAGATACAGTTGAGTTTAGTGCAGGTGCATATAAGGTAAGGCCAAATGCACCCACGGAAGATATGATCAAAAAACTGCCGGGCGTAGATGTTGATGCAAACGGAAACGTGACTGCACAGGGAAAGCAGGTTACCAAAGTAAGGATCAACGGTAAAGATTTTATGGGCGGGGATGTGCAATCGGTTACCAAAAACTTACCTGCGGATGTGATTGAAAGTATCCAGATGATCGATGATTACGGTGATCAAGCTAATTTAACCGGTGTTAAAACCGGCGAGCCGGATAAGATTATGAACATTGTGATCCGTAAGGATAGAAACGTGGGTTATTCTTTACAAGCAACTGCCGGTGTCGGGCGCGATGCCTTACCTTCGGAAAGTAGCAGTAGCAGTCCGACCAGTCCTTCTGCCATTAATGATAATCAGGATCAAAACCGGTATTTAGGTACAGTCAATTACTTCAGTTTTAAAGGCGA
>CAZZVO010000385.1:0-2717 GCA_964657505.1 uncultured Mucilaginibacter sp.
TGCAGGATGCTTTTTTTATGCCCTAAATTTTATGTCGATAAAAACAGTATTGCGGAGAGGTATGGGGTTTGGGGTTTGAGGTATGCCTTTCACCTCGCACCTCAAGCCTCTTACCTCAAACCTGATTCTCATCCAAACAAATCGCTGCTTAAATAGCGGTCGCCGCGGTCGCAAGCGATAAACACGATCAATCCAGATTCTAATTCTTTTGCTATTTTTAACGCTACGGTTAACGCGCCTCCGCTGCTCATTCCGGCAAAAATACCTTCAGTTCTGGCCAGTTTTCGTGTCATTTCTGTTGCATCAGCTTGAGAAACATCCATAATCCGGTCAACACGTTTGGCATCAAAAATCTCAGGCAGATAAGCTGCTGGCCAACGCCGTATTCCGGGAATAGAAGATTCTTCCGTTGGCTGACAACCGACAATTTGTACGTTTGGGTTCTGTTCCTTCAAAAACATTGAATTGCCCATAATAGAACCTGTTGTACCCATCGCACTTACAAAATGGGTGACTTTTTCGTTGGTATCGCGCCAAATTTCTGGTCCGGTTGTTTTATAATGCGCCAGATAATTATCCTTGTTCGCAAATTGGTTTAGCATAAAATAACCGCCGCTTGCTGCTTTTTCTACGGCGTAATCCCGACAAGCTTCAATTCCGTCTAACAAAGTAACTTTTGCGCCAAAAGCTTCCATCGTTAAAACGCGTTCTTTAGTGGAGTTGGAGGGAAGCACGAGTTCTATTTCCAAATCAAACAAACGCGCAATCATGGCTAAAGCAATGCCAGTGTTGCCGCTGGTGGCTTCGATTAATTTGGTTCCGGCTTTAATTTCCCCGCGTTCCAATGCACTTTTAATCATGTTTAAAGCGGCGCGGTCTTTCACACTTCCGCCCGGATTATTCCCTTCTAATTTTGCAAAAATTTGCACGTTTGGGTTTGGGTTGAGCCTGGTAATTTCAACCAACGGCGTATTCCCGATCAAATCTATAATTCCGGCCATGATGCTTCTTTTATCGTACTAAATTATGTAGTGGTTTGGGCGACTGTAATGCTCGGTTTATGATAAACCACAGAACCTGGCGGAACGCTTTTGGTGAGCCAAACGTTACCGCCAATAATGCTGTTTTTGCCGATGACTGTATCGCCACCCAAAATCGTTGCGCCCGAATAAATTACCACTCCATCTTCAATCGTTGGGTGCCGTTTTATATCGGCCATACTTTTATCCACACTTAACGCGCCCAACGTAACGCCCTGATACAATTTAATGTTGTTGCCGAGGATGCAAGTTTCGCCAATAACAATTCCGGTGCCGTGATCGATGTGCAAATATTCACCGACAATCGCACCGGGATGAATATCAATTCCAGTTCTGGCATGCACATATTCTGTCAAAATTCTCGGCAGTAACGGCACATTCATCTCCAACAAAGCGTGTGCAATTCGGTAAAAAGAAACCGCTGTAAAACCAGGATAACTGCGGATTACTTCAAAACGACTCCGCGCTGCTGGATCGTTGTTAAAAATGGCCTCGATATCGGTATTTAAAACACGGTAAAGTTCCGGAACAGTATCAAAAAAAGCCGCAGCAATTTGTTTATTATCGCAATGTTGGCAGGCGCCGGTTGCTTCCATCATCTTAAAAAGCTGCTTTTCTGAAACTGCAAATGCTTCTTTTAAGGCATAAATATCGATAAAAGTGCGTTCGGATTTTTCGGGAAAAAGCAAACTGATTAAGTTTAAAGCCCAATCTGCAATTTCCTGGTTGGAAGGCACAATGTCTGTTCCTTGCCTTTTATCAAATAAATGCTGGTAAAATTCCTGCTCCATTAAATTAGCTTAGCGGCTTAAGTCCTAAAGGTTTTGAAATACAATTTTAGGGATTTGTATTTGATTGGATTGTAAAAGAAACGTCGTTATTTATCTGCGTTGATTCTGTCAAAAAATTTCATCTGATTGTTGGCTGTATTTGACGATTAATTTTGATATTTGGTATCAACCTAAATTAGAAATGAAAGACCAATTATTAGAAGAATTATCTGTGCTACACAGCAAAGTTGCCGCCTTGAAAGTTTACGATACAGAAAATGCAAATTTGTTGTGGCATTACGGACAAGAGTTTGAGGCGATGCTCACTAAACTATTGACTTTCAATGCGGATAAATTCAAGGATATTTCTGCATCTTATAATAAAACGTCAACAGAAAGCGATTCTAAAATTTTAGATATCCACGATGACACCGACAACAGTGCAGGTTTTTACGACAGCGTTTCCCACTTAAACAACAACATTAACGATGCTATCGAAACTGTAAACGGCTTAGATTAGTGGTTGGCGGGATATTTTTTCAGTAAATTTTCCAAATCTGCAGGCGTGTCAACTGCCAACGTTTCCAGTTCTGTTACCGCAACTTTAATGCGGTAACCATTCTCAATCCAACGCAATTGCTCTAAGCTTTCTGCTTTTTCTAAGGCTGAAACTGGTAGTTTGGTAATCTCATGCAAAGTGCTGGAACGATAACCATAAATGCCGATGTGCTTATAAAAAGTGTGGTTTTGAAGCCAGTTTCCCATTTCCAGCCCTCGTAAAAAAGGAATAACAGAACGGGAAAAATAAACCGCTTCAGACCGATTGTTCAAAACCACTTTTGGTATATTGATATTTTGTAGTTCTTCCTCGGTTCCCACCCAGACGCCATCGGGGATGTCTGTGGCA
>CAZZVO010000386.1:0-2686 GCA_964657505.1 uncultured Mucilaginibacter sp.
TCCTCCAAACTTAAACCTGCTTTTTGCAAGCCTTTTTCGGCAACTGAACGGATGTTTTTTTGTATCTGTTTAGAAACTTTGGCCGTTAGTTTCATCTCAAAACCTAAATTGCCAATCAGCCAGTTCATGTCGTTTTTAGCTTCGTAGATGTATTCTGCGTAAAAACTTTCTAACGTTAAACAAGATTTTGAAAGGCTTCTTTTATCGGTGTTTTCAATAATTGCCGCCGCTGCGCCATCCGAAAAAAGGGAATTGGCAACCCAATTTTCCAACGTGTTTTCTTTCTGAAAATGCAACGTGCATAACTCCACCGAAACGATTAAAACTTTGGCTTCCGGGTTTGCCAAACAAATATAATTGGCCGCTTTTAACGCATTGATGCTGCCGTAACAACCCATAAAATTAATGCAGGTACGCTCGGTGCTTCGGCTTAAATTTAATTTTTCGATCAGATCAATATCAATTCCGGGCGCGTACATGCCGGTACAACTAACTGTAATTAAATGCGAAATTTTGCCGGTAAAAGAAGCATCGAAGTTAGAAAGGCAATTTTCCGCAGCTTGTGCAGCAATGTTGATGGCGTGCCTGCGGTAAAACTCCATCCGCTTTTTAATATCCGGGAAAGGTTCTAAAGTTTGGTTGGCCGGGAAAAACTGGTTTTCGGCAAAATCACCAAAACCAAAATCGGGGATTACAGAGTAGCGTGCAGCAATTGCGCTATGATCGTAAATTTTTTTGAGCCGCAGTGCATCGTTTTCATTCAGCCCAAAAGCCTTTTCCATAAAACCGTTTATGGCAGATTGCGAAATGCGGTACTGTGGATTGGCGATCCCGATGGCACTGATACAACTACTCATAAAATTAAGGCGCGGCTATTTGATGGTTTCTACAGTTATGGCAACCTGCGCATCGTTGGCCAAAATCATACTTTTGCCGCCGATATCGAAATCGGAACGGCTAATAGTGAAATTGCCTTTAAACGAATTGTTGTTGCCGTTTTCTATATAGGTGAAAGGGATTTTGATGCGTTTGGTTTTACCTTTGATAGTTACGTCGAAAATACCGCTGTAGTTTTCGCCTTTTTGGTGATTGAGCAAAACAGATTTCATGGTGATTTCCGGGTATTTCTCCACGTCAAAATATTCTTCTTTTTTCAGATGGTTGTCGCGCAGGCTGTTATCAGAATCAAGGGTTTTTGTATCTACAGAAGCTTCGATGCTGCTTTTGTCCAGGTTATCTTTATCAAAAATGATGGTTGCTTTTAACCCGCCAAACTTGCCTTCGGTGTTAATGCCCATATTTTTAATTTTGAAAGTGATGGCAGAAGATGTTACTTTCTGTCCACCTTGTGCAAAAGCCATCGGCATAAAAAATGCGGCCAACAGCAGTTGAAGGAAAATGCGTTTCATATTTTGTGTTTGTTTGTTACCTCAACCAAAATCGCGAGGTATTATTACATTAGCAAATAAAACTTACTAATTCATGATTGTAAGCCGATCTGCCCTGGTACACCTGCGTTTTGTGTTTTCTGTTTTTTTGCTGCCGGTTTATTTGTTTGCTTACAGTCAGGCGGGTTATGTTCCTGCTTTTAGGGCGATCGTTATTTTTGTAATTTGGTACGTACTCGCCATTCCGGCTACAAACGGTTACAACAGTTATTTTGATAAAGACGAAGGCAGCATTGGGTTGTTAGAAAAACCGCCAGCCGTTGATAAAAGCTTGTATTATGTTTCTGTTTTGATGGAAGTGCTGGCCTTTTTATTGGGTTTGTTGATTAGTGTTTGGTTTGCGTTTGCAGTTTTAATCTATGGCGTAATGTCGAAACTGTACAGCCATCCGGTAACGCGGTTAAAAAAATATCCGGTGATTAGTTTCCTCACCGTTTTCTTTTTCCAAGGCGCGTTTATGTATTGGGCAATTTATGGTGGCTTAGCTGGCCCGATTTTGCTTTTTATGGGCTACAATCCTGAAATATTAATAGCTGGCGGAATTTGTTCTTGTTTGATCGGTGCTTCGTATCCGCTCACACAAATTTATCAGCATGAAGAAGACAGCAAGCGCGGCGATTTTACGCTGAGTTTAATGCTCGGTTACAAAGGTTCTTTTATTTTTTCGGGGATTGTGTTTGCGGCCGGTATCGTTTTAAGCTTCTTTTACTGGCACAATTTGGGCGAGATGAAAAACTTCTATATTTTCCTGGCGTGCTCTTTCCCTATTTTTTTGTTTTTTAATTACTGGTTTTTTAGGGTGATAAAAACAGTATCGGCAGCAAACTACAAAAACGCCATGCTGATGAATTTTATCAGTGCTGCTTTTATGCTGCTTTATTTTGGATATTTAGCTTTTACACGTTAAAACTCTACATGCGCGCGTAAAGAAAAAACATGCACCGGTCCACGATCAGCATTATACGCCGGATTAACGATAAACTGATAATCAGGCGTTAAGTAAACCATGTTTTTATAAGCGTTCACTTTGTAGTACAATTCGGCAATCAATTCCGGCGAGTAATTTAAGGCACCATCACCAATAATAAAACCGTAACCACCGGCGGCCAGGTAATCGCGGTGCGCTGCGGAAATCCCATTTCCAACAAAAGCTAAACCAACTTCATCGGTTTTTCGGTTCCAGGAAGTTCCTGTTAAAGTACCGCCAAAGCTGATGGAACGGTCAATCTCCGTAAAAG
>CAZZVO010000387.1:0-2684 GCA_964657505.1 uncultured Mucilaginibacter sp.
TCATAGAACTCGATTTTTACTTGGGGATTGGCGGCGTAGTTACCTATAAAAATGCCGGTTTAGATAAAGTAGTGCAGCAAATCAACCCGGAATATTTGGTTTTAGAAACAGATTCGCCTTATTTACCGCCAGTCCCGTTTAGAGGAAAACCCAATGAAAGCAGTTATTTAACTTATATTGCACAGAAAGTAGCCGATTTGCACCAGCTACCAATAGAAATAATAGCCGAAACAACTACCCGCAACTCAGAAAAAGTTTTTGGGGTTTAGGTGAAAAAAATTAAATTTAGATCAATAATTATCGAGTCAACGCTTTTTTTATGACGAACATCCTCATCATTTATACAGGCGGAACCATCGGGATGGTTAACGATCCGATAACTCAAATGCTACGCCCTTTTGATTTTAACCAGATCATCCTTAATGTACCAGAACTTGCACGGCTTAATTATCGCTTAAACGTTCATTCTTTCGACCCGATCATAGATTCTTCCAACATGAAACCCTCCGTTTGGGTTGAAATAGGTTCGCTCATCGAAAAAAATTACCAGGATTACGATGGTTTTGTAATCCTCCACGGATCTGATACCATGGCTTTTACCGCTTCCGCCTTGAGTTTTATGCTTGAAGGATTGACCAAACCAGTAATTTTAACAGGTTCTCAATTGCCGATTAGCCAGGTTCGGACTGATGCGAAGGAAAACCTGATCACCTCGCTGGAAATTGCTACTTCGCAAAAAGACGGCAAAGCATTGGTGCCCGAAGTTTGTATCTATTTCGATTCGCAATTGTTCCGCGGCAACCGTTCGTTCAAATATAATTCTTCCAAATTCGAGGCTTTCCGCTCGCCCAATTACCCGGTTTTGGCCGAGGCTGGCGTGCACCTCAGCTTTAACGAAGCTTTTATTTTGCCAACTGCCGAACAACCTTTCCAGGTGCATAAAAACATGTACACAGATATTGCAGTGCTTAAATTGTATCCCGGCATCAGCCAAAAAACCGTAGAAAGTATTTTAAAAGCCGATGCCAAAGCTTTTGTGATGGAAACTTTTGGCGCAGGCAATACTACCACAGATGAATGGTTTATCAAATCCTTAAAAAAAGCAATTAAAAAAGGCAAAATCATCCTGGATATTTCGCAATGTAAAGTGGGCACGGTGGAGTTAGGCCGATACGAGACCAGCAAACAGTTAAAAGATATGGGCGTTTTAAGCGGTTACGACATGACGTTTGAATCTGCAGTAACCAAACTAATGTACCTTTTAGGCAGATATGAAGACCCGTCCGAAATTGCACGTTTGGTTGAAACGAACTTACGCGGAGAAATTACTATCACATAATCTGGCATGCTTCTTTTATCGCACTAATTTTATATCGATAAAAGAAGCATATCCAAAATCAAACTGAAAATTAATATCATTGTTAACGAATTTCAACTTAAAAAAATAAAATTATGCGTTGGTTAGGACGAGACGAAAGCAATGATGTTGAAGATGGCGGATCTGGTGGCGGCGGTGGCCGAGGATTAGGTGTAGGCGGCGGGATTATTGGTATTGTTGGTTTTGTGATCTATCTGTTTACCGGTTATAATCCTACACAATTACTGAATCAGGTTGGCGGAGATCAGCAGCAAACCACACAACAATCTGCAGCACCATCGCAATTGAGCCAAAGTGATAGTACCAACTTGCATTTTGCAAGAGTTATTTTGAAAGACGTTGATACCACTTGGATTAAACTTTTTGCCGATATGGGTAAAACATTTGAAAAACCGAAACTGGTACATTTTCAAAACGAAGTTGATGCATCGGGTTGCGGCATGGCCAGTTCTGCAACAGGGCCGTTTTACTGTCCGGCAGACCGTAAAGTTTACCTCGATTTTGGTTTTTTTGATGAGCTGAGCAACCGTTTTCATGCGGGCGGTGATTTTGCAAAAGCTTATGTAATTGCGCACGAAGTTGGCCATCACGTCCAAAATTTACTTGGTGTTTCTGCCAAAATGGATCAGATGCGCCAGCAAATGAGCGAAACGGACTACAACAAAATGTCTGTTAAATTAGAGTTGCAGGCTGATTTTTATGCGGGTGTTTGGGCGCATTACGAAGCACAAATGAAAAATAAAGATAATCAAAGCGTAATTGAACCTGGTGATATCGAATCTGCTTTAACTGCTGCAAATGCTATCGGTGATGACCGTTTGCAGCAGGAATCAACCGGCCATGTTTCGCCGGATTCTTTTACGCACGGCACATCGGCCCAACGCATGTACTGGTTTAAAAAAGGCTACGAAACCGGCGATATTAAACAGGGAAATACTTTTGCCGAAGGTGCTTTGTAAGGTTTTGTGTCGTTTGCTGTTATTTTAACCAAAGTGAGAAATCTTCTTCTTCGCAAGATTATATGCTTCTTTTATCAGCCTAAATTTTGTTTTTTGTTGAAATAAGATTTCTCCCTTTGGACGAAATGACAAAAACTTATCATGAAGAAAAAAATAATCGCAGTTTCGATATTAGTTGGTTTAGCCACCTTGGTTTCATGTGCGCAGGATAAACCATTAGAAACCGTAAAAAACGTCGACCTCAGCAAATACTTAGGTAAATGGTATGAGATTGCTGCTTTCCCGCAATTTTTTGAAAAAGGCTGTAGCTGCACTTTCGCCGAGTACAGCATTAAAGCAGATGGCGT
>CAZZVO010000388.1:0-2308 GCA_964657505.1 uncultured Mucilaginibacter sp.
GTGCAGGGAAGCCACATTATCGAATGTAATTTCCATCCCGAAAGACATGGCATAAACTAAAGTTAAAGCCCAAACGCGCCAGTCGCCCAAAATAGACCAATCGGTTTTGGCCGATGCTGTTTTTACATGCCCAATTTCATCAAAGTTTCCATCCGGGGTATCTTTTGTGTATTTCCAGTATAAAAAAGTCATGATCAACATCATCGTGCCCGGAACAATCATAGCATACCGCCAGGCTTCGAGTTTAGTATAACCGAAACCAACAATGGCCGCAAAAATCAATTTGCCGCGGCATTAGGCGTGGCGCAAATTCTACCACACGCGTTTCTTTAAAGAAAAAAGAAAATTTTTGTTGCGCACTCAAACATTAGAGATTTTAAGGCCGATTTTTAAAAGATAAACGTTTGGCTTTAAAGATTGTAGATTATTACTGAAACATTTAGTTTTTGTTGAAGTTCGTTTGCTTACTGTTACAATCGAATCCTTATAGTTTAATCTTCAATTTAAAAATCGTTAATTGCCTTATGCCAGAAAAAACCCTACCAGCTAAGGTAACCGCTTACCGAATTAAGTCTATTATTGGCGGTTCTTTGGGCAATTTAGTAGAGTGGTACGATTGGTATGTGTACTCGGCCTTCTCTTTATATTTCGCAGGGGCATTTTTTCCAAAAGGCGAGCAGCTTGCACAGCTTCTAAACACATCGGGCATATTTGCTATCGGATTTTTAATGCGGCCGATCGGCGGCTGGGTGATGGGAACTTACGCCGATAAAAAAGGCCGGAAAAAAGCACTTACCTTATCGGTTATGTTGATGAGTGTTGGTTCGCTGATGATTGCCATTGTGCCCGGTTACAAACAGATTGGCATTGCGGCACCCGTTGTTTTGATATTGGCGCGAATGGTACAAGGGTTAAGCGTTGGCGGCGAATATGGTACCAGTGCCACGTACCTTAGTGAAATGGCTACCAAAAACCGCCGCGGCTTTTATTCCAGCTTTCAATACGTAACGCTGATTATGGGCCAGTTAATAGCCTTGGCCGTGCTGATATTGCTGCAGCACTTTTTTCTCAGCGAGCAGCAGTTGCACGCCTGGGGCTGGCGCATCCCATTTGCTATTGGTGCCGTACTTGCCGTGACTGTGATGTACTTGAGGCGCAGTTTGCAGGAATCCGCAACTTTTATTAACGAAAAAACGCTATCGGCCACACGGGGAACTTTGAAAGAACTGGCGCGGCATCCCAAAGCTGTTTTTACGGTGATAGGTTTAACCATCGGCGGAACTGTAGCTTTTTATACCTTCACTACCTACATGCAAAAATTTCTGGTGAACACTTCTGGGTTTAGTAATTCGGAGGCTACGCTCATCTCCATACTCACCCTAACTGTTTTTATGCTGATACAACCCTTGTTTGGCTATCTTTCTGATCAACTTGGCCGCAAACCTTTGCTCATAGCTTTCGGGGTATGCGGTACTTTGTTTACCATACCAATTTTATTAGGGCTTGGCCATACAAAAAACTTCGACACTGCTTTTTTATTGATCATGGCAGCACTCGTTATAACGTCCGGCTACACGTCCATCAACGCGGTTGTTAAGGCCGAGCTTTTTCCGGCAGATATCCGTGCCCTTGGAGTTGGTTTTCCTTACGCTATTGCCGTATCAATCTTTGGCGGTTCTGCCGAATACATCGCTTTGCAGTTTAAAAAAAACGGGCACCAGGAATGGTTTTACTGGTATGTTACGGCTTGCATTCTGGTATCATTGGTAATGTACTTAGCTATGAACGATACAAAGAAACATTCTAAAATTGAATAAAAACCCAGCCTTAAAACGAATACTTTTCCAACCGATAAAAGATTTATACCGATAAAAGAAGTATCGGGAAGTGAGGTTTTTTTAGGCAGAAATAAAAAAAGAGGAGGAAAACACTTCCCTCCTCTTTCAACATGAACAATTGTATTTTTAATAACCCGGATTCTGATACATTTTTACCGGGTCAAGTTTGTATTCATCAAACGGAATTGGGTAATAGCGGTCTTTGGTGCTGAAGTTAGAAAGCTGCGCGGCGCCAAAGTCGGCCTGGTTTTTACTACGGAAATAAGTAACCAATTCATCCGTAGTAAAAAAACGGAGCAAATCAAACCAGCGGTGGTGTTCGAAAGCCAGTTCCACGCGGCGTTCGTGCAAAATGGCTAATTTTAACGTTGGAAATTTGCTGCTAAAAGAAGCATTGGTTATGGAAGCGGCATACGTTGGCATTCCGGCGCGGGTTCTAACCATATCCAAATATTGAATTGCAGTTGCGT
>CAZZVO010000388.1:2318-2628 GCA_964657505.1 uncultured Mucilaginibacter sp.
CGCCTAAATACATATTTACCTCGGCCAGCATCAAAATCACATCGGCATAACGCATTAAATTCCAGTCATTTCCGCCGTAACCTAAATTACCGGCGGCGGCGCTTACGTCCCTGAATTTGGTGATATACCAATCTTTTACCGCCGCATTATTAGCGTATTTTACGGAGAAAGCCATGCGCGGATCGTTGGTCTCATATTCGTTGATCAAATCGTGCGTCACGTTGCCGCCAACGCCTGAGGTAATTACTTTTAATGAGTTTGTGGTTTCACCGGTCGCCTGGTTGTTGGCTGCGATATCCGAGCTGTATGT
>CAZZVO010000389.1:0-2605 GCA_964657505.1 uncultured Mucilaginibacter sp.
CTGCTAAGGCCTTTGTGCTGCTTGCTTACTACTTCGGCGACCGGAGCATTAAATTCCTTTAAATAGGTACTATGCGGATATTCTTTTTTAAAGTAATTAAAAATTGAAACAACGGCCGGATAATCGGCACGAGATGTATACCTATATTTTATTGCTTGACCGTATGCATATTCAGCAACTTTGCCAGTAAAATATCTGTCAACCACTTTTTTAGTTATAATGCCCAAATACCAACTTTTAAAAACACTATCGCCTTTGGCAGGATTGGTAAGAAACCATTGTTTGTAATACAATGCAGGCTGATTTTGATATTTAATTTCGAGAGCTTCCGTTTCACGGAACGTAAAATTATCAATTAACTCAGTATAATTATAGGCATTTAAGGCCTCATCATTGCTCAGTTTTATTGTTGCAAATAGGCTGTCTTGAATTCTTAGCCAGGGTTTTAATTCTTTTTCGGATTTGAAGAGGGTATGATTATGACTAAATGCATAATAGTTAGCCGGAACAAAATATTTTAAATTATCAGTAGCATTTTTGATGAAAGCAGCAGTAGGTTTATTTGCTTTGACATAGTTAGTCAATATAATTTTGTTTAATAAATATTGGTTGTTGAGGGCTGTGATAATGTGTTTAGGCGTTGTATCTCGATTAAAAGGTTGCGTATCAAAATTCGTCAAGGCAAAAATTTTAGGCTGGTTATTGTTGCTTCCCTTACCTGTTACTGTTACCTGATTGTCTTTCTTTGCAAAATCAGCCGTTAAGAAAAGCTCATCTCCAGGCCATAAGAAAAGAGACCATTTAATAAAACTATTGGTTAAAGGATGTAAAACAAGATAAATTGGCTTATTAGTAACTACCGTGTAAGATGCTGACCCGTTTGTATTTAAATTGAGTGTGGTAAATTTATTTTTCGTCATATCATATCGCAATTCTGGGTCAGATACACTGATTGACCCTTTAAAGTTTTTAATTGCAATATGCACTGTTGCGCTTTTAGGCGGAGTACATGCTGAAAGCAGTAAAACCATAATAATGCTAGTGCTAAAAGTTTTCATAATACATCATAGTTAATTAAACTACTTTCAAGCTAAACCTTAAAAATGTAGCTCTGTAAATTAGCCTAAATCTATAACTAAATTTTTAAGAATAGAAGAACTTAATTAAAAATTACTTCTTTTATCACCTAAAATCCATCAAACCCTACTCGCATAACAAACTTTGTGTATAAAACTCAACTTTTTCATCACTTCCGACGTAATTACAAAAGGATACAAATCCGTGTGGCCCATGCTTCGGTTGATGCTGTTCATGGCAAAACTCATGGGTAGCCAAGCGGCAATAATTTGAGGGAAATCTGCAATTTCGTACGGGTCTTGCTGCACATCCACATCTAAATGATCTGCCGCTTTTGCAAGTTGCGGGTGCACGCTTAAACCAAAAGTAAAACCAGTTTGCAACGTATCCATGATGTGCAGGTAATGCGCCCAGGTTTCGGCCCAATCTTCCCAGGCGTGCGAACTGGCGTAAGTACTGATGAAATGCTGGTTCCAATCTGCCGGTGCACCTTGCTTATAATGCTTTTGCAGGGCTTCGCCGTAATCTTCCCGGTCGTCGCCAAAAAGTTTCCTAAATTCCTCCAGATAAACCGAATTATCGATCAATCTATCCCAATAATAATGCCCGACCTCATGCCGAAAGTGCCCAATCAACGTTCGATAAGGTTCTTTCATCGCTTTGCGAGATTTTTCCCGTTCTACATCATCAGCTTCCACAATATTTAGTGTGATCAAACCGTTATCGTGGCCGGTTAAAATGCGCGGTTTTCCTTTTAAATCAGCCAGGAAGTCGAAAGTCAAACCTTTTTCTTCATCTGCTTTTTTACTCATTAAAGGAAGCCGCATTTTTAATAAACTGTAAACCAGGCGGTGTTTAGCATTTTCGATCAACAACCATTGGCCAATCGCTTCGGGTTTGCTTAAATTTGGGATGGTGCTGTTAAGGTCGCAAGCTTCGCAGTAAGGTGTTGCGCTATCTTCTTTTACCAGCCAGTTGCACACGCCGTATTTGTGGTTTTCACAGTACCGGTAAACCTGATCGTGCTGATTATAAAGCGTATAAGTTTCGTTATCACCAAAAGTTAAAGGATACAGGCTGAGCTTTTTAGCTTCAAAACCCAAAGGATAACCGCACTGAACGCAGCTATTGTTCTCAAAATAAATAATCTGACTGCAATGTGTACACTTAAAAATTTCCATTATTTTGGTGATCGATTTCGCTATTAAACTGCTTTACCCGCTTTTTGATTTAAAAAAAACTGATTATTCTTTATGCTGAATAAAGGATTTCACTCAATAATAATAAACCCAATAGCAGAATTTACCTTATAAAAGAAGTATATCTTTATCAATTAATGTGGATGGTTATGTTATCGACCCTCCACCCCAAAAAACAGTATGTATAAAACCTTTACCTTTTTTATCCTCACTTTCTTGTCGTTTCAACTGGCATCGGCACAAAAAACCGACACGTTGAAAAACTTGCAAGAAGTGGTGATCAAAGCTTATTTAACGCAGCAACCGCTTTTAACGGTTCCGGCGGCGGT
>CAZZVO010000390.1:0-2602 GCA_964657505.1 uncultured Mucilaginibacter sp.
CATCGTACAAAGCAGGTTTTAGGTATTTGCTTTTCATCTCCGTTACCGGCATAATAATTCCGGATTTTTCCACATCAGCATAAGTCATGCCCAAACTGCGCAGCATTTCTACTCGGCTAACTTCATAAAGTTCGGCATAATTGCCGTAATACATGTAACCCATCTGGTCAGTTTCGCCATAACGAACCCTAACTTTAGTAGTATGTGTAAACATATTAGCGTTTGATATTGCGGTCGTCTAACGCCTGGTGAAATTTTCTCGCATTTACCAAATGATCCGCCATATTGGTTGCAAAATTGTGATAGCCGGAAAAATCTTCTTTGGCACACATGTAGATGTAACTGTGCTTTTGATAGTTTAAAACCGCTTTTATGGCATTAACGGAAGGCATCATGATTGGGCCAGGAGGCAAACCGGTATTCAAATATGTGTTATAAGGCGAGTTAAAGATCTTGTATTTATTCAATACTCTTTTTATGGTGAAATCTTTGACAGCGAAAATTAAGGTTGGATCGGCCTCCAGTTTCATGCCGCGGTTTAGTCGGTTAAGATACAAACCGGCAATGGTTGGCATTTCGTCATCGTGCAAAGCTTCGGCATCCACAATAGAAGCTAAAATACTTGCCTGGATTGGCGTTAACCCGGCTGCTTTGGCTTGTTCTTTTCGTTCTGGCGTCCAAAATTTTTGGTACGCATCGTTCATCCGCACAAAAAACTTCTCCGCAGGGCCGTTCCAACGCACCTCGTATGAATTGGGCAAAAACATTACATAAACGTTATCAGGCGTAAAACCAAAAGGTTTAAGGTAAGCGGCAGAATCCAGCAAATGAATAATCGAAGCAGAGTCTGCTTCTAATTTTTTGCCTACCATGCCAGCAAATGTTTCTTTTAACCGCACATTTTGGAAAGCTAATTTTACGGGTTCCTGTTCGCCCAAAGCCAGCATCCGGATCAGTTTTTTATTGCTCATACCTTCATGCAAACGGTATTTTCCGGGCTTCACACGGTTTTCGTATTTCATGCTGTAAGCAACCTGCATAAAAGAAGTCGTGTCTTTTACAATACCTGCTTCTTTTATCGTATTAAAAACATCGGTAAAACCAGAACCTGTTTTGATGTATAAATATTCCTGTTTGCCGGTTACATTTGGCCCGTAATATTTGAAATAATAATTAAAGCCGGTAAAAGCCAGTAGCAACAAGATCAGGATTGCAAACGCAATTAAAAATTTTCTAAGGAGGCCAGGTTTACGGATATTTTGTTCAGACATATCAAGTTAAATTAACGGATTTTTTGTAAGGCCAGCAAGCCGCCTTCCAGGTTGCGCACGTTGTTAAAACCGTGGTGCTGCAAGATGTGCTGACCGGTTTCGCTTCGTAAACCCATTTTGCAAATAACAATTATTTCTTCGTTTTTAGTATAATTTAGGTTGTTTGCAACAGCGTTTAGTTTTCCTAAAGGGATGTTTGTTCCGCCGATATTGTAAGTGGTAAACTCGATCGGTTCACGCACGTCCAGCAGGTTTAATTGTTCGCCGTTTTGCATCCGGTTTAGCAGTTCGTCAGCCTTAATATCTTCAACCTCCATCATCAATTCCCTTGCGCCACGGTGAGGTTGATCCTTGTACCGATGCTGATTTTTGCGGTCGAATCCGTTTTCATGGGCATCTGCGATTTTACTACAACTTTAGTAGAATCAGTAATGGTACCTTCATACGTAACTGTTCCTAAAGTTAATAGTGCACCACTTATTGCAAATTTAGCAGCATCTAATTCTAAATTAGTAACGTCGGGAATATCCACTTCGCTTGCACCTTTTCCGTCACCTAAAACCAAATCAATACGCGATCCTTTCGGTAGTTTTGCACCTGGTTTAATCAGTTCCCCTGCAAAACGGACTTCCAAAACACGGTTTAACGCAATATCAGAACGGTAAGTAGTATCACCAACTTTTAACCCAGCGTTGGTAATAGTTGCAATTGCTTCCCGGAAGGTAGTATTTTCTAAGTTGGGCAAGTTGATGTTTGGTGCCAGCTTGGTGATTACGGTTAGATAGATCGTCCTGTTTTCTTTAACATTGGTTCCCGGATCCGGATCTTGTTGTACAACTGTTCCCGGATCCTTATCTGGCAGGTAAACCGAATCGATTTTGTACCGAAAGCCTTGCTCGTCCAGCAGGGCAGAAGCGCGGCTGATTTGCATATCAATAAGTTTTGGAACGGGAATGCCGCTGCCGTGCCGGGTGTAATAATTTAAGCTGAAAACGATAACCAATACGACTAATAAAACAGTCAATGCTGCAAAAAGCAGGTTTTTAAAAAAGGTTTTACTTTTGAGGTAGGCGAAAAAAGAACTCATTTACAGGCTGTTGTAAGCATCGAAGCTGGGTTGTTTAATAAATTCAAACATAATCAAAAGCTGCTTAAATTTTAAGCAATGTTTTAGGTGGATAAAAACAGTATCGGCTGGAATCTCGAAATCGAAGCTTGGAAAAAATAAGGTCATCCCCCTTGCCCCCTTCGAAGGGGGAAAAGGACCTGGGTCTATATCTTTCCATCTCTGACTTTTCTAACGACTGGAAAGGTAGGCGATATACTTCCCC
>CAZZVO010000391.1:0-2576 GCA_964657505.1 uncultured Mucilaginibacter sp.
CTTTATTGTGCCTTTGTTCCAGGAGAACGAACGCTTTGAGAACAGGTGCGGGAACTGCAACCTGGAACGGCGTAAATAATTAAAGGTTTGTAGTGTTAGCGTAGCGTCTCCTAGAGAGGACTGAAGACCTCTCTACAAACTAATTTCAATATTAGTTAATATAGTTTGGATTATTCTTACCTACTTACACTAAAATTTCTTTTTTTTAACTTGATAGTTATTTCTATCTTCTTACAGTAGCCATATAAATATATTTTTTACTACAATATTAACTTCTTCTGGAATTTGGCTTTTCTACTGTGTAATTACACGTAGAATAAATCAAGTCTAGAACTCTTAAATAAAAAAATGGCAGATAACAAACTAATGACACAGCCTAACTCGCAAGACAAAAATAGCTTTCTTTACCCTCGTAGCCGATATTATGGTAATTTCCAGCCAGAAACCTTAGCTTTTAATGCCAACCTTCAAGAATTTGCCCAAAAAATTAGTTACATTACCTGCCTAGAAACAGGTGGAAAGCTGTCTTCAGAAGAAGCTTACGAGCAAATTAGGGCGCTTTGGAAACAGTTGAAACATAGCAAAAAGGAACTAGCTATTGGGGAAAATAAAGAAATTTAAGCTTTCAACAAGATGCATTAACTATTGTTCAAGCAACTTTTATGTGATTTTACTCTCACTAAAGTTATAAAAGGAGGTTAGCCCCAGGGCGGCCGCATCATGTCAATAAGCAGCCTATATTCTTAATAGAGTTAAAGTTAATGTCATTAGGTCTTACTTATTGCGAAAAAATTAGGCGATTGTTTTGGGGCTTAAAAAATAATCAAACGCGAAATCCCTATTTTTTCGTTGGTTCTTAACCTTCGTTGTGATCAAGAGTAATTTAGATGCGTTTGCCCTGAGGTTAGCCCAGCTTCTATGCTTATATATATTCTTGGGAATCTTAAGAAAGTTTTGTATACACGCTTACAATTCAATTTAACAATTAGCATTTTTTGAAAGGATTTTGTGTTCGAGTTTGTCCGATTAACCTCCCAGTACAGTAGGAAATTGGGAATTTAATAAAGAATCTCCGCCTACCTATGCTCAAAAAGCAGGCATATACCCAATAATTTCTGACCGATAAAATTGCTGAAAAGCCTATGAATATGTACTTTTAATGGGAGCATCCCAAATATGCAAAAAGGGGGTAAAAAGCCGATTTTCTGGGAGCATCCCAGTTTTTATTTAGCGAGCAAATATTAATCCATCACCCGATGATCGCCGTGAAGGATTTGTCCTGATCTGACTCGGATGGATTACTATCTCCACTACCTGGAAATTACTCAACCTCAATTACCTGAGTAAATTCGTTATCTTGCAGTTGATCAGTAAACCAAAAAGTTTTCCTCAAAGAGCGATCGCTATCTGTACCCCAATACGGTTCAGTTAAGGAAAATTGTAGCGACTGTCTTAAAAGTCAAGTGATCGTTAACAAAAAAACGGGGGTTGGAGCATCGACGCAACTGAGGAACGCTGCGCTAGATTCGGCGGTGTCTGGTACGGTGTTTGGTTTCACTGCCGTTCAACCCAACCTACATTAGAGTTATTTTTTAGGCAAAACTACGCAGTATTGCCGTGCAAAGGAAACTCTATAAAATAATCCCACATTTATGCAACGCTCTAATTCTTAAGATTGCAGCACTCTACTTTTGGTTCAGTTGCAAAATCATTCAAACCAACGGCTTTCAACAGCGCCGTCCAAGAAGTATCTTGCGATTTTGTGCGACGCAATTCACTAGCAGCACTCAGCGCTTCATACCAAATACCATTAGCCGCATAAAGATTTACTTGCTGGCTTGGTGTTGCTTTTTCCAATTGAGTTTTCAAAGCAGGCTTTAGTTGCTCCCGTTTTACATAGCCTTCAACATTATCAAGAAATTGCTTATCCTTCTGACAGTAGATGTTAAAATACCATCGGTATTGCTTGCCAATCTCTAGAGGTGTTGCTTTTGATGGCAAGCGAAGGTTTACTATTCCTGGTGTCCCCGTTAAAGAAGTTTTATAAATAGTCTGATTTTGTGCTTCATCTTCTAGCACAAACTCTCCAGATGCAAAGTCAGATGCATAAGGAACATAGAATAAGAAACTAGGATGCTCTGTGATCGTTGTGCCAAACACCAATTCTGATTTTGAATAAACAGGTACTAAAGCTGTGAGCCGCTTTTGAGAAGAAGTCAGAAGCTTATTTATATCCTGACCACAGCCACGACTACCTGCTTCTGTTCGCTTACCTGGTTCCCCGATGCCTTTTGGTGGAGGCGGTGCTGCGAAAATCAATGATTGGTTTAATTGTCTGTTGTGATTTGCAGGCTGGGCTTGGACATCTATAGAGCTAAGGAATGTTAAACTAACGGCGAGGAAAATTTGAATCTTTTGCATAGAAAATTTCATTTTTATTTATGCCTCAAATTCTGCTTTGTTGTGATAGGTAAATTGCCACTGTGCCACCAGTAGCCACTAAAACCAAAGCTGATGGAACTAGGGGAACCCAAATCCCTTGGTAAAACAGAATTAAGCAAAAAACGTATAAGACT
>CAZZVO010000392.1:0-2574 GCA_964657505.1 uncultured Mucilaginibacter sp.
TTTATTCAACAAAGAAACCAACGAATATTTGGGTTGGTGCGGTTTAAAATACTTCGATCAGAAAGACGAAACCGATCTAGGCTACCGTTTAAAAAAGCAGTTTTGGGGAAAAGGTTTTGCCACAGAAGTAGCGTATGCTTGCTTGGATGATGGTTTTAACAGACTTCAACTTAATCAAATCTTTGCTTCCGCGATGAAAGAAAATTTGCCTTCCATCAACATCTTTAAAAAGTTAGGTTTGCATTATTTAAAAGACCAGGACTGCGGTTGCCAGCCGGGCGTTATTTATGCAATTACAAAACAAGAATGGAAATAGATTTTAAGAAATCGGCTGACGGATTAATTCCGGTAATTATACAAGACCACCAAACGCTGGAAGTGCTGATGCTCGGCTACATGAACCAGGAAGCTTTCAATAAAACTTCCGCAGAAAAAGTGGTTACTTTCTTTTCGCGCTCTAAAAACCGCTTGTGGACCAAAGGCGAAACCAGCAGCAATTTTTTGCATGTAAAAGAAGTATTTGTGGATTGCGACCAGGATACGATTCTGATTAAAGCCAAAGCTGATGGGCCAACTTGCCACACTGGTTCGCGCAGTTGTTTCCGAACGAAACATAATCAAAATTTTATTTTTGAACTGGAAAACATCATTCGTGATCGTTACGAAAATCCGCAGGAAGGTTCGTACATCAACAAAATGCGCAAAAAAGGCTTGAATAAAATTGCGCAAAAAGTTGGCGAAGAAGGTGTAGAGACGGTAATTGCGGCTTTGGCAGAAACAGAATTTGACCTGATAAACGAAGCATCAGATCTAGTTTTTCATTTGCTGTTTTTGCTTCGCGAGAAAAATTTGAGTTTGGAAACTATTGCTAAGAATTTGGAGAGTAGACACAAGTAAGATGCAAGTCGAAAAATCAGCAGAACTTTCCGGCCATGCCAACCCGATTTTCACCGTAGTTTTCTCGCAAAAACCGGGCATTATCTTTACTGCAGGAAATGATAAAGGCGTGGTAGAATGGAGCACAAAAACCAATGCTTTTATCAAAGTGATGTTTCCGGTGGCTACTTCTGTTTATACGATTCATTGTCCGGCTGGTTTTCCACTTTTGTTTGCCGGTTTGCGTAATGGTGATGTTTTGGTTTTTGATTTTATTCAGCAAAAAATTGTTAAAACTTTACAACATCACCAAAAACCAATATTTGATATCCAATCTGCTCCGCATAAAAAAGAATTGCTGGTTGCCAGCGAAGACGGTTCTGTTTCCGTTTGGAATTTGGAGGATTTGAGCTTGGTACATATTATTCCGGTGTCTGCGGATACGGTTCGCTCAATCAGTATTTCAACCCAAAACAAACAGGTTGCTTTTGGTTGCCGCGACAATTCTCTTCGTGTTTATGATTTGGAAGATTACACGCAAATCAGGACTTTAACTGGCCATACTTTACCTGTTTTTTCGGTTGCTTATTCTCCTACTGGCAATTATTTAATTTCCGGTTCCCGCGATGCACAATTGAAGGTTTGGGATTGTAAAACTTTCGAACTCCTCCACAATATCCCTGCACATTTATTTTCCGTCAATTGCATTGCTTTTCATCCAACCGAACCTTATTTTGCTACGGCAAGTATGGATAAAAGCATTAAAATCTGGGGTTCGGATGATTTTAAATTGTACAAAATTATCAGTCGGGAAAAAGGGTTTCCAATACATCGTTTATCAATCAATAAAATTGCCTGGAGTTTAGATGGCAGCCAATTGATTTCGGTGAGTGATGATAAATTAGCGATGGTTTGGAACTTTAATTTTTTAGCTTGATTTTGCTTGTCGGTAAAAGCTTCTTTTAGTTCAATTTCTTTCGAACTAAAAAATTTTATTGTAAACAAACCGATTCTTAATACTGTTGTAAATCAATAAACTAACATACTAAAAGAAGAAACCATGAAAAAATTAAATGTATTGTTCCTGGCTGGAGCCACTGCTCTCACTTTCCAGGCTTGTAACAGTTCAACCAAAACCAACAGCACAGATATTGCCAAAGATTCTAATTCTACCAAGGATACTTCTGGCATGATGTCGTCAAAAGATACCACGGCAAAAACCGCTGGTGCTGTAATGAAGGTTGATAAAGATGATGCTGATTTTGCAGTTAAAGCAGCAGACGGAGGAATGGCAGAAGTAGCAATGGGCAAATTAGCGCAACAAAAAGGCATGAGCCAGACAGTGAAAGATTTTGGAGCCAAAATGGTGACCGACCACACCGAAGCCAACAACAAAATGATGGCTTTGGCTAAGCAAAAAAATATTACCCTACCTGCTGCCGTAAGTAACGATGAGCAGAAAAAAATGGATGATATGAGCAAAAAAACCGGTAAGGATTTTGACAAAGCTTACGTGAAAGAAATGGTTGACGACCACGATAAAGATGTAAAAATGTTTGAAGATGAATCTAAAAACGGAAAAGATGCTGATGTAAAAGCGTTTGCGGCCACAACGTTGCCAACATTAAAAATGCACCAAACCATGATCAAAGCCATTGATAAAAAAATGTAATTGATACTGTTTTTATCACATAAAAA
>CAZZVO010000393.1:0-407 GCA_964657505.1 uncultured Mucilaginibacter sp.
CGATGGTGCCGGCAACGCCACGGCTCATCATGGCTAAAGGTGTGCGTTGCTGACCGAATGTGCGCATCGCTTCGGCAATGCCTTCGGCTTTGTTTTCCAATAATTCTTCTACGGCTTTTACGGTATTATCGCGCGGACCTAAACCTGTGCCGCCGGTTGTAAAAATGAACGGCACATCTTCCTTCACCCATTCCAAAATCTGCTGCTGGATTTGCTGTTTATCATCCGGCAAAATCTCGAAATGTGTTACTTCGGCATTAAAACTTTCCAGCATTTCTTTGATAATTTTTCCGCTTTGATCTTGCCGCGTTCCGGCCGCAGTAGAATCAGAGCAAACCAAAACGGCACAAACGGAAACATCTTCGTACAGCAATTGCCGGTCGCTTTTACCGCCGCGTTTTTCCAGT
>CAZZVO010000393.1:417-2532 GCA_964657505.1 uncultured Mucilaginibacter sp.
CGGTTTCAGCATATCGTAAATTTCCAAAGCGGCAACAGAAACTGCGGTCAGCATTTCCATTTCAATCCCGGTGCGACCAATGGATTTTGCTTCGCCCAGAACTAAAATTCCGGTGCGGTTAAACGCTTTTTCACCTACATATTCTGCGTGTTTTTCTGGGTCGAGGTAATCAAACTTGATACTCATGCCATCAATCGCAACCGGATGGCAATGCGGCAATAATTGCGGCGTTAGTTTGGCACCTAAAAATCCGGCGGCTTGCGCTACATCAAATAAATTGCCTTTGGGTAACTGGTTATTTTTGATGAGTTCTATTGTTGCTTCGGAACAAAAAATTACGCTTACAGCACGCGCCGTGCGAAGCGTAATTTGCTTATGGGTGACGTTTTGCATACTGTTTTTATCAGCTTAAAACTGATGTCGGGATAAATTTTTCCGGTTTTAGTTTTTTCACCACGATCTCATCGTTAATACTGATGATCCCATCGCCATCGTGCAGCAGGTTTTGTCCGAAGTAAACTTTATTATTTTTTTTGCGGTAACCGGCCAGTGTTTTTAACGGCTCTTTCCCCACAATTGCGCTTGCCTGATCGATGGTGACAACCGGGCAACGGGCACAAGGTTTTACGCCATAAAAGTTAAGCCGGTTAATTGTGAAATGCTGCATTTGGTCTTCCAAAAAAGCTTCGCCGCCGGTAAAAACTATGTTTGGCCGAAAACGGTCCATCGGTACTGCTTCTTTTAACCTTCCGTTTAAATCATCCAGCGAAGATTGCCCGATAATCAAAAACGGAAAACCATCAGAAAAAGAAGTAATATGTTCGGGCTGCGCATAACGCTGGTCTACCTGCCGCCTTGCCGTTGCGGGCATGTAAACCAGGCGGCATTTAATGTTTAAAGTTCTGGAAAACCAGTTATCTATCTCGCTGTCAACTAATTCTGCCAGGCATTCATCGTCCCAAATGGTACAAATGGCTTCTTCTTTGGCATCAAACAAAAAAGGTATCGACACAAATTCTTCCGGGTGCTGCCGGTGCATCACCACCAAACCGTTTGCCGTTATTTCAACATAGAGTAGCGCCATTTGCGGCACTTCGCGCTGAGACAAAAAACGTTTGTTTTCATCAACCAGCATCCAACGCCTGTCGTGGTTAAAACCGCAATCTGTAACTTGTGCTTTGGTGAGCGAAATGCCGCCGAGCGATTTAATAGGATAAACAAAAAGCCCGCTAATTTTTAACATGGATAAAGGTATAAGCAATTTTAGTTTTTGGGTGATGAAACCAATTTAAATAACGACAAATGATATTTATAACCCGATAAACCGCCCTGCAAACTGTAGGAATTTGCAAAACCGGCCTTGCGGAAAAACTCGGCGGCCTGATGGCTGCGGATGCCTTGTTGGCAGTAAAAAACAAGATTGGCCGATTTGGAAAAAGTATCTAACGGAAACCGGGAAATTTTTGATAACGGAATGTTGATGCCGCCGATATCAAAATCGCGTTCGTCGTCTCTCCGCACATCAATTAACTGGTAGGTTTTATCATGAAACATTTCCTGGAAGTTTTTTGGGGCGATGGCAACCGGCAATTCTTTTTGCAAAAAACGGTTTTGGCTGATTGCCCTTGAGCCGGGTTTTTCTGTAAAAGTTAGATGTTTGGTTTTGCCGGCAAGCACATCAACACAAATTAATTTGCCGGTAAAAACAGCATCGTCTTTTAAAATAATTTTGATTACTTCTCCTGCCATCATCGTCCCGATTATTCCAGTAGTGATGTTGTAGGCTCCAACTTCTGCACAACTTTGGATCGTATTTTCTGGCGGCGGTTCGTTAAACAAACAACGCAGCGTTGCCGAATTTTGATAGTTAAAAACAGTAAGCTGTCCTTCCGTTTGATAGATGGCGCCATAAACTAAAGGCTTTCCTAAAAAAACACAAGCATCGTTAATTAAATAGCGCACTAAAAAGTTATCAGTCCCATCCACCACCAAATCATAATTTTGGATGAGTTGGAGGATGTTGCTTTCATCAACCAAAAAATCATGCGCAACATAATTGATGTTTGGATTTCGCGCTTTTAACGCCGCCAATGCTGTTTTTACCTTGGGTTTTGC
>CAZZVO010000394.1:0-2518 GCA_964657505.1 uncultured Mucilaginibacter sp.
ATGCATATCTTCAGTTAAACTTGCGTGTACCGAATTGAGTTTTTGAAGATAATATCCACGCACATCTTTCCAATTGTAATATGGAAATGTATTTGTTTTTAAACCAGCAATATGTACTTCCTTTTCGTTCAGTAAAAATTTAACTACGTAATCTTGCGTACTGTTTTTACGGTATAAAATCCAATCAATGTTCGCGCTCAATGGAATTACTTCTTCGGCTTTATAAATTTGTTTGAAATTTAAGATAGACTTGGAACTTGCAGATGCGCCTTCCAATCCAAGTAAAGCAGCAAACGGACCAACAGTTTCGGCATGGGCAAAACGCAAGTTGGCAAGCATGCTTCTTTTATCGATATAATTTTGAGTTGTGTTGATAAAACCTACCAGCAAAGGCACAGCAATTCGAACTTGGATACCTAAATTGTCTGTTCCAGGACCTTTTAACAAGTAATCACTTGCGGTATCTATCAAACTTAATTTTTCAAGTTCCTCACAAGTAAACAAAGTGTAGATATCCAAGTCTGTCTTTGTAAAACCCGATGCTTTTATTTCTGTTTCTATGGAAGGGACAATTGCTGCAAAACCGAAAATATCATCAACAAGTTCATCGGTTTGTTCCTGGTTGATCTTCTTTAAAAAATCCTCTTTAAAAAAATGACGGACCAAACTTTGATTAAAACTTTCGATATGATTTTGTTGTGCTAAAAGAAGCATTTGCTTTTGCCAGTTTCCATTGTCTTTAAAAGCTAAATAAGCGGGCGCAACATCATAAAAACGAAGCTCGTCGGAGTTGTTGTTTTCAAATTTTAAGCTGTCGGTTTTACTGCTGATCCCCGCTCCATCCAAAAAAGCTTTTGCACTTTGTTCAGTCCTGACTTCTTTGGTTGTTGTTATTTTAATGTTTCCCGGATGCTGAAAAATTGGTTTATAATTGTTCGTCATTCTTGCACCTATTTCCTGCTGCTCCGTTTTCCCTCTGGCCGATATGAACTTTAAATACGGCTGCTCTACTTTTTGCAATTTCAGCACCATTTGCTTTAAAATTTTTCCTTTTGGCGTTAAAGCTTGTGCGCTGTCCGCCTGCATCAACATTTGATAGGTAAAAGAAGCATTGACCGGTTTGGTTAAATGCCGCGCGCCGTGCCTGCCCACGTGATTTATAAAAACAGGTTCGAAACCTACCGGTGCCGGCGTTAACTTTTTTTGCTGTGGTTGATAAAGGGTTTTAGTTCCGGAGATAATTTCCTTGCAATCCTGACTGTAGACTTGGATTTGAAACAGCAGCGAAAAAACTATAAGTATTAAAAACTTCAATTTCATTTATGTGAGATTAACCGTCTGATTTTTTAAAATCAGCGAAGCGGCTAAATAAATGTTTTTATTTAGAGGGAAAGTTAAGCCAATGTTAATTAATTAGTTTGATGCGAAAGCTTGATGCAAATTTTTAGGCGATAAAAGAAGTATCGATGCTTCTTTTATCGCCTATTTTTTCAAATCGAATTTTCCAATTCAAGCTTTAACCGGCGAATTAAAAAGTTGGCTTTTCCTGATTTTCAACCTCACAGATTTGGATGTTGGCTGGTTACTTTTATCGGCAACGCATTGGATCGGCACTAAAACATTTGTTTCGGGATAATAAGTGGCCACGCATTTTTCCGGAATATCGTAAGCAACGATGATGAAACCGTGTGCCGCACGTTCTTTGTTTTCGTAATTGCTGTATAAATCAACCACTTCTCCAATTTCAAAACTGCCGCGAAGGATATCCGCAGGGTTCATAAAAACAACGCGACGCTCGTTGTAAACGCCGCGGTATCGATCATCCAAACCATAAATTGTGGTGTTAAACTGGTCGTGACTGCGGATGGTCATCATCAGCAATTCATCTGCTGCAAGTGGTTCTACAATTAGTTCGCTGACTGCAAAATTGGCTTTCCTGTTTGTAGTATCCCATTTTCGTTCCCGCGTTCCATTTGGTAGGTAAAATCCACCTTTTAAACGTACTTTTTTATTGTATTCTTCAAAACCGTTAATTACTTTCTCCACATCATCGCGGATGAAATCGTAGTTTTTTTCGAATTTGTCCCACTTGATTTTGGAACTATTTCCTAAAGTTGCTTTGGCCAAACGGCAAACAATTACCGGCTCGCTCAGCAAATCAGCAGAAATAGGTTTAAGCACACCTTTAGACATTTGCACCACGCCGGTTGAGTTTTCGCAGGATACAAACTGGTTAATTCCATCATGAATATCCAAATCCGTACGGCCGAGGCAAGGCAAAATCAATGCTTCTTTACCATGTACCAAATGGCTGCGGTTTAGCTTAGTGGAAACATGTACCGTTAAATCACACTTTATCAATCCTTCGGCCGTGTAAGTTGTATCTGGCGTAGCAGATAAAAAATTGCCGCCCATCGCAAAAAACACTTTCGCTTTTCCTTCATTCATGGCTGTGATGGATTTTACTACATCAAAACCGTGTTCGCGCGGCGGCTCAAAACCATAGACTTTTTTAATC
>CAZZVO010000395.1:0-2505 GCA_964657505.1 uncultured Mucilaginibacter sp.
AAAAGGCGCGCCGGTTTCTGCCAGCGGATAATTATAACCGCCTGGCGCTTTTCCTTTTCGGCTTTCCACATCAAACAAACCGTACTCGCGCATGGTGTTTAGTTTCTCACCTAAATCCGGGTTGATATTATTAAAGCATTTGATCGATTTTCCAATCAGTTCCTGTCCGTTTTCAAAAGGTTTTAAAGCTGATTTGCCGGAAGTATCAACTTCGGTATCCCAGGGTTTTAAGGTTTCTAAACCCAAAGCTGCTTTTCGTTTTTCGGCTTGTTCACGCAAAATCGGCACAATTTCGCTTTCGATTGCTTGGTGGAATTTATAGCAATCGTGCGGCGTATAATCGAAACGGCCTAACGCCTGGAACATATAATCGCGGAAATTTTCAAAACCAGCGTTTAGTGCAACCTGGTGACGTACTGTTTTTAGGCGGTTAAACAGCGAATCGAGTTGTTCTTTATCCTGCAACCTGCGAACCGTGATTTTTTCCCAAACCTGCTGCCGTTTTTCTCGGTCGATTCCTTTTAAAAAAACGGCTGCTTGTTCTAAAGTATATTCTTTGTCATCAATGAAAACCGACATCGCGCCGGTTATCGACTGGTATTTTTGCGCTTCAACCTGTAATTCGGTTTGCAGCGGAATATTTTCTTCGCGGAAAAGTTCCAACGATTTCTTAATTCCACGCAGCAAAATGAAATATTTTTCTTCACTTAATTCGTCTTTAAACGAAGAATCCATCAGCTTTTGGTTCAAATTATTATTTAAAGGCGCAATTTTGGGTTCAATCTCTGTTGCAAAATATTGGAAACTTTGAAGCAGTTCTTCGTTCGCCGTGTCGCAAGTCATTCTGATGTAACGCCAGGCAAAATCCTCTTCCAACGCAGCTTCCAATTCGCTTCTGTCGCGCAGCCATTGTTCCAAATCTTCAACAGAATTGATAGTGCGGTTTTGCAGTTCGTTAAAAATCGGTTCCAGGTTTTCCCACTTAATTTCTAAGTTTTGGGGAATATATTTTTTCTCTTTTTTAAGGATCATCTTTTGGCAAAATTAAGCTGCGAAATTAGGAAATACAATTAACAGAATTATAGGTGGTAAAAGAAGTATCGGGAATTTCAGCAATAAAAAAGGTAAAAATACTTTTTGTAAAAGGAAAAATTACTAAATTTGGGGATGGGAACATTCGAAGAACCAATGCTCAGTTATATTCCGTCAAGGATTGATCACGCTGCTACTTTGGGTTTGATCAGGAACAACAAAGCTGGCTATCAGCATTTTAAAGCGATAAAAGATATCACTTCTTTTACCGATGAAAAGATAGCAGGTTGGTTGGATATCAGTGTGAAAACTTATCGCACTTATACCAAGCCTGATGCGCAAATTAAGGATAGCATTAAGGAGCACGCGCTAATCATATTATCTCTTATTAGGCATGGAGCCGAAGTTTTTGGCGGCGTTAAGAACTTTTTACAATGGCTGGAAGGAGAAAACTTCTACTTCGATAAAAAAGCACCGATCACTTTTATGCATACAGGAAGTGGGATGAAATTTATCGACAATCAGCTTACAGGTATGGAATACGGCGATAATGCCTAATTCGAATGGAAGTTTATCGTATTGCTAAAGATCGTCATTCCAAAGAATTAGTCGCTTCCGGGTTAGCTAATCGTTGGAACAAAGATGATCAGTTCCTTTTGTATACTGGAAGTTCTCGCTCTCTCGCTACGCTGGAATTAGTTGTCCGACGGAAAAGTATAGCTTTAGCCGATGATTATCGTGTTATGATTATTTCTCTTGCAGATGAAGAGAACCTATTTACTACTGTTTCTCAACGTGATCTTCCGGAAAATTGGCGAAGTGTAAATGCTTACTCAAAATTACAGCAAATCGGCAGCGATTGGTATAGGAGCAAGCGATCATTGATTTTAAAAGTTCCTTCGGCTGTGATTTCTCAAGAATACAATTATTTGATCAATACCAGACATCCTGATTTCACAAGTAAAGTGAATCTGGTTAGAACAGAAAATTATTTTTGGGATGAGAGGTTGATCTGACCAGTGTATCCCAACAAAATTCATCAGAAAAAGGGTGATAAAAGAAGCATCAATTTTACACCGGATTTTACTTTATCTGCTTATCATTTAACAAATCCCGCAAAATATAATTGCCGTTAAACAGTTGTAAAGACTGATGTTACAATTAAGGATATCTTTGGATCAAATTTTTTAAATGGGCAAACCTTTACTTTTCATTCTCTTTTTGCTAACAGGATATACTTCTTTTGCACAGAAAAAACTCACTATTAGCGGTACAATTAAGGACGAAGCCACCGGCGAACAATTGATTGGTGCCACAATCAGGATCAAAGAAATCCCCCAAAGCGGCACAACTACCAACAGCTACGGCTTTTATTCCATTTCCGCACCGCAAGGCGAATATACTTTGCTGTTTACTTATATTGGTTACGGAACGGTTTCGCGCAGCATTTCTTTGCGTAAAAGTCAGAGTTTA
>CAZZVO010000396.1:0-2502 GCA_964657505.1 uncultured Mucilaginibacter sp.
ATATTTTGGTGGAAAACAACGGCCGCATTAATTACGGTCCATTTTTGAATGATAACCTGCACGGCATCACGCGAAGTGTTTCCATCAACGGAACTGAATTATCTGGCTGGAAAATGTACCAATTTCCGTTCGATGATTTGAAGCGATGGAATTTTGCTGGTAAAAGAAGCATCAACCAACCGGCTTTGTACAAAGGCACTTTCAACCTAACCGAAACCGGAGATACCTACTTAGATTTGAGCAGTTTCGGCAAAGGCTTCGTCTTTTTAAACGGACATAATCTGGGTAAATACTGGCGGATCGGTCCGCAGCAAACCATTTATATCCCAGCCGTTTGGTTGAAAAAAGGACAAAACGAAATCGTGGTTTTTGATGCGTTAAAATCCGGCCACACTAAAATTTCGGCTTTGGACCATTCTGTTTTAGATCGATTGACAGCGGAAAAAGGTGAAAGGTAAAGGGTTTCAAGGTGAAAGGTTGAATAGAAAAAAGGTAAAAGGTTGAAAGGCGAAAGGTTAAATAGTGAAATGCAAAAAGGTTGAATGGTAAAAGGTAACAGATTGAAAAGTAAAAAATTGACAGGTATCAAACTATACTTCCCCCTCCAGGGGGTCAGGGGGTTCGCCACCCTGCTTCTTTGCGCTCAGTTTTTCTGTGCAAAAGCGCAGGAAACCAACACGAATTTTCCGCTAATTCCATATCCAACGGCCTTAACGGCTGGCAAAGGCACATTTAGCATCACGGCCAATACGCACATTATTTCAGAAGACTCGCGTTTTGCAAACGAAGCGGAACAACTGAATTTGTTGCTCGAACAATATTTAGGCAAACCGCTAAAACAAGGCGGCGGCGCACAGCATAACATCATGCTGCGTTATGACGATGCGATTAAATTCTCGGAAGGTTACCAGCTCAACATCACCCAAAACGCGGTAATTTTAGTGGCAAAAGAAGCATCAGGCATGTTTCGCGCGGTGGAAACGGTGCGGCAATTGTTGCCAGCGGATGAGCACAATCCGGTTTTCCAGAAAAAACTTTCGCTTCCGGCGGTTATCATTTCCGATCATCCAACTTATGCCTGGCGCGGCATGCATTTGGACGTTTCGCGGCATTTTTTCTCGGTAGATTATCTGAAAAAATTCATCGATTTGCTTGCTTTATATAAGTTTAACAAGTTCCATTTGCATTTAACGGATGACCAGGGCTGGCGTATCGAAATTAAAAAATATCCAAAACTAACCGAAGAAGGTGCGTGGCGTACTTTTAACAACCAGGACTCGCTTTGCATGACGAAGGCGAAAGATAACCTGGATTTTATCATCGACCCAAAACACATCATCCAGCGCGACGGCAAAACGCTTTACGGCGGTTTTTACACGCAGCAGGAAATGAAAAGCGTAGTTGCTTACGCCGCGGCGCGCCACATCGATATCATCCCCGAAATTGATATGCCCGGCCACATGATGGCAGCTATTACCAGTTATCCGTTTTTAAGTTGTACCGGCGGAAGCAAGTTCGGCAAACTGTTTACCACGCCGATTTGCCCGAGCAATGAAAGCACGTACGAGTTTGCGCAGAACGTTTTTACGGAGATTATGGACATTTTCCCCAGTGAATATATCCACATCGGTGGCGATGAAGTTGACCGTACCAGTTGGGAGCAGTCCGAATCTGCCAAAGCTTTTATGATTAAAAACGGCTTGAAAACTTCCGGAGAATTGCAAAGTTATTTCATCAACCGGATGGAAAAATTCTTCAATTCGAAAGGCCGGAAAATAATTGGTTGGGATGAGATTTTGGAAGATGGAATCAGTTCTACCGCGATGGTTACTTACTGGCGGACTTGGGTTCCCAGTGCGCCAATTAAAGCAGCCAAAAACGGAAATCAGGTTGTTATGTCGCCCGGAAATCCACTTTATTTTGATACCGATCCGGATCAGAATTCGATCTCAAACGTATATCATTTCAACCCGATTCCGAAAGGTTTAACTGATAAAGAATCCAAAAATATCATCGGTGCGCAGGCCAATACCTGGTCGGAAAAAATCCCCACGGAAAACCGTGCAGACTACATGGTTTTCCCGCGGATGACTGCTTTAGCTGAACGCTTGTGGACGAATAAAGATTTGTTTGACAGTTATTTAGAACGCCTAAAACTCAATTTCACACGTTTGGATGCGCTGCACGTACATTACCGTTTACCGGACATTTTGGGTTTGGTTGAGCAAAGCGTTTTTACCGATCAGGCCGTCCTCAACCCAGAAAAACCGCTGCCCGATTTAGCGCTGCGTTACACCACGGATGGAAGTTTGCCGGATAGCAATTCCACGCCGCTCAATGCTTCTTTTACCATACAAAAATCCATGTTCATCCGCCTGGCCGCTTTTACGCCAAAAGGCAGTCGCGGCGATGTTTATAATTTGCATTACATGCAGCAAACTTTGGCCGAACCTGCAAAACCGGCAGGAATTGCCAATGGCTTGATCTGCAGTTACTATCCGG
>CAZZVO010000397.1:0-2478 GCA_964657505.1 uncultured Mucilaginibacter sp.
AAAAGAACCAAAAAATCAAGACAAACCCGATCCCTCCGGGCGTTTTGTCCGGCCTGCCCACCTGGGTGCATATCTTGCTATCGACTTTGGAAGTTGGAAATAAAAGCTGATAAAAGTTCTAAACTTAGTTTAAACTATAACGGTAGCCACCCAGGCGCGGTGGGAAGAATGCCGCCCGGAGGCGATCCGGCATTCTTGATCTTTTGGTTCTTTTCCATCAAGGGAAAAGAACTTAAAACCAAGCAACCGCAGGTTTGCTCATCATAAATCAAAGTTTAAAAAAACATTATAATTCAATATCTTGTAAAAATAGATTTTAATATGATGCTTCGTTTATCAACCTTTTTTTTCCTTCTTACAATGCAAACTTCCGCACAAAAGATTAATACTGTTTTGTTGAAAAATTTGCTGGAAGCCCATCCAGAATATTTCAATAAAATCCTACAACATCCAACCAAAAACGAAGTCCAGATTTTGTACACACAAATAGATCGAGATGAAAATAACGTTCCGCATTTTCGTTCGTACAGCTTCAACTTAAACCCAAAACATTACTTTTATCCGGCAAGTACGGTGAAGTTGCCGACAGCTATTTTTGCATTGGAGAAAGCTAACCAACTTAAAATTAGTGGCATAAAAGAAGCATCGATGCAAACCGACAGCGCTTTTGCCGGGCAAACCAAAGTTAGCGTTGATACTTCTGCGGAAAACGGTTTGCCAAGCATCAGCAATTACATCAAAAAGATTTTATTGGTGAGCGATAACGATGCGTACAACCGTTTGTATGAGTTTGTCGGGCGCGAAGAAATCAACCAAAAACTCAAAAAATACGGTTTAAACCAAACGCGGATTATTGGAAGATTAGCTATTGGTGATGCCGGAGAAAGCACCAAACATACCAACCCAATCGAATTTTTTGCCGGTAAAAGAAGCATCTACAAAAAGCCGGCACAATTCGACCCAAACGATTATTCAATGCAATTAGAAAATATGTTGCAGGGAAAAGGTTATTTGGATAACCACGATCAATTGGTAAATGCACCTTTTAATTTCAGGGAGAAAAACGTTTACACCATTCCAAACCAGCAGGAAGTTTTGAAGCGATTATTGTTCCCTGAAGTTTATCCAAGTTCAGCACAATTTCAACTTAAAAAAGACGATTATAATTTGATTTACAAGTACATGAGCATGTTTCCAACGGAAAGTAATTTCCCCAAATATACAACGCCGGAATATTGGCCAACTTTCTGCAAGTTTCTGTTTTATGGTTCTGAAAAAGATGCAAGTTTGGATCCAAACATCCGCATATTTAACAAGATTGGAGATTCTTACGGTTATGATATTGATAATGCTTATATCGTAGATTTCAAAAATAAAGTAGAATTTATGCTGACGGTTGTAATCCAATCCAACGAAGATGAAATTTACAATGATAACAAATATGAGTACGAAACCGTGTGTTTGCCGTTTTTAAAACATTTAGGAGAAGTCATTTATCAGCAAGAATTAACCCGGCAAAAGAAGCATTTGCCGGATTTGAAAAAGTTTAAGTTTGATTACAAATCAAAGAATTAGCCTTATTTACTTTTTACATAAGTTCTTGCAGCACTACCGTAAGTTCCTATTAGATCATGACTGAATGTTAAAGTTGTATCACTTTGGATAATATAATACTCTGTTGTATCAGAGCCATTTTTGGCATTGTTGTAATGCAATGTATTCACACTTTCACCTGTATTGCTCTTGGTAATAGAAGTTTGATAAATACCGGAACGCACTACTGCTCCGTTTTGTGTTTTCGTCCAAGTAAGATCACTGTTGAAAATTAAGTTTTCCTGAATACCTGTATTTTGAGGAGTCAAGGTATTTGATGGTGCGCCGACTTGATAGCTTTTCCATTTCCACTGTCCAACAAGATGCGGATCAGTGCCCGCCTGATTTTCTTTTTTGCAGGAAACCCAAATTAAGGCTCCGATTAATAAGGTAATTGCAATACGTTTCATAAATCTATTTCTTTTTTAAACTTTACGAAGCAAAAAAGTAGAACGCTACAGCTATCGCAATTATTTTTGGAAGAATTTTTAAGTGAATTTTTTGAGAGAGGATTAAAAACAGTTTCGAGTTTCAAATTAAACCTTTACCTGATGCGTAACCGAATAATATTTCAATTCAATAATATCTCCAGGCAAAGATTTAGTATTCCAGGAACTATGAATCGCCAACGCGGTGCCAACAGCCGTAGCTTGCGCCATCGAAGCTGCAAAAACTTCAATTTCCGGGAAAGCTTCGGCCAGCAGTTTCATAAAAATAACATTCTTGCTGAAACCGCCGTCTACAAAAATCCGCTTCACATTTGTCCCTTCTAAAACTAATTGAGTCGATTCTTTTTGCAGATAAATTAAGTCGAGGATTAACTGGTGATAGGCTTCTTCATCGGTTTTAAAATCAGCCAGGTTGCGTTGTGCAAAACCGGATTCT
>CAZZVO010000398.1:0-2477 GCA_964657505.1 uncultured Mucilaginibacter sp.
TCCATCAAATTATGATTGCCAAAACCGTCCACTTCGTAAGCATAAATATTGCCAAATACAGGATGTTTATAAATAGCATGGTGGTTTAATGCAAGCTCAACTTTAGAATTGGCTGATCGAAAACGAGGCAAGTTGCGGCAATCATTGTGTCTTGCGGCCCAATACCTTTATTTTGAAGTTTAAGGGCCCTAAAAATATCCCCGGCCTTTTCGGCGACGGTAGCATCGAAAGGCAATATATTCAGGTCTTCGGTAACAGCGGCGATATCTAATTTTTTCTCAGGAGTATTTGCTCCGCAATGCAACTCAAAAAGTGTCACAACTGATACATAGGCTGGTTCGTCTGTAGGCAATTTGGCCAGCGTTGTGTTTGTTCTATCTTTGGAACGTAAATGATCAATGAATATGCAAGTATCAATTACCATTCCTGTGGATTAAAGTTGTCGAGCAATTTCCTGTTTTCATCAAATAATTTTAGGTCTTCATCAGTCCACACGCCAATATTTGCAATTTTTTTCTGGTAGGCTTCTATATTCAAAGACTTGGGACTGACCACAACAATCCCCTTACTTTTCAAAAAGCTTTTAATTTCTTCGCTTTGCGAATCAGGAATATTTATTGTTATCCGTTCCATATTAACAAATTTAAGCATTTAGATAATAAAAGCCTAAAATTCAATTAAGCCTAAATAGTGGCGGTGTTATTGACTGCAGCTTGCCTTATGGCTTTTTCCTTTTTAGAAGGAATCATTTTCTTCATATTTCCGTATTGCAATTTAGACTCGTTTGTCCAGCTTTCACTTTTCTCTATATATGCTTCGAGTGCTTGATATTTGGGGTAGTAATTGTCTCGATGAGCCATATCTGGTGATTCAATTAAGTCTTCCATAATGTCACATAACTCCTGATTTATGTAAAATAAGCGCATAATATTGACAAAACTCAAATCATTAATTTTGTCAGTTATCTCGTTATTTACAACTGTGTTGGAACTGTTAGTGGCGACACTAATTTGTCCATGGGCTAATTTGTTCCTGATTATACTTGGCTCTATTACGTATCTTAATATGATTCGCTTTAATTCCTGCACTTTATTTGGTACTTCAGATCCTTTTCGGGTTGCAGTAAATTTTTGAAAGGCAAGTTCTAAGCATTTAATCCACTTTTGCTGGAGGTTGTTGCGTTCATGTAGAATCTGATCAATAAAAGGTTGATCAAAGCCATATGGTGTTAATACATTTTAATAAAATTTGCTTCCGCAAATGTGGAGTATATTAAAGCGTATACCTTCGTCTGTACATTAACCGTTTGTTCGCGACCGCCTTTCATAGCACGATTAATTAAACGTCGTATTTCTGTCTCTGCTAAAAGGAAATCGCGAACATTCGTAACATAAGCTTGATAAAGGGGATAACTTTGAGGAGCTGCCATAAAAAAATGATTTATCGATGCTGCCAGCCCGCGACTATTTCGCAGGCTGGCAGGGATCGAACCTGCGACCTCCTGGCCGAAACCAGGCGCTCTGCCTTACTGAGCTACAACGGCAGTGCAAAGGTACGGAAACAGCATCGAATTTTAAATGACTTCACATCAACGGTTCGTGGTCATTACATTTGTTCATTAAGGCCTGGTAAATTTTCGTTTGTTTCTTAATATACGTTGTGTGAAAGGACCCGGCATTTCTGCCGATTAGAACACATCAAAGAATGGAATCTAGATATAAGGTCACCCCAATGCTTCGGGAGGCCGATTGTAATCTTAAATTGCGCGCGATAATCCAAAATCGATAAAAAAGCCCAACCATTCCGGCGGGACTTACCCAAACAGTATTTAATTCAATATTTTATATGGTTTTGGTCCTATTGATCTGTTTTGTTAGAAATGCTTTTAACCACTTGATCATACATTCTATCAACAAAGGATAACTGAACATTATCTAAGTTAATAAGCTATCAAAACATAACTATTAAATACCCTCAGTCGGTTTAAGCAAGATACTATTATGAAATGCAAATTTTATTTTATGTTTTTTTCAGTGGAGTGAATTTTGTAGCAAAAAAAAGGTGTTTTGCTTATCAAAATTAACACCGTTTTTTATAATGCAAGATGTCTTTTTGTCCGACAGAAATGCTGAAGCCATTTCTGTTCCGTCCAAAAAGTCACTTGCCCAGCCGGGGGTTCGTTACCGAAAATTCGCAACTCATTTCCGGATGGAAAAACTAAGCGGCAGGCCGCCTTTGACTGAGGGGAATTGAATTAGAAAGATCGATGTGTGTTTTACCGAGGAAAAGTATAAGCTGGTCGAAAAGCTGGAATTAGCTTTGGGTTTGAAGAAATGCGATCTGGTTCGTTTGCTCCTGCTGGGTACCTCAGCCGCGGTATTGATTAACTCGAAAGAGCTGATCCGGAATTTGGATGAGGTTAGTACCGAATTGGGGCGGGCAGGTGACCGTTATACAGTTATATGAATACTGCGTTA
>CAZZVO010000399.1:0-2452 GCA_964657505.1 uncultured Mucilaginibacter sp.
ATCTGCTGATCTTCAATAAACCAAATCTTGTTGGCAATATTATCCAGGAAAAACCGATCGTGCGATACGGCAATAACAGTTCCTTCGTATTGCTGCAAAGCCTGGATTAAAATATTTACCGAAGCAATATCCAAGTGATTAGTTGGCTCATCCAAAATCAAAAAGTTGGCATCCGCAGTTAAAGCTTTTGCTAACGCTACGCGCGATTTTTCCCCTCCGGAAAGCACTTTGATCTTTTTGAAAACATCATCGCCAGTAAACAAAAACGAACCTAAAATAGAGCGCAATTCAGTTTCATTATGTTTTGGGGCGAATGACTGCAATTCCGACAAAATCTCACTCTCCAAATGCAAAGCTTCCAATTGATGCTGTGCAAAAAAGGTTTGTGTAACATTATAACCGGTTTCGCTTTTGCCTTCAAACTCTTTATCTGCACCGGCAATAATGCGGAGAACAGTAGATTTACCGCGACCGTTAGCACCAATCAAAGCAATTTTATCGCCTTTTTCGATGATGGCATGTGCTTCTTCAACAATATCAATTGTTGGATATTTTTTGGTGAGGTTTTCAATATTGATCACATGTCGGCCAGACTGTTTGGAGAAACGGAAGCTGAAGTTTACAGACGGATTATCATCGTCTACATCATCCACCCGTTCTAATTTATCCAAAGCCTTGATACGCGATTGCGCCATTTTTGCTTTAGAAGCTTTGGCACGGAAACGCTCGATCAAACGTTCTTCCTGCTTGATTTTTGCCTGCTGATTTTTAAATTCTCCCTTTTGAATCTCGCCGCGCAACGCTTTTTCTTCTACATAAAAAGTGTAATTGCCGGAGTAAACATTCAGTTTTCCTTTGCGGGATTCTACTGTTTTGTTGATTACTTTATCCAAAAACCATCTATCGTGAGATACAATTACAACCGCACCTTCAAAAGCTTTTAAGTAATCTTCCAGCCATTGGATTGAAGGTAAATCCAGGTGATTGGTTGGCTCATCCAGCAACAAAATATCAGGAGCTTGCAACAAGATTTTGGCCAGCATCACACGCATACGCCAACCACCCGAAAATGTGCTTAACTTGCGTTGCGTATCGGCTTCGCCAAAACCCAAACCAGCGAGGATTTCGTGCGCTTTGTATTCAATATTATATCCATCTAAAGCTTCAAACTCGCTTTGTTTATCACTCAATTTATGTAAAACATCTTCCGAATAATCGGTTTCTAATTTCTTCAGTAAAGCTTCAATCTCGTCGTGCAACTGGTTTTGTCGGTCAAAAGCTTCCATCGCAACATGCAAAATACTTTTATCAGAAGCGTAGGAAAGCAAATCCTGGTTTAAATAACCAATCGTAAGTTCTTTGGATTTGGAAATCGTGCCGGAGGTAGCTTTTAAATCGCCTACAATCAGCTTTAGCAGTGTCGTTTTTCCGGTTCCGTTGGCACCAATCAAACCAATTTTTTCACCTGGTTTAATGTGCCAGTTGGCTTCGTCGTATAACGCTCTGGAACCGATTTCGTAAGTTAAATCATTAATTGCAATCATTGGGCACGAAGGTACGTTTTATCAGTGGTATTTACGTTTTTTGTGCCGGTTAGGTACAGGAATATTACCAGACGCAAACAGTTTTCATTCTTTTTTATACAGTTTGATTGTTATAAATATTTCAACAGAATTATCTTATTTTGGATTTTATTACAAAAAGAATAAATGAGTAATACAAACAGACGAAGACAAGCAGTGAAAGACTGGTTTGAGAAAAATCCTAGTAAAACTCAGTTTTATTTAACTATATGTGTACTATTAGTAACGGCATACTTTTCAGCTAAGAGTTTGAGCGAAACACAAAAACAGTATCAAATTGCAAAAGGTCAATTAGATTTAAGTCTAAAACAAGTTAAAAATCAAGAAGATCAAAGGGAGCAGGACTTACGTTTAAATCATTTAAAAGATATTGGTTTAGCAAAAAAAGAAAAGTTGGATTCCGAAAGAATAGCGATTAACGATTTACAGCAGCGCAAGTACAATGAATTTCAAAACCAAGTTAATAGCCAACAACTAAAGATTAATAAACAACAATTATTTGCGAGTCAAACTCAAGCTAAAGTTGCCGATGCTCAATTCAAATTTCAAAAATCGCAGTCTGCAAATCAATTCGAGGATGACCGCCCAATATTTATAATAGATAGTGTTAGGATTGACAGTAGTAAGTCGTCCTATAAACCGAATATTTCTTTTCATGTTATAAACGTTGGCAAACGCACTCCACATGTTGATTCGTCTGTAATAGCTATTTGGAATCGTAATATTATTACTTGTGCAAAAGTGGAAAAACATTTGACTAATATTGACATGAGAAACATATCTTTTTCAACAGAAATTTCAATGTACAGAGATTGTCTAAAAGATATCAATACAATTTATTATATAAATGTTATTTATAGGGATACTTA
>CAZZVO010000400.1:0-2433 GCA_964657505.1 uncultured Mucilaginibacter sp.
CGGCATATTTCTGAACCAGCATTTGCCCCGCTTAATACACCAATGCGATATTGGTATTTGCCTATAGTTGCATTGTTCATGCTCACAGGTAAGCTGATACTGGTAGCACCGGTTATATTTGTCCAGCCCGTTCCATCATTCTTATTTTGCTGCCATTGATAAGTTGGGTTAGCATAACCTGTTTGTGCAGCTACCAAAGTATAATTAAAATTATCATTTGCACAATTGCTTCTGTCAGCATTGTCTGTTACCGTTCCGAAACCGGTTTGAATAAGCGGCCCACAAGGACTAAAGGTAATGTCATCCAATGCCAAATCGTTGCCGTTACCACCCACGCCGTTGTTAATCATTTTCACCACAATATCTGGTCCGTCTGGTGGTGTAGTAAAAAATGTTCCGTACTGTTTCCACTCCGCCTGATCGGTTGCCGGTATGTCTCCTGTGTTGTATGTTTTTAAAACGGTGCCGCTTGCTGTTTCGATACTAAAAGTGATATTAGGTTTACTATAACCGGCAGTTTTAGGCAGATCACGAAGAATATTCATGATCCAGGCAGCAAATTGGTAAGTAGTATTTGGGCACAATTTACTGCCGCTCACCCAATCGGTATAAAACAAACTTGGGTCATAATCTGCATTAATGATCATCATGTAACCGTTGGGGTCGCCGGTATGATCATGGCTGATGGTTTGCCAGGTAGCACCTTTGCAGGCTGAGCCTAAAAAAGTGGTTATGGTATAATAGCCGTCATTCCCGCCACAGCTTTCCGGTGCAAATTTTAACGTAGTAACACCGGCTGCAAGCGCAGACCCTAAACCGTAAGTAGTGCCCGCCCCAAAAGTTTGATTGATAACCGGCGCACCCAAACTGCCTGTACAAGTTTGCGCATCAGCCGATAAAGCAAATAAATGTACCGCAAGCAATAACACTAAGCTAAAAAGAATTAGGCGCATCAGGTTTTAGGTACACTTATAACCCTATAAAAATAGCTAAATAACTCTGGTTTATTGAAGGATGGGAACAGTATAAAATTGCTATTTTCTTTTTAAAGCTAAAAGGCTGTTAAGGCCATAGTTGATTCTGTTGCCGCTAATTCTGTACTTAAAATTATATCTAAATCAAAAATCTAAGTTCAAAGACCAGAATTATAAATCATGACCAGCAGGTTCTATTTCAATTTTTGCATGGTAAAAGAAGCATTAAAAGATAGCCGACTTCCACAAACCAAAAAACCCGAAACTTTCGTTCCGGGTTTTCATAAACTTTTTAGAAAAGATCACATTTTCATAGTGTGGTCTTTCATTGCCATCTTCTCCATTTTGCCACTCATCATCATACATTGTCCGTCTTTCAACATCATGGTTTTTCCGTCTTTCATCTTCACCATTCCGTCGGCCATTACTTTTGTGCCATTTTTCATAGTCATGGTTTTAGTCATCGGCATGGTTTTGCCGTCCATCTCGCACATCATTTTTCCACCCTTCATCATCACGCAGCTTTCCATTTTCATGGGTTTTGCAGCCATTTTAGTTTGAGCCATTGTACTAAAACTTAATGCAGTGGCAAATAAAACAATCAGTATCTTTTTCATAGTTTTCGGTTTTACCAATGATACGGATATTTTTATTTCTTGTTGATTTTTTGCTGATAATTTGGTTGATTTTTGTGCGATATAAGAAGTATGGATTAGAAATCTATAGCCCAAAGATTAAGATTGGAAATCCTGATCAGCAGGACTTAGTATTATTTATAAATAAACCTTAAATTTAAACCATGATACAAACCGTAACTATAGACATTATCAACGACAAAGCCTTAAAGCTTTTGGAGGATTTAGAGCTTTTGCAACTGATCCGTTTACATAAAGATGAAGCTAAACCTAATACAATAGATTGGGCAAAATATAAAGGTGCATTGTCTAAACAGCCTATTGCTGATGTTGAATCCCAACTGAATGAATTGCGTAACGGATGGGAGTAAAATATCTTTGGGATACAAATACAGCAATTTATTATATGCAACGACAGTTTACAGCTACGGCAGAAAAGTTTGTTGATAATTTGTTAGTAGATGAGAAGCCGTGTATTTCTGCCATAACAGAAATTGAGCTTTTGTGTTGGAAAACTATTGACGAGAAGGAGTTAGCTACACTTCACAATTTTATAGAAGATGCTTCTGTGATCGAATTGGAACAACCAATTAAATTTAAAACTGCCGATATAAGAAAACAGCATAAAATAAAATTACCTGATGCTATTATTGCTGCAACTGCAATTGTATATGATCTTACTTTGATCACACGTAATGTTGGTGATTTTAAAAATATTCAAAGTTTACAAATTGTTGATTTGTACACAATGTAATAAGCTTTGAACAAATTTTGCATGAACAGAGATTTAAAAGAACCTTAATATTTAATATTATTAGCATTTA
>CAZZVO010000401.1:0-2421 GCA_964657505.1 uncultured Mucilaginibacter sp.
CTTTCTAAATCATAAAAACTGGACAAAACTTGAATTTTAGAAAGGTATAAACCCTGGTCCTCTTCCCCCTTCGAAGGGGGCCAGGGGGATGACCCACCAATCAACACAAAAAATACCCGATAAAAACAGCATCCAAACGACAGATACTTCACCAACAAACACAGCTATTTTTTAAATGAACCCCAACCCTAATATTCAAAAACGCCCGATAAATTTTGGCTGGCTGCTGCAAATGGCCTGGCGCGACAGCCGGAAAAACCGGTCGCGTTTGTTCCTCTTTATTTCTTCTATCGTGCTTGGCATTGCCTCGCTGGTAGCTATTTATTCTTTTGGTTTTAATCTCCGGCAGGATATCGACAGCCAAGCTGCGGAACTGGTTGGTGCCGATATGGTTATCTCCGGTACAAAACCGCTTTCGCCGCAAATTCAAAGCCTGGTAGATTCTTTGGGCGACCGGAAATCAACCCAACGCAGCTTTGTTTCGATGGCGTTGTTTACCAAAAGCCAGGGAACGCGTTTTGTTGAAGTGCGCGCTTTGCAAGGCGATTTTCCGTATTATGGTGCGATAGAAACTACGCCAGCTTCGGCAGCAACAACCTTCCGGAAGAAACAACAAGTGCTGGCCGACCGCAACCTGATGCTGCAATTTAATGCGCATCCCGGCGATTCGATCAAAATTGGGAAAGTAACTTTTGCCATTGCCGGCATTTTGGATAAAGCGCCCGGGCAAACCAGTATCGGTGCTTCCGTTGCGCCGGTTATTTACATGCCGCTCTCCTACCTGGAACAAACCGGGTTGATGCAACGCGGAAGCCGCATCAATTTTAGTTATTATATTAAATACGACCGAAATGAAAATATTGAAAAGCTGACCACCAAAATAGAACCGCGCTTAGATAAAGAAGATTTGATGCTACAAACCGTTGCTTCCCAAAAAGAACAAACGTCGCGCTCTTTCGAAGATTTGACGCATTTTCTGGCTTTGGTTGGTTTTGTGGCGTTGTTGCTGGGTTGCATTGGTGTAGCCAGTTCAATCCATATTTACGTGCGCGAAAAGTTGCAAGCCATTGCCATTATGCGTTGCATGGGCGTAAAATCTACCGAAGCTTTTTTGATTTATCTCATCCAAATTGTCATCATCGGTTTTATCGGTTCCGTTTTGGGAGCCGTTTTAGGGACTTTGATCCAGCAGGTATTGCCAGTAGCTTTTAAAGATTTTTTACCGATTGAAATTACGGTTGATATTTCCTGGGCCTCGATCGGAACAGGAATTTTATTGGGCGTAGTTATTTCGCTGCTGTTTGCTTTGCTGCCGTTGGTTTCCGTCCGAAATATTTCGCCGTTAAACACTTTACGAGTATCAGATGAATCCGCTGATTCTAAACGCGATCCACTGAAATGGCTGGTTTATTTCCTGATCGTCGCCTTCATTACTGTTTTTACCTACCTGCAATTAGACAGTTGGAAACAGGCTTTATCCTTCACCGCTTTTGTGCTGCTGGCATTTTTTGTGTTGACCGGAGCTGCCACGCTGATTATGTGGTTGCTGCGGAAATTTTTGCCGCTTAACTGGAGTTATTTGTGGCGACAAGGTTTTGCCAATTTGTACCGGCCCAATAACCAAACTATTATTTTAATCGTTTCCATTGGTTTGGGTACTGCTTTTATCAGTACTTTATTTTTTATCCAATCGATATTATTAAGCCGGATCAACCTTTCTTCCGGCGGAAATCAGCCTAACCTCATCTTGTTTGATATCCAAACCGATCAGCAAAAACAAGTGGTCGACCTCACCAAACAACAACATTTACCGGTGATGGGCATGGTGCCGATTGTAACCATCCGACTGGAAGAACTGAACGGAAAAAACGCAGCTTTCTATAAAAAAGATACTTCCAAACATGTTTCCCGCCAGGTTTTTAGTCGCGAATACCGCGTTTCTTACCGTGATTCTTTGGTTTCTTCGGAGAAAATCTCCGCCGGAAATTGGATTGGAAAAGCTGATCCAAACGCCGTAATTCCAATTTCCATAGAAGAAAAGTTTGCACAACACAACCACATCAAAGTCGGCGACAAGTTGCTGTTTAACGTGCAAGGCGTAAACATGGAAACCAAAATTGCAAGTTTTAGAAAAGTGAATTGGAACCGGATCCAAACCAATTTCCTGGTGCTGTTTCCAAAAGGTGTTTTAGAGCAGGCACCGCAATATGCCGTTTTTACCACACATGTTCCTTCGGCCACGGCTTCTGCAAAATACCAGCAGTCGATAGTGAAGCAATTTCCAAATATTTCCATTATTGATCTGGCTTTAGTTTTAAAACTGTTGGACGATATTTTGGGGAAAATCAGTTTCGTGATCCGTTTTATGGCTGGTTTTAGTATTTTGACGGGCTTGATTGTGTTGATTTCTTCCGTACTAAT
>CAZZVO010000402.1:0-2419 GCA_964657505.1 uncultured Mucilaginibacter sp.
CATGCAGAACAAACCATTGATCTTGGTGCATGGCAAGCAATAGTTTCTTTTGGTGCTGCAAGAGAGTACGGGGCGACTAAAACTGATACAACACCGGCACAACCCATTGGTAAGATAATGATTGTAAAATTAGAAGATAACAAATTTATTTTGATTGGTACACTTTGCCATATCACTTTTCGGCCAACCGGCAACAAAGCGGGCAAGGCTTGGCAATACTTAAAAATGGAGGAAGGCCAATACAAAAATGGTGCATTCCAATTGCTTCGGATTCTTAATGGTGATGAAACAGATTTTGGCGGACCTCGATTCGGTGCTACACCAACTGTGTTACAAACCACGCTGATTACAAGGTAAGCTGCAATTCATTGAAAAATACAAATTTCTATTTCTTCTTTTAGATTAAATTCTTAACTTTAAAGAAAATACTGTTTTTATCGTTGTATTTTCTTTAAAGGACTAATGAAAGATCGGCTTTACATATTTTGCTTTTTGGCCATTGCTGTCTGCGTTTTTTGCAGTTGGGGTTTTTTCGGACATAAAACGATCAACCATTCTGCTGTTTTTATATTGCCAAAAGGCATGATCGGTTTTTACAAAAACAACATTAATTACCTCACCAACCACGCTGTTGATCCTGATAAACGCCGCTACACAGATTCGTTAGAGGCACCGCGACATTTTTTAGATGCCGACCATTATGGCGCATTTCCTTTTGATAGTATCCCACAAAAATGGAACGATGCCGCTGCTAAGTTTTCTGCTGATACTTTGAATAAGTTTGGCACCGTCCCTTGGTCTATCCAACGAAATTACTTCCGTTTGGTACAAGCTTTTAAGGATTTGGATTCGATCAAAATCCTCAAATATTCTGCTGATTTAGGCCATTATGTTGCGGATGCACATGTTCCTTTGCACATGACAAGCAATTACAATGGACAATTAACCAATCAGGTTGGCATACACGCTTTTTGGGAAAGCCGTTTGCCAGAACTTTTTGCGGACCGCTACAACTTTTTTACCGGCAAAGCAGTTTACATTGACGACCCGCTAAAATATGCCTGGAAAATCTGCCGCAACACTTATCAAAGTCTGGATTCTGTTCTGGTGATGGAAAAGAAACTGCAACAATCTTTTCGATCAGACCAGAAATACACTTTCGTAAAAAATAATAATAAAATTATTCGCGCGTACTCAGAGCCTTATTCGGCAAACTATCACGATTTACTGAATGGCATGGTGGAGAAACAGATGCGTGCCTCCATCCTGGCTGTGGGTAGTTATTGGTTTTCGGCTTGGGTTGATGCCGGTCAGCCAAATTTAAAAGGAATGGTTAAACGCGAATTATCCGAAGAAGAAAAAATGAAGGAAAAGCTGGAAGAATATCACTTTCAGAATGGAAAGATTTTGGGTCGGGAAGAATTGTAATTTGTTGCGTTGTAATCTACATTCCGCCTTATCATCTCGACCAACGGGAGAAATCATCTTCGAATATTAATTCAAGTCGCTTCGAAGAAGATTTCTCCCTTCGGTCGAAACGACAGGAAACTTCTCCCAATACTTCTTTTATCACCCTAAAACTATCAAACATTAGTAGCTTTTGAACCTGAACGGCTTTTTAATGCTGCAAAAATTGGCGGGATAACCGATACCAAAATGATCAGCACAACCACAATAGTAAAATTACGTTTGATGATTGGAATCCCTCCAAAAAAGTAACCTAAAAACAAAAACAAGGTAACCCAGGCCGCGCCACCGATTACGTTGTACAAGGTATATTTGCCTAAATGCATTTTTCCTACGCCAGCTACAAAGGGTGCAACAGTCCTGAAAATTGGCAAAAATCGACTAAAAATTACTGCTTTGCCGCCGTGCGTATCAAAAAAGGCTTTGGTTTTGAGGTAGTAATCAAGTTTTAAAATCTTGTTTTCCGGTTTAAAAACTTTTGGGCCGAAGTATTTTCCTAATTCGTAATTGGTTGTGTTCCCGGCAACGGCAGCAGCAATCAGGATCAGTAATAATAAATAAATATTTAAGCCGGAGTTTCCATGGGCAATTAGCGCACCGGCAGCAAAAAGCAAAGAATCGCCGGGAAGAAAAGGGGTAACCACAAAACCGGTTTCAGCAAAAATAATAAAGAAAAGGATGAGGTACGTCCAGCCCTGGTATTGCTGCGTAATTTCAATTAAATGTTTATCAATGTGCAGGATAAAATCTATCAGGGTTTTAATCAGTTCCAAAATGCTTCGTTTATACGATCAAAAGTAAAAATATTTGGATAAAAGAAGCATGACAAACCACTTACTTTGTAGCAGGCAGTAAATTCGTAATCAGATTTAAACCGAAAACGGCGTTAATAGCTGTCGAACCGATCAGGCCGTTAGCACTGTCGTAAGCAAGTGACGGTCCGTCGTTCTCA
>CAZZVO010000403.1:0-2411 GCA_964657505.1 uncultured Mucilaginibacter sp.
AACCTCAAACCTCTTTTATCGCTATAAATCTTAATCTTTTATAATCCGCGTACCACTCGCCATCGCGCTCGTAGTACGGTTGTAATTGGTGTGTAAGTTCTTGCAGGATTTCCTGTTGATGTGCTTCTTTTATGCCTATAAAAAAGTCGGAAGCAAACATCGTGATCCATTTTTTAACGCCTTCTGCTTGATCTTGTAACAAAGTTTCGCGATCAAAATGAGCAGCGTAAGTAACCCTGAAACCAGCTTTTTCCAGCATCGAAGTATATTCTCCAACGGAAGGAAAAAAAAGATAATCCATTTCGGCTTGCTGCTGATAACCGTACTGATTTAATATTTTTTTCAGCGTAGAAATCATTAAACCAACGTTACCTTTTCCGCCCATTTCTGCAACAAAACGTCCGCCAGGTTTTAATGCGGTAAAAACAGCATTCATCATTTTGGACTGATTTTCAGCTTTGATCCAATGCAAAACCGCGTTAGAAAAAACAGCGTTAAAAGAAGCATCGAAATTCAAATCAGTTACATTTGCTACTTTAAATCCTGTTTCCCGATAGCTTTGTTTTGCTTTCGCAATCATTTCTGCCGAACTATCAACGCCCAAAACTTCGGCACCTTCTTCTCTGATCGCGTTGGTTAAATAACCAGACCCGCAACCTAAATCCAGGATATTTTCTCCGGGTTTTGGTTCAAGTAAATCCAAAACGTTCTCGCCGTATTTAAAAACGAAATCGTGTTTCTGGTCGTACAATTCGGCGTTCCATTTCATATCGATACCGGTTGTTGTAGTTGTTCCAATATTTTTTGTCCCATTTGTTCTGTGCCGAGAACTTTGGTTACGTCATCTTTCGAATTGGAAATATCCGAGGTGCGATAACCTTTTTTCAGGATTTCCTCCACCGCTTGCGTTACAGTTTTTGCTTCCTCTTTTAAGCCGAAACCAATTTCCAGCATCAAGGCAACGGAGAGGATAGAGGCGAGCGGATTGGCAATGTTTTTCCCGGCAATATCATGCGCCGAACCGTGGATGGGTTCAAAAAAACCTGTTCCATCTCCAACAGAAGCCGAAGCTAACATGCCCATAGAACCGGCAATTTGCGAAGCTTCATCGGTTAAAATATCTCCAAATAAATTCGCTGTTAAAACCACGTCGAATTTCTTCGGATTTTTGACTAATTGCATTGCGGCATTGTCGATAAACATGTGTTCCGTTTCAATATCAGGATATTCTTTAGCGATTTCCTGCACCACTTCGCGCCATAACCTGGACGATTCCAGCACATTAGCTTTATCAACCGAACACAATTTATGCCGACGCAAACGCGCCGCTTCATAAGCTTTACGCGCAATTCTTTCAATTTCGTAACGGTGATAAATCATCAAATCAGAAGCTGAATTACGATCTTCTGATCTCTTTTTCTCACCAAAATAAACATCGCCAGTCAGTTCGCGGAAAAACAAAATATCTGTTCCTTTTAAAATTTCCGGTTTTAAACTGGAAGCATTTAACAGTTCATCAAACAACAAAATCGGACGTAAATTGGCATACAAACCCAACTCTTTCCGAATCTTCAACAAGCCTTGTTCTGGCCGAATTTTTAAAGATGGATTGTTATCATATTTTGCATGGCCAACCGCACCAAACAAAATGGCATCGCTTTTTTGTGCTTTTTCCAGCGTTTCATCCGGCAACGGATTGCCAGTTGCTTCAATTGCAGTGTGTCCCATCAACGCAGTATCAAACGTAAACTCGTGGTTGTACTGCGCGGCAATTTGTTCTAAAACAGCTTTTCCCCAAGTTGTAACTTCAGGGCCGATGCCATCACCGGGAATAATTAATATATGTTTTGTTGCCATTGTTTTTTGTTCGTGTTGTCCTAAGCTTGTCGAAGGATTTTCGCTTTGTCATTTCGACCGAAGGGAGAAATCTTCTTACAATTAGACTAATTTTTGTATGATAAAAGAAGCATTAAAAATTATTGCTTAGATGAAGATTTCTCCCTTCGGTCGAAATGACAATGCTTAAATCACCTTACTTCGTTCATAAGTTTCAATCCAATCCTTATTATTCAGCACGTAATCAATATCATCATAACCATTTAATAAACACGCTTTTTTGTATGGATTGATCTCGAAACTTTCCTGATCGCCAGTACTACAAATTTTGATGAACTGGCCTTCCAAGTCAACTTCCACTTCTGTGTGGCGGTCTTTTGCAACTTCTGTAAAAATCTGGTCTAAAAAAGTATCACTCACCTGAACGGGAAGCAAACCATTATTTAACGCATTTCCTTTAAAAATATCTGCAAAAAAACTGCTCACAACCACGTCAAAGCCATAATCTGCAATTGCCCAGGCTGCGTGCTCGCGACTACTTCCGCAACCAAAGTTTTTCCCCGCAACCAAAATTT
>CAZZVO010000404.1:0-2386 GCA_964657505.1 uncultured Mucilaginibacter sp.
GGTTTACATTTATCACATAATCAACACTTTTAATCCAATTTGCCGGGTTTACTTTCCCCAACGATATTACTCCATGTTGGTTTATTTCTTCCCCATCGCCTGCAAGAAAAAGGTTTATATCTTGACGGAGATACCTTATTTTCTCAAAAGTTTCAATCAAAATATCAAATCCTTTGATATGATTTCTTCTTCCAATAAACAATAGGTTTACAGCATTTCTATCCAATGGTATGGTGCAAGGATTATTAATAGTTTGTGATGCAGAAAGTATATAACTGATTTTTGAATTTACAGGAATCAAAGGTTTATATATTAGAGAAGCATCTATATTTGGGAAAATTAAATAATCCGCTTTTTTAAAAGTAATAGTCTCAATTTCTTGTATTTTATCTAATAAATTTCCAGAGCTACCCAGGTTTCTAAATTCATCAGAAACTAACTCAGGGGCGTGTGACTGAAGAATTATTTTTTGAAATGCTGGAATAAGTTTTAAGCATCCGTATAAAGAAAATATGTCATGAAAATAGATGTACTTAAATCTGTTGCAATTATAATATTTATAGGTAGCTGCTGCTGTTGTTAAATGTTGTTTAAGCCAATTGTTATTATCTCTTTTACGGAATTTTTGATAGAGGCTTATTTTTATTTTTTTTAAAAAATTCGGTTTAAATTCTTGCTGTAATTTCTGCAATGTTGTTAATCCTTTGATATTGTTACTTAATATATTTTGCCTGATAAAACCAGATGGCCCACCCTGAAATTCATCAAAATTATACTTTGAAAAAAGTAGGACTTTATCGTTCATCTTTTTTGATTGTTTCACATCTAACACAAGTACTGTTTCATGTGTAATAAAACAACTAAGTTTATATTATAGAAGAAGTATGGATATATAGAAAGTATTTATCGATCGCAATTATTCTTTAACCAAATGTAACGCTACAATTTTAGACCAATGCACCTTATCCTTCAAAAAACCGTGTGCAAAAGATGTAATCATTGGGTTGGAACTGGTTTGTAATTCTCCTATAATTGGATGCTGTTTCAACCATTTTTGCAGCGGAAAAGAAAAACCCATTTTTCTGCGGTTCCAGATTTCTTCGGGAATCAAATCCTGGTAACTTTTTATCAATAAACCTTTTGGTAGCTTTTTATCAAAGCGCAAACTTGGATCGATGCTATTTATGGCGGTTAAAAATTCGTTGTCTAAAAAAGGTATGCGGATTTCAATTCCATGTTGCATGCTAATGGCATCGGCATCGCGTAGCAATTGGTTTTTCATGTATAAATCCTGCTCCAGGTTTGCGGTAAATGAGTCTGGGTTTGTTTCTGCAATTGTGGGATATTCAAACTTGCTGATTTTCGCCCATACTTCTTTTACCGGTATATTTAAGATGGCTGCAATTTGATTTGGTGCAAAGTAGCCGCGCAAGGAAAGGTAAAAACCCAAGTTGGAGCGGAGCGACAAGTAAGCCAACTTTTGATAAGCTTCTACTGGCGATTGCTGAAACAATTTTAACATACTTGCGGATAATGTTTTATCCAACGTTCTTAATAACTTAATCCGTTTGAAAGATGGATAACCGCCAAACAATTCATCTCCGCCTAAACCAGAAAGTACTGCTTTTAGCCCTTGTTTTTTAGCAAGATTAGATACAAACCAAGTGTTAATTCCATCAGCAGAAGGTTGATCCATTGTTTGCAAAATAGTTGTTAAGTTTTCGTTAAGATCTGTTTGGGTTATTTGCTGTTGGTTATGTTTGCTATTTATTTTTGTGGCTAATAATTGCTGAAACTTGGATTCATCATAATCAACTTCATTAAAAGTTAGCGACAAGGTGTGTAACGAATTGCCTTTAACTTGCGATGCCGCCAAAGCAATAATACTGGAATCAATTCCACCGCTTAAAAACACACCGATTGGCGCATCTGCAATTAAATGTCGGTTTACAGCCTGATTTAATTTATCATAAACCAAATGTTTCGCTTCCTCCAAATCAATAACTTGTAATGAAGCTTTTGGCTGAAGATAACTGCTGATTTGAAAACTTTCGGCTTCAATATTCCATTCCAAAAAACTTCCTTTTGGCAGCATCAAAATCTCGTCTAAAATGGTTACAGGTTCCGGGATAAAACCAAATGCCAAAAACAATATCTTCCAATCAGGATGGTTTTGGTTGATGCCAATTGCACGAAAAGCCCGGATCTCCGAAGCAAAAAGCAATTCCTGGTTTTTAGTTTGATAATAAAGCGGTTTCATGCCACTTTGATCGCGCACTAAAAAAACTTTTTGCAAGCGTTTATCATACAAAGCAAAAGCAAACATGCCGTTAAAACGATGGAAAGCTTGTGTTCCCCAGCAAGCATAAGCCACAAGTATAACTTC
>CAZZVO010000405.1:0-2376 GCA_964657505.1 uncultured Mucilaginibacter sp.
CAATCAAGAAACTTTGGAAAAGCTAATAAAACTTGATGAAATTGATATTTATGATCCTGAAATTTTTTCTTTAGCAAGAATGTTGGCTGTTCGATTCAGTAAGCAAAAGCTACCTTTTATCCCTGTTTACCGTGAACAAATTAAATACTCAGCAATAATTGCAACTACTAAGCGTTTCGGAAGAGAAATCCCTTACTTTATCGGTTCGCTAAAAAAGAAATTGTCGAAGTGAACGCAGTAATAACGCTGTAGTTTATGCCTTTACTTTTGTTTCCATGAAGTTGAGTGCTCTCCCTCACCCGAATTTCTATTTTCATAATTTTGGCAAACAATCAACACGCGCTTACTTCTGACTTTGACAAAAATTTACTAACGGGTAAAAAATATTTTTAGTTGCATCAAAGCCATAAGCCTGGATGTTACACATATTAAACTTTGTTAATCTGTTATTAAAATAAACATTACCTGACCATCCCGAATCTATATATTTTCTACCATATTTTTGAGCCACATCTTCTCTAACATTGCCTGTAGGCAAAATATCAATCACTATCAGTTTTTTTTCTTCTGTTTTATAAGCTAAAACAACAGCATCAGCATGTTTATTTAGTATCTTTGCCCATCCAGTAATCTTAAAAGCTCCATTCACTGAATTTTCTTCTATAAAGTCGATGTAACCCCATTCACCTTGAGGAGCTATTTTCATTGACTTAACAATACCAGGTTTTAAGATATTTAAAACGCTCAGATCATCAAATCTGTTAGTCACTAATTCCAAATGCCACGGATAGGGATATTCAATAAAAGGAAATAATAACTTAATACAATCTTTCTTCTCATAAAAACTTATCAGTTGCAGACAACTCTTCCCGTAAGAATAACTATATGACCATTCTTTCACCTCCAAGGCTATATTTGCTTGAAAATTCTTATTTATATACAATATTGATATAAATCCTATAAAGCTGAAGGCAGCAAATTTTTGAATCCTCTTTTGATTAAGTTTTATTCCAGAGAAGAATAAAGCTATGATTGATAAAGGTAAATAAACCAAATGTGTTAGATAATCAACTCTCAGAGCTTGAGTAAAAGATATTGGTAATCTAGTAATACTATCTAATAGACTTAATGAAACTGGATAGACTCCGATGCCAATCCATGATATCACCATTTTGTCTTTAAATGAACTTAAACTTAATACCGTTAATGTCGTAAAGTATGCCAGTAATATAAATCCGATAATTGCACTCGATTCATAGTCAGTTCCAAAAATATTTCCTAAAAATGCAAATGAGTAGATGATGACATCTATTAAAGAAAAATTACCTATTGCCTTGACTTCTGGATGATAAGATGGATAGGCATAGTTTCTAAAATAAAAGTAATTTGATATCAGAAATAAAGTTAGATAGAAAAGCAAAGATTTAGCTTTTTCAGATAGAGAAATACTGCTATAAAAAATAAAGATCAGCGATACCATCCATGTGACGATTCCTCCCGAAAAGGAATATTGAGCTATGGTACAGAATAGAGAGTATAATAATAATTTGAGTTGATAATTTATCTTTAAACCAAAAATTAGCGAATTGATAATTAAGCAAGTATCAGGAATTAATCTGTGAATAGTTATACCTCGCAACCATCTACTAAAAGAAGAGGGAGACAGTAGTAAAATATTATAAACTATCAGAATACAGATACTTTGATAAAAATGGCTCTTGTTTAGAGTCGTCAATAAATAAATAATAGTCAGCATCAAAAAAGTGAAAGTCAAACCAATTAACATTTCGGCTTTCACATTCCACTCTTTTAAAATATTTACTAAAATTAAAAAGATGATGTTGGGAACAACTGTTCTACTTTCATTATATTGTTTATATAACATCGATGATTGAAAATGTTTCTCAACCAAGCTTTCTATTTGCTCGCCTGGAGCTATCCATTGATCTAATATAGGAATATTGACACCGAAAAAGTGGATAACTTCTATCCATAATCCATAGATAAATAGTGGGAATAAAAATAACAAATATTTTTTTTTAAGCTTCTCTACAAAAATAAAATTCATACAGCCCATGCTCAAATCTTGATTCAAACTTTTTCTACAATAATTCAACTTAAAGGTTTATATAGCAATGAAAATTTAAGTTTGCTACAACTGCACTGAATCACGCCACTTGTAAAGGCTGCCGATAAACCTGTTTGACAGTCGCCGGAACAGCTGCTTCACCAACGGAAAGTGCCCAGAATGTAGTTTTTTTTCCAATTATTTCACAGTTCGCTATATATTGTAACTTTGAAAATAACAATCTTTTTCCTCGAGTTCAAGGAGTCAGCCCCTTCTCCCAAGGGGAGACGCTGACGCGAACGGGGAAG
>CAZZVO010000406.1:0-2354 GCA_964657505.1 uncultured Mucilaginibacter sp.
TAATCCCACCTTGAAAAGTTAGTAAAGAACACGTAAAAATGATTTTTCCGGAACCATGTTCCAGCATTTTTTTGCCAACTTCGCGGGCTAAAATAAAAGGCGCATCAAGGTTTACAGCCATCACTTTATCCCACATTTCGTCTGAATGTTCAGCGGCGGTTTTACGTAAAATCATTCCGGCGTTGTTGATTAGGATATCAATCTTGTCGTTTTCAGCAAAAAGCTTCTCTAAAAATTCGTACAGTTTTTCACGGTCAGAAAAATCAGCCTGATACGCTTTAAATTTTCTGCCTAAAGCTGTAATTTCTTTTTCAACTTCACTTCCTTGCAATTCTAACGAAGCGGAAACGCCAATCACATCTGCGCCGGCTTCGGCCAGGGCAACTGCCATCGCTTTGCCAATACCGCGGTTGCAACCGGTTGCCAGAACGTTTTTTCCGGTCAGGTCAAATAAATTTATGTTCATTTAGGTGGGTTAAACTTTGGAAAGGTAAAGTTCTTATTTGGATAATTCCACTTTTGGCCATCCTGAACTGTCCCAATTGAGTTTTTCAATCCGAAGTTTCGACCGGCCATTATCAGCAGCATCATAACCATGAAAAACTAAATAATCCGTTTTTTGGTCGGTAAAAACAGCATTGTGGCCAACGCCGTACCAGTTTTTATCGCCTTGTAAAAGTATGGTGCCGCCGCCTTTTGCCATTGGTATTCCGGTTTCGTCCAAATACGGGCCTTGCACATTTTTAGCCCGTCCTACAATCATTTTATAAGTGCTTTGCGGGCCTTTACAACAATAATCAATCGAAGCAAATAAGTAATAATAGTTGTTTTTGTGGAAGATGAACGCGCCTTCAATTGCATTTCCGCCAGCATCAATTGGATTATTATCTACGGCCGGAAGGTTTATACTTGCATCTTTTTTACGACTGGCAATAGTTAGAATTTCGTCCAAACTTTGATCAATATGTAATCTGTCTTTGCTTAGTTTTACTAATTTCAATCCATCCCAAAAAGAACCAAAAGCAAGGTAAGGTGTACTGTTTTTATCGGTAATTAAATTGGGGTCGATGGCATTCCAATTAGTTTTTCCTGGGATGGATTGGATCACTTTTCCATGGTCAACCCAAAGATAATCAGGGGAATCGGTGTGCAAAGTTTTGTTGGTAGCTACACCAATAGCAGAAGTATTTTTGCCGAAAGCAGAAACCGAATAATACAAATAATAAAGACCATTGTAATACGAAATATCCGGTGCCCAAATGTGGCCTTTAAAATTGGGGATGGCATCGACTGCCCATTTTGGTGCTTCTGCAAAAACGGGTTTTTCGTGTTTCCAATGGATCATATCCTTGGATGACCAATCTGCAATGCCCATTCCCGTACAAAAAATGTAAAATAGACTATCCTGTTTGATGATAACTGGATCGTGCACGGAAATATTGGTTTGCAGATCTTGCCCGTAAACATTTATGCCTGATAAAAACAGTATGAGAGTTAGTAGCTTACAAATCCTGGTCATCGTATAAATCTTTGTTTTGCCAATACTCTTTTTATCGGCATAAAACTGTGCGATTATGCTTTTTTAATGCGGATAACATTCACCGAATAAGGTTTGAGCAAGTACTGCAAATTCTTATTTTTCAACGAAACCTCCACCGTTTTAGGACTAACCGCATCCGGATGTTCGAAAGAATTTACCTGGTCCAAGTTTTCGTTCGATAAAAGAAGCACGCGCCCCTTGGATTGTAATTTGGCACCATCAATTACAAAGTTGGCATTTTGAGGTTTGGAGGAGGCATTGACCACTTTCAGAATAATCTCATTGGTAGCTTTATCCAGCGAAGCGCAAGCGTAAAAACCATCTTTGCCTTCCACAGCTTTGTCATCCAGCAAAATCGGGATTTCCTGCGTGCCTTTATTCAGCGAAAACAGCTTTTGCACCTGGTAATCTGCGGTGCCGTAACTGCGCAGGTTATCCACCCAAATTAAATCAGGCGTCCATTGCCAACCATCGATATGCGCAAAAAGCGGCGCGTATGAAGCCATCGAAACTACGTCGGCATTGCGTTCCAACCCGGTCATAAAAGCTGCTTCGGATAACGAAGTTTTCCAGTTATTTCTATTGTTTACGCTTACCGTTTTATCGCTTTGTGCGGCATATTCACCAGCAAAAATCTTAGAACCATTACGTGAATAGTTGTCGTAACGATTGGCATTTTCTAAAAACCATTCCGGCTTCCGGTAATAATGTTCATCGATTAAATCGGCATTCATTTTACGCAAGGCAGTGTTTAGGAAATCAAAACGGTCGCCGTTTGGATCTGTGCCCGAACTATTTATCAGCTTCATTTCAG
>CAZZVO010000407.1:0-2344 GCA_964657505.1 uncultured Mucilaginibacter sp.
AGAACTTGCCCGTTTTATGTTTGATACGGAAGATGCGTTGATCCAAATCGACATGAGCGAATACATGGAGAAATTTGCAGTTTCCCGTTTAGTTGGCGCGCCTCCTGGATATGTGGGTTATGAAGAAGGCGGACAATTAACCGAAAAAGTACGCCGGAAACCATATTCTGTAATTTTGTTGGATGAGATTGAGAAAGCGCACCCAGATGTATTCAACATTTTGCTACAGGTTTTAGATGAAGGACAATTGACAGATTCTTTAGGCAGAAAAGTTGATTTCCGGAATGCCATCGTGATCATGACCTCAAATATTGGCGCACGCCAGTTAAAAGATTTTGGTCAAGGTGTTGGTTTTACAACGGCTGCTAAAGTTGATCAAGCTGATGCACACTCCAGAGGTGTAATCGAAAACGCTTTAAAACGTGCTTTTGCACCGGAGTTTTTAAACCGTATTGATGACGTAATTGTATTTAACAGTTTAGGTAAAGACGAGATTTTTAAAATTATCGATATTGAGTTAAGTGCTTTGTTTGATCGTGTACACAGCTTGGGTTATGAAGTAAAATTAACATTAGCTGCTAAAGAATTTATCGCCGAAAAAGGTTACGATTCTCAATTTGGAGCACGTCCGTTAAAAAGAGCCATCCAAAAATATCTGGAAGACCCAATTGCAGAAGAAATTCTGAAAGGCGAATTGACAGAAGGTGCTTTAATGGAAGTTGATTTTGATGCTGAAACTAAACAGATCACCATCAACGCAAAAAATGCGGAAAGTGATAAAACACCTGAACAAGAACAAACAGGCGAATAATCAGCAATAAGCTTCTGAATAGAAAGTCCCGATAGTTTTTCTACCGGGACTTTTTTTATGTTACCAATTTTTAGGTGGTAAAAGAAGCATTACTGTTTTTCCATCTGATCGATTACGGGTTGCGTAACGCCAACATTTGAAAACCCGCCATCATGAAATAGATTTTGCATGGTAACCATTTTAGTTAAATCAGAAAAAAGCGTTACGGTGTAATCTGCACACTGATCAGCATCTGCATTTCCCAACGGCGACATTTTTTCGGCAAAATCAATAAAACCGTTAAAGCCTTTGATACCACCGCCAGCAGTTGTGCGCGTAGGAGATTGGCTGATGGTATTGATACGCACATGTTTTTTAACACCATATTGGTAGCCAAAATTCCTTGCAATACTTTCTAACATCGCTTTGGTATCCGCCATTTCGTCATAACCAGGGAAAATACGTTGGGCAGCGATATAAGTTAAAGCCACAACCGATCCCCACTCGTTAATCATATCTTGTTTCATGGCAACTTGCAAAATCCGGTGTAAAGACATGGCCGAAATATCCAACGTTTTGTGCATGAAATCGTAATTGGAGTTGGTGTACGGAATATTTTTACGAACATTCAAACTCATCCCGATAGAATGCAAAATAAAATCGACACCACCGCCAAAGTGTTCTTTGGTGCCTTCAAACAGGTTTTCTATATCTGCCGTAACGGTAACATCCGCAGGGATAACCGGCGCATCACAGGCCTCGGCCAGTTTATTGATCTCGCCCATGCGCAAAGCAATCGGCGCATTTGTAAGTACAATTTGTGCGCCTTCTTCCACACAGCGCAATGCCGTTTTCCAAGCAATTGATTTTTCATCCAAAGCGCCAAAGATGATGCCTTTTTTACCCTGTAATAAATTATAAGCCATTTGATTTTTGTTTAGCGCCTAAAATTAGAATTATTTATCGGTTAGTTTAAAATTGATTGTGATTGAAGAAGGCATTGGTGATGCATTTCCCATAAAAATCGCAGGTATCCATTTTGGGCTTTTCTTAACAGCTTTGATTACTTCCTCTTCACATCCATATCCAATTCCACGTAAAACTTCAATGTTTATAGGTATCCCGTTTTTGTCTATAGTAAAACCAATTTTAACTTCACCCTGTATGTTGTTTTCAAGTGCTTTATTCTGATACACAACCTGACTCTTAATAAATTCTTCAAATTTGAAATCTCCACCTGGAAATTTAGCTGATATGCCATAAGTTGGAAAATTGACAAGCGTAGGAAGTTTTATATTAGGTATTGGTTTCTTTGGATATTTTCTTTTTGCAGAAATTTCCCAAGGATTGTATATCAAATTTCTTCGATTTGAAGGAAGACTGATTTCTAAATAACGACTGCCGTTATTAATGATTGCTAAGTTTTCATTATAATAACTTACGCTAATAGTATCATTAATTGAAGCTCCTTCAATTTCAAACTTTCCTTGATTGTCAGTTTTAACAGGTTTCGGGTAAGCTTTACCTCTAAAAAAAAGTAAAACTTCTGATGCT
>CAZZVO010000408.1:0-2328 GCA_964657505.1 uncultured Mucilaginibacter sp.
GCAAAACTAAAAAAATTACCCAAACGGATAAAGCAACCTATAAAACAAGTTCCCACAAAATCAATATTATTAAAAGTTAAGGTTGATAAAATCCTTATCTATGTAAACTTTTTATTCCAATTTCTACCTTAGTTTTCAACCGTATAAACATCATGACAAAACTGATTTTTGCTTTATTGCTTTTTGTAATTTGTATCAATCCAAAAACCCAAGCTCAGCACCAAAACCGATGGGTTTATTTATTTAACGGGAAATCAGCAACAAATTTGCGTGGTTACAAAATGGAAGGCTTTCCTAACGATGCCTGGAAAATTGAAGACAACGCGTTGGTTGCCCAAACCGGTGTTCCAAACGTTGATTTAGTAACGAAAGACATCTACACCAATTTCGATTTAACGTTAGAATGGAAAGTATCAAAGGCGGGCAACAGCGGCGTTTTTTATAATGTTGAAGAAACATCGAGCCATGAATCTGGCAATGGAAACAGTCCGAACTGGTTGGATAATTTCGAAATGCAGATACTGGATGATATTGATTTTAACGATAAAGAACCCAAACGTTCTGCAGGTTCTTTGTACGATTTAATTGCCCCGCAAAATAAACACCTGAAGCCCGTTGGCGAGTACAACACTGCCCGTTTGTTGGTAAACCATGGTCATGTAGAGCATTGGCTAAATGGCGTAAAAGTGGTGGAATATGATTTAGGATCAGCACAACTGAACGATTTGATCAGCAAAAGTAAATACAAAGACAATCCAAAATTTGCCAAATCCACAAGTGGGCATATCATGTTCCAGCATCACGGACAAAAAGTTTGGCTTAAAAATATCAAAGTAAAAAGATTGTAGAATCTTTCAATTTTAATGATTAGGGTTGATACTTCTTTTATCCTTATTTTCTTTCTGCGGAGAATAAAAAGCGCACCAGTTTTAAGGTGGTAAAAGAAGTATGGACAGCGCATCAAACAGAATTCAAACAAGCTTTTTGCTTCAATAAAAACCGCAGCTCAACCAGAAAAAAAGCTTTCCGTTTGCAGGTATTGTTTGTACTTTAAGCAGATTTATCAGCATTAATTATATGGACAGAAGAAAATTTTTAAAGAATGGCTCAATCGCGGGCTTAACTTTGCCTGCGCTGCTTGGAAGTACGGTTGCTACGGCAGAAGCTGAATATCCAAATGAGTCAATTTCTATTACTGCGGAAGCGTATTTGCACGAAGCAACAATCGACAGTTTGCAGCAAAAAATGCACGCAGGTTCTGCCACTTCCGTGTCGATCACTCAGTCTTATTTAAAAAGAATTAAAGAAATAGACCAAAACGGGCCGAAACTGAATTCGGTTATCGAACTTAACCCTGATGCTTTAAGCATTGCCGCAGCAATGGATGCCGAGCGAAAAGCGGGAAAATTACACGGGCCAATGCATGGAATTCCGGTTTTGATCAAAGATAATATTGATACCGGCGATAAAATGATGACGACGGCCGGTTCTTCAGCTTTAGAAGGCAACCGCGCAAAAAAAGACGCTTTTATCGTTAAGAAACTTCGGGAAGCCGGGGCTGTTTTATTAGGAAAAACCAATTTAAGCGAGTTCGCAAATTTCCGTTCAAGCCATTCTACCAGCGGCTGGAGCAGCCGGGGAGGGCAAACAAAATGTCCTTACGTTTTAGACCGAAATCCATCCGGTTCCAGTGCCGGTTCTGGTTCGGCCGTGGCAGCCAGCCTTTGTGCTGTCGCTATCGGCACAGAAACGGATGGTTCCATTGTTAGCCCGTCGTCGGTAAATGGGTTGGTCGGCATCAAGCCAACTGTTGGATTGTTAAGCCGTTCGGGAATTATCCCAATTTCTGCCACACAAGATACCGCGGGACCAATGGCGCGAACAGTTAAAGATGCCGCTATATTTCTAAGTGTTTTGGCGGGAATTGATTCGGAAGATGAGGTTACCAAAGAAAGCAGCGGTAAAAGTCAGAAAGATTACACCCGTTTTTTAAATGCCGAAGCTTTAAAAGGCAAAAGGATTGGTGTGGAAACTGCATTTTTAAAAGGTAACCAAAATGTAGTTAAATTGTACAAAGAAGCCATTGAAGTGTTAAAGCAAAAAGGCGCTATTGTGGTAGAAATTGATTTGATGAAGGAAATGAATGCTATCGGCAATGCAGAGTTTACGGTTTTGTTGTACGAGTTTAAAGATGGTTTAAACAAGTATCTGGCTGGTTCTAATGCTAAAAATAAGTCGTTAAAAGAAGTAATAGACTTCAACCTAAAAAATGAAGCCAAGCTGATGCCGTATTTTAAACAGGAAACTTTGGTTGAAGCCGAACAAAAA
>CAZZVO010000409.1:0-2319 GCA_964657505.1 uncultured Mucilaginibacter sp.
GCGCGTAAAAGTAATTTGCGGCTGGTCGGTTTGCGGCAAATAACTCAACAATCCCTGTTCTTCCAGATATTTTAACTGCGCAATTACCTGTTGCACGCTTTGGTTTAAACGCCTCGCTATTTCCAGTTCGCGGATGCGGACATAATTTTCAAAAGAACCGCCGTAAGTGCGCAGCAAGGTTTTGATAAAATGATCATAAGCCGAATTTTCGATCTGGAAACGGTACAGATCTTCGTTCCCAACCTCAAAACGAAAACGCGAAGGCAGGAAAACACTTTCTGTAAAAGCCACATAATCATTCTTTTCCAGGAATTTTAAAGCGTTTAAAGTTTTGACCGGATCGAGTTTAAACTGCGAACAAAAGGCACCAATATCCAGATCAAAACTCAAACCTTCGCCAGCGCCGTAGGCTAACTGCGTGTAATTGCCGAGGTAATGGTATATTTTTTTGATCTCTTCCACCGAAGGAAAACTCAGTTCAAACTTTTTCTCCAACTGCAGCCGGTCGCTTTTGGTGTAAAGTAATACGGTGAAAGCTTTCTGCCCGTCGCGCCCTGCCCTGCCCGCTTCTTGGTAATACGCTTCCAAACTTTCGGGCACATCTTTATGGATAACGAAACGCACGTCCGGTTTATCAATCCCCATTCCGAAAGCATTTGTCGCAACGATTACCCTGACTTCGTTATTTTTCCAGTTTTCCTGTTTGATGCAACGCTCTTCCGCAGTTAAACCAGCGTTGTAATAATCCGCAGAAATTTGATGCTGATTGAGATATTTGGCGATTTCAAAAGTTTCGCGCCGACTCCGTACGTAAACCAAACCGCTGCCTTTTACGCCGTGGATGACGGCGAGCATTTTGCGCAGTTTGTTTTCATCCGCAGAAACCACGTAACTAAGGTTTTGCCGCTCGAAGCTTTGCTGGTAAACATTGCTTCTTTTAAACAACAATTTCTGCTGGATATCTTCCTTTACTTGCGCTGTTGCTGTGGCTGTTAAAGCCAGCACCGGAACATTTGGATGAAGTTGACGGAGATCAGCCAAATGCAAATAAGAAGGCCGAAAATCATAACCCCATTGCGAAATGCAATGGGCTTCATCAACTGCAAACAAGTTCACGTTCATGTAACGAATGCGTTCCTGTACGAGTTCCGACAATAATCTTTCCGGCGATAAATACAGAAATTTGATGGTTCCGTACACGCAATTATCCAGCGCAATATCCACTTCGCGCCTTCCCATTCCAGAAACTATGCTGACGGCTTCGATGCCTTTTGCTTGCAGGTTTTCTACCTGATCTTTCATTAATGCAATCAATGGAGAAACCACAATGCAAATCCCTTCTTTGGCCAATGCCGGAACCTGGAAACAAACCGATTTCCCGCCGCCGGTTGGTAGCAGCGCGAGCGTATCTTGACCTAATAAAACGGATTGAATAATGTCTTCCTGCATCGGCCGGAAAGTTTCATGCTTCCAGTAATGTTGTAGGATTTTGTGTGTAGTCATGCAGCGGTTCTGTTCCAAAGTTATCAAAACACACCGTAAATTTAAATTTGACCGATGCTTCTTTTATGCCGATAAAAACAGTATCAGTAAAAATTGATTGTATCAGCATGAAAACTACGCCTATCAACATTTCCCACGATCGTTTGGTTGAATTAAAACCGATTGAGCAACAGCATAAACAGTTTGTAAACGATCATCAACATCGATATTTTATTTATGAGATCGACGATAACCGCTGGCAAAACGTAACGCCGGAAGGGGAAACCGAATACGATTTGCAATCCGACAAACAAGAACGCATTAAATTACCCGTTGGAATTTTAACGGTGGACGAACAGAAAGGAAGTTTTTCTTTTGAAGGCGATCTGACGATCTCGAAAGAAGATCAAAACCTGATCTTTCAATCTTTAAAATAACTACATAAAATAGAAGTAAATGTTGGACGACGCCGTTTCAAAACACCTTTTTTGCCCTAACCATCCGGTCTTTCCCGTTAAAATCTTTTCTTAATTCCAAACCCACAAAACCTTTTTGCGCTAAAAGTTGCAAGGTTTCTTGTCCGTATTTTTCATTGATCTCCAGAAACAGCAAACCATTTTTTTGGAGGGCAAAAGAAGCATATTCAGCGATGGCGCGATAAAACAGCATTGGATCATCTTCCGGCACAAATAAAGCCTGGTGCGGTTCGAAATCCAACACATTCGGCTGCATCAACTTTTGTTCTTTCGGCGTAATATAAGGTGGATTACTGATGATGATAGAATACTTTGATGCTTCTTTTACTGCACCAAAATTGAGGATATCCTGCTGAAAAAA
>CAZZVO010000410.1:0-2318 GCA_964657505.1 uncultured Mucilaginibacter sp.
CGATCTACATAGGGATTTGGCATGAATTACTCCGGTGAAAAGGGAATATATTCCTAAGCTAAAAGGCTACATTAGCTACTTTAAAATATGAATGCATATGATCGGTATAAAAGTAATTTAACACCTGATCGAGTGTCAAAATATACAGGTGTTGCCAAGCTGAAAAATGTACGTGGGTTTGATGACATTTCCCTAGAAAGGAGATATATCAAATCTGATAGATGAAATAGAATGGTTTAGCTATCGTGGGTTAAACTTCTTTATGTCCGTTTTATTCTTATTTAATAAAGAATTGATTTTATTAGATGAGACACCTCCATAATAGATGATCAAATTGCATCGTCTATTATTATTGAATCCTTACTGGAGTTTGGAAAGGAGTATGATTTTAAAAATTTTGAAATTGGTAAAAATGCCATTGTACATAATTCTTTTAAGATTTAAAAAATTTTGAAGCCTTAAATGGCCGTTTTAGTTAGAAATACATTTATGAACTGATTATTCGCTACTTAGAGTTATTATAAGTTGCTGATACTCGGAAAGAAGACGATTGAGTTCGGCTTTCCGTTCTGGTAAATTGATGAAATTTTCTGTGAAGCCAGTGATAATAAATTTAAAAGTTGTGATTTTCCAGTACCATTTGGACCAGTCAAAACAACAAACTTTGGTATATCAAGCCACTCGAAATTTGTAATCGACTTGTACTTCCCGGTGAAATTGATGTTCATATAATTCCAATTTCAATTAATATTATTTATATATAGCATATGGTTCAATTCGGTAGCAATGACCGGATTGACTTATTTTAATTAATTCTTTGATTATTAATTTAATTACCGATTAACTTACTTAGAAAATCTAATATAATAGAAGCCTCAGCTATAAAAAAGGCCGTCAAATATGGCTTTAGTTGATCGAAAATTACATCTGCAATTTTGTTGCCGGCGTATTTACCAATTGTTCCTAAGGCAACTTTAAACGAAGTATCTTTTCCTAATACTTTTTGTGATTTTAAGTTTATAAAATCGTCTTGTATTCCTTTTTTGACTTTTTGGAAGTCATCGTACAAAATCTCTTGTCCGACTTGTATATTTGATAAACCTAACAAGATTTGATCAATACCTTTATCAAATTGAATTGATTCATTTTCCGAAAAAGCATCTTTGTTGAATTCGTAACCCCGTTGCTAATTTCGCTTGGTTATATAGAACATACTTTATTCGATTTATACCCAATGTATAATCAATTACTTTATTAGTTGCAGTGTTTAACACTACTATTTTCTTAGTTAAATCATCTAATAAATCAACAATACAAATCAATTTTTCACCATTTGTAAATCCGCTAACTGATTTTCCAGGCGTAAAAGAAGTCCTGGATTACTGCCGGAAATGAATTGGTTCAAGCTATTATCATGAAAAAGGTGTTTTATTATAAATAGAGCTTTGTCTTTTGCAATATCTGCAAAAACAAAATCTGGTAATGGTACTTGTAAATTCATGTCCTATTATCTATTTCGTTTTTTTTCTTGCCGCCGTGCTTTTATTTGCTGTTGGTATTCAATGATTTTTTCTCGTTCAGCCTGTTGTCGTCCTGCCTCAATAGCTTTTAAGCTCCCGTTTTTGCGATCTGTCCCTTTTAATATTTTGTCTAATAATTGCGGTTCATGCTTTTGCATTTGATAACCGGCGTTGAAAAATTTAATATACTCCGGTGATGAGTCTAATTCTTCTTCCATGACTAAAATGTGTCGTTGATAAAGTCTTCCGGTACGCATTGAATCACGGTCATAAAGGACGATTTTCTTTTCAGGCTGGGTATATCTGATATTCCCTTCATCACGCAATTTTTGCAAAGTCGTGGTGCTTTTTATACGCAACATTTGCATGGCTTCTTTGCCTGAAATCCACTTGTCTTTTTTTATAGGAATGCGTTGTTGTATCTGCTCAATGACTTTATCAATGAGGGCAGTAAAGGCGGCATCTTCAAGGCATATTATTTCCAGTTGCATAAAGCGGTTCAGGATTTACCATGAAGGTAAATTCTTTTTTCGATACTTCAAAATTATGCATGGTGCAAATTATTGATCGTAGGATTCACACCCGACCAAAGTTTGAAATGCAAAATTAGATGATAAATAATTGTGTAATGCCGCTGCTTTTTCTTATTTTAGAAGTAGAAAACGTTGCACGAAGCAGCGTTAGGCTGGCTGATTATCGGAGCGAAATGCCGCTTGTTTAAACATTGTTTTAACAGAAAAAACAAAGAGGCCGTCTCATAACTAGTTTATGAGGCGGTTTTTGTTTTGAAAGCATTAG
>CAZZVO010000411.1:0-2304 GCA_964657505.1 uncultured Mucilaginibacter sp.
ACCCTGTAAAAAGAGTATTGTTTGCAGGCGCCATCAGCCAATATCGGCGGTTGGTTCAGGAAGACACCATTTCCTGTTTTTGATTGGTGCAAATATATCCGATCAGATTAAATTATCCAATCCAAATAAAAACTTATCGTATCAACGTGATCGACCCTGACCTTACTACGCGTTCTTTTCGGTATGTATCTGCCCCTTCTAAAACCCAATAATAAGTACCGGCGGGTGTTTTGCTGCCGTTAAAAGTGCCGTCCCAATAATCGGTAATTTGCTTCGTTTCAAAAACCTGCTGGCCGTACCTATTGTAAATTTTAAAGTAACTCAACTGCAAAACGCCTTCGTAACTGATGGTGAAATAATCATTCGTACCATCGCCATTGGGCGTAAAAGTATTTGGCGCATTAATTTTTATAACTGCCGGCGGGTTGATCACCACAACAATCGGCAAAATAACATAACAACCTGCTTTGTTGGCCGCTTTGATGTAGTAAGTCCCGCTTTTGGCAATTGCATTTGGGTCATCCAAAACAAGCGTTGCAGCACCATCTTTAAAGTAAGTGTAAGTTAAACTATCGTTTCTGGTGTAAGCTGTTGTTAAATCTGCCGTTGCCGGAAAAACAACTGTTATATTACTTACACCTGTGAACAAAGGCAAACTAAACACTTGCGCCGTTATCGGGGAAATAGTAGAACAGCCTGACGCATTGATCGCTTTGATGTAATAAGTTCCGCTTGCCGTGATTTTATCTGGCAAAGATAAAGCTTGCGTTGCAGCAGCATCCGTCCAATAAGTGTAAGCTAAATTAGGGTCGCTTCCTGTGGTAACATAAGGATCAGTGAGATTAACAAATAAACATGCGGAGAGATTTGATACAACTAACTTTGGCTGCGTACCAATAGTCACATTTACAGGCATAACGGAGGTACAACCAACGGTATTCATTCCTTTAATATAATAAGTCCCGGCGGAATCAACTGCTTGTGGCGAATTTAAAGGAACAGTAGTGTCTTTATCCTTCCAAAAAGTATAAGTTAAAGCCGCACTGCTGCCCGCTGTAATTTTTGCTTTTGTTAAATCTACTTTTTCGGGCACGCAAACGGGATCGGGATTGGTAATTAAGATAGACGGTGTGTTATCCAGTAGGACTTCAATCGGTTTAACATCATAACAACCGGTAGTATTAAAAGCTTTGATGTAGTAAGTCCCGCTGGTGATTACGCTGGTAGGATCCGGAACGTAATTGTTGGTTTCTGGATCGGTGAAATAGGAAAGAGTTAAATTCGGACTGCTGCCATTCGTGATACTTGGTGTTTTTAAGCTGATTCCTGATGAGCAACCTTTAATGGTATCCTGGACTTTTAACGTTAAAATATCGGCAGAAGCATTGATGGTGGTATAAAGCGTATCCTCGCAACCTAAGCCGGGAAAAGGGACGATCCGCAGAGCATAATGTGTTAAATCAGGCGGTGCAGGCGAAACAGTTAAAACGTTAGATGTACCCAGTATTTTCGAAAAATCGTCGTTGTACCAGTAATACTCCTGAAAACCCGCTGGCGCACTTAGCTTTACAACTGTGTTTCCGGCGCAGTAAACGTTACCCGTAATTGGGGAAGCGCAGTTTTCGTTTACATCGATATAAGCGTAGCCGAAGTGACCGCCGATAGTACAATCATTCGTTGTAAATTCCAGCCGCAGCGTTTTTCCTGCATAGCCAAATAAATTGATGGTGATAGGTGCCCAAGGTTTGTAAACAACACCGTTTCCAAAAGTTGATTGCTGGAAACCAGGCAAACCAGAAGAAGCAACAAACTCAAAAGAACCACAATTGATTGGCTGGTTGGTGGCATTATCAAAAACCTCCGCAGTAAATTTAGGCTGCTCAAAAACAGCATGACTCGGGTTTTGAAAAACAACGGCATAATTGTAAATAATGCTGTAGTTTTTTTGATTAGTAGGGACGGTGAAAGTATAACTCACCCTTTCTGCCTGCGCCCCTGTTTGGTCGTTGCCTAATTTTAACGAATACAAGCTTCCGTTAGGGCAAGTAACCGGGAATTGTCCGTAAGGATCGAGCTGATTGTTTTGATATTTTAAAACGGTATGCCTGTTAGACACCGGTGCAGAAGCCGTTACCGAAATAACGCCGGCTCTGCTAATATTCCCAATATAACATTGCCAGTTTTGCAAAGTCCCTGTTTCAAAACCAATATTTTCAGGGCATTGAGAAGCCTGAGCGTGAACTTTTGTAAGAAATAAAATTAAACATCCGATAAAAAAACAGTAGAATTTCATCTCATAACAGA
>CAZZVO010000412.1:0-2302 GCA_964657505.1 uncultured Mucilaginibacter sp.
TCATTGCCAAATGCCAACTGTGTTCTGCATCATTTTCGTGCCTGTCGCTACCAAAAAGTCTAGTTTTACGCTGAATGTATTTTAACTTATCAATCTCCTTTATAAAATCTACTTGTCTTAACAAATCGTCTGTACTCATTCCAATAGAAGTTTAATATTACTTGAAAATAGTAAGACGGAGAATATAAGCGATTTTTTTAAGTAATAAATAGCCCTTTCTAAAAAAAGCAACTCCAGCTTCAGTGAACCTTGGGATAAATTTACAGGATAAAAATTGGTAAGGATTGAGTTATTTAATATAGAGAATAAACATCATTTGTTTTATTACCCAACAATTATGAATTATTATTAAAAAAATCAATACTTGTAGAAAATTTTTTGTAAAAACCAATTTTTTTATTTGTAGACAAAATGTATATATTCGGCTATTAGTTCTTTCAAAATCAGTCAAAAGCAATCAAATCATTCGGTTACTTAATCGGTTACCTCTTAATTTAAGAATCGATATCTAATTGATTATAAGCACATTAAGCAGATGGTTCGAGTCCCGTCCATTCCGCTAAGATAATCAAGGAGTTACATTAATTTGTAGCTCCTTTTTTATTTGTGGTTTACTTCTTGGTTTACACAAATTTCATAGAAAAGATAGTTCTCAATACCGCCTGACATTAAATTTGAGACCTAAGTCCTCATTCTGTTGTATAATTAGAGCTTGTAAATATTAATTGTTGATCGTATTTTGTCGTAAATCTGGTAAGATATGCGGCCAACATTAGCAGTTTTACAGGCCATGCTATATTGTCCTTATAAAGCATGGCGGCTTTCTAACGAGAACAATCCGATTAGCACCGGAAACTTCGATATTGATTTGTTGAAAGTAGGAGTTGCAGAGCTGGCATGGCAAATGGTGCAACCACGAGACTTATCTGATCCTATCATTTCCTCCAAGGCTAACAAACATTCCGATAAGGCACAACAATTATTAGCAGCGACCGAAACACTTTTAGCCAAAGACAGCCCACCTGCTTTCTACAGAATACCACACTGTCCAGCTTGCCCGTTTAAGAACGATTGCTTTAACAAGTTAAAAGAACGGGACTGCATTAGTTTGCTTGCTGGGATGACACCCAAGGTAATGGCAAAATATCACAAAAGAGGTATTGCTACGATCACACAGCTGTCCCACCTGTTCCGGCCAAGACGAAGCAGGCGCGTTCCGGCAGCGAGCCGTTATTTATACGAATTAAAAGCCCTGGCAATTCGTGAACAAAAGACTTTTGTGGTACGCAGTCCAGAATTCATTCAACAGCCAGTATCGATCTATTTGGACTTCGAGGGCCTCCCGGATGAAAACCACCTGTATCTATTAGGCGCGATAGTGAAGCAGGATGAAAAGTCAGATAAACATTTTTCTTTCTGGTCAGACAGCAAAGAACAGGAGAAAGATAACTTTTGCAATCTTTTTGGCTTGCTTCAGGCCTATCCAGATGCTGGGATATATCATTACGGCAGTTATGAAACAAAGGCATTCAAACAGGCAGTAAAGAACTGGGGAGGGGATTTTAAACAACAATGGCCAGCTATTGAAAAAAGAATGGTCAATGTGCTGGCTTATTTACGTACCCATGTTTATCCTCCTACCTATGCTAACGGTTTAAAGGAATTAGGGGCTTTTCTTGACTTCACTTGGACTGATCCGGAAGGAGATGGTTTTTTAAGTATGACCTGGCGGAAACAGTGGGAGGAGACAAAGTTAGCTACCCTAAAAGAAAAACTAATCCAATACAACCAGGATGACTGCAAAGCACTCTTTCAGGTTCACTGGTGGTTATTGCAGCTTGCCAGAAATAGTGAACAGGAAAACGTGCAACAGGTCGAAAAAATGGAAAGGCATACACCTTATCATTTACAAAAAAATAAGAACTATGGAGAAGATTTCCAAGTCATCAGTAAAGCAGCCTATTTTGACTACCAGCGTAATAAAATCTACTGGCGCAATGAACCAAAAAAGCAATCACCTGCTGCAAATCTGTTAAGCGTCAAACCTGAAGGTTCAAAAAAGGGAAAAAGTGTTTGGCAGCCAAAAAAAGTAAATGAAATAGTGATTGCCCCTCCATTAAAGAAATGCCCTCACTGTGGCCACAAAAAGCTCTATCAAAGCCGTAAGATTAAAACATCTGTTAAACAAACAGACTTGAAATTTACAGCCTCGGGAGTAAGGCAGCATGTAACTGAATTTAGATCAGGCACTGCAAAATGTGCTAAATGTGCGAAAAGAACGGGCAACAAGAACCTTCGCATG
>CAZZVO010000413.1:0-2291 GCA_964657505.1 uncultured Mucilaginibacter sp.
TACCTAAACTAAAGCTAAGTTTCTGGCAAATCATTAACATGAATTTTGGCTTTTTCGGGTTGCAATATAGTTTCGGTTTGCAGCAGGCCAACATGAGTCCGATTTACTCTTACCTGGGCGCGCAGGAAAGTAAACTGCCTTATTTGTGGCTGGCTGGACCGATTACCGGTTTGATCATCCAGCCGATCATTGGCGCGATGAGCGATAAAACCAATACACGTTGGGGCCGCCGCACACCTTATTTTTTAATTGGTGCTATTTTTTGCAGCATCTGTTTGTTTGTGATGCCATTTAGTAGCTCGGTTTGGATGGCCGCCAGCGTTCTATGGATACTGGATGCCGCAAACAATATCACGCAGGAGCCTTATCGTGCTTTCATCAGCGATAAATTGAATGAAGACCAACACCCAATCGGTTTTTTAACGCAAAGTGCCTTTACCGGTTTGGGTCAAACTTTATCCTACTTAACACCAACTTTGCTCATCTTTTTTGGGGTGAGCAAGATGGCGCATAATGCTAATCACATTCCGGTAACTACGCTGATTGCTTTTGTGATTGGTTCGGTGGTTTCTATCGGCTCTATTTTGTACACCTTAAAAACCACCAAAGAAAACCCGCTTAGCGATGAAGAGCAGGCAGAAATAGCGCACGCTTCTAAAAGTGTTAAATCCACCTTTCAGGAAATTTTTGTAGCAGTAAAAGAGATGCCAACAGTGATGAAGCAAATGATACCCATGATGCTTTTTAGCTGGTACGCCATGTTTATTTATTGGATATATATTGCCAAATGCTTGTCGCGCTCTGTTTTTCATTCATCACAAGTAACGGATTCAGGTTTTCGGGATGCCGATCTGCTTTCCGGCCAAATTGGTGCTTTTTATAATTTTATCGCTTTTGTTTCTGCTTTCGGATTGGCTTTTCTGGCAAAAAAATATGGTGCAAAAATAACCCATGCTGCGTGTTTGAGTTTGGCGGGAATTGGCCTTTGTTTGTTACCATCCATCCATAGTCCGGTTCTAATATTTATCCCAATGATTGGCATGGGCTTGTCCTGGGCCAGCATGATGGGCAACCCTTATATTATCCTGGCTGGCAGCATCCCGGCAAAAAGGACGGGCGTTTACATGGGCATATTCAACATGTTTATCGTGATCCCTATGCTGTTGCAAAATGTAACCATGCCTTTATATTACGAATCCTGGTTAGGCAATAACCCCATACACGCTATTGAGTTGGCGGGTGTACTGTTAATCCTAGCTTCTGTTTCTGTATATTTAATTAAACCAAAAAAGAATGAAGAACAAACAAATTATCTAACTTTGAGCACCAATTAAATGTATTTGCGTAAAGCACCCGTTTTACGTTAATGCAACAATTAAACCAATTTAAACAAACATTATATGAACTTAAAACAACTACTCCATGTTGGGTTTTTTGCCCTTTTTTGTTTTATTGTGCAGCCAACCTTTGCACAAAATAAAACAGTTACCGGTAAAGTAACCGACAGTAAAGACAATACGCCTTTAATCGGCGTCTCTGTTATTGCCACAGGCTCTTCAACAGGCACAGCTACAGATGTTAACGGCGGCTTCCGGTTAAACGTGCCGGCATCTTCTACTTCTATTACCGTATCATATCTTGGTTATGCCAATAAACAAGTTACAATTACAGGCGCACCATTAAATATTACTATGGACGCTGTAGGAAATTCCTTAAACGAGGTCTTGGTTGTTGGCTACGGAACTGTTCGTAAAAAAGATGCAACAGGTGCGGTACAAAAAGTAACTTCAGAAGATTTTGTACAAGGTGTTACTACTAACCCTTTGCAGCAGTTACAAGGTAAAGCTTCGGGTGTTACTATTGCCACTACGAGTGGTGACCCAAATTCCAGCCCAACAGTTCGTATCCGTGGTACAGTTTCTTTATCCGGGAACAGCGATCCACTTTACGTAATCGATGGTGTTGTTGGTGCAGATATCCGTTCGGTATCGCCAAATGATATTGCTTCTTTTGACGTGTTAAAAGATGCGTCATCTTCTGCCATTTATGGTTCAAGAGCCGCTGGTGGTGTTATTTTAATTACTACAAAAACAGGTAAAGCCGGGAAGCCACAAGTTACTTTGGATGCTTATACAGCCGCTGAATCCCCTTTACATTTGTTAGACTTTGCAGATCGGACACAATATTTGCAGGCTTATCAACAGTTCTATGGCAAAGCAATGCCCACAGGTACTTCTACCACCAGCGATCAGGGCGCCAATACTAACTGGTTTAAACTAATTACCCATACA
>CAZZVO010000414.1:0-2288 GCA_964657505.1 uncultured Mucilaginibacter sp.
CATCAACAAGTTGATAACGTATCCATGGATGATATAAACAAGGTATTGATAAACTATACGAGTCGGAGAGGATTAAAAAATCTTTACTTGATTACGAACAGGATTTATGGGTTTACTAACATCAGAAATTACCTGGTAAAAGAAGCATCAGCCTCGCAAGATTATTATTGCGGGGCTTTTTCTTGTTTGAAGAAATCGACAATCGCCAAAGCTTGTTTGTTGTTTACCACTTCCATCAACATTTCTGGTGTGGCTTCGCGTACTCTTTTTACCGACTTAAAATAGGTAAGCAATTTTTCGGCAGAAGTTTGGCCAATTCCGGCAATGTTTTCCAGTTCTGTAGCCAAAGTTGCTTTATTTCGCTTTTTACGGTGTGCAGTAATCCCGAAACGGTGCGCTTCGTCTCGTAGTTGCTGTACAATTTTTAATGTTTCTGATTTTTTGTCTAAGTACATTGGGTATTGGTCGCCGGGATAATAAATTTCTTCTAAACGTTTTGCAATACCGATGATGGTTACTTTTTTATCGATGTCCAGTTTTTTTAAACTTTTTATGGCCGATGATAATTGTCCTTTTCCGCCATCAATAATGATTAATTGCGGCAATTCCTGCTGCTCGTCCAGCATTCGGCGGTAACGGCGGAAAACGGCTTCTTCCATCGTGGCGAAATCATCCGGGCCAACTACTGTTTTTACGTTAAAAAACCTATAATCTTTTTTGGAAGGTTTGCCATCCCGAAAAACCACAATAGCCGAAATTGGGAAGGAACCTTGAAAGTTGGAGTTATCAAAACATTCAATATGCCGCGGCAACTGGTTCAACCGCAAATCCTTCATCATCTGCGTGAGCAAACGGTCTGTCCTCACTTCCGGGTTTAATTTTTCGTATTGGTCTATTTTTCCACGCTTAAAAAACTGTACATTTTTTTGCGATAAATCCAATAACTTTTTCTTTTCCCCTAATTTCGGAACAGTAAATTTGATGACAGAACCTTCATCTACATTAATTTCAAACGGAACAATTACTTCTTTGGATGTACTGTTATAACGCGTACGAAACTCGGAAATAGCCAAAGTCAGCAATTCTTCATCCGTTTCTTCCAGCCGTTTTTTTAATTCGAGGGTTTGCGTTTGGATAATTACGCCGTTCATCACTTTCAAAAAGTTAACAAAAGCATACTTTTCTTCGGAAGCAATGCTGAAAACGTCAACATCCGTAATGGAAGAATTGACCACGGTTGATTTGCTCTGGTAATTGTCCAGCAAATCAAACTTCCTTTTCAGTTTATGGGCAGCTTCAAAATTCATTTCGATGGAAGCCTGCTCCATCTGGTCTTTCAGTTGCTTTACAACCGAGCTTGTTTTACCGTTTAAAATATCTTTAATTTCTTCGATATTGTTTTGGTAATCATCTTCGGACTGAAACTTCTGGCACGGACCTTTACAATTGCCCAATTGGTATTCCAGGCAAACTTTAAACTTCCCGGCATCAATATTTTGTGGGGTGAGTGCGAGATTGCATGTCCGTAATGGATAAGTTTCACGGATCAAATCCAAAATCGTGTGCATCATGCTGATAGAAGCATACGGGCCGAGGTATTTAGAGCCGTCGCGGATAATCCTTCTCGTCCAAAAAATACGCGGAAAATTTTCGTTTTTCACCACCAGCCAGGGATAGGTTTTATCATCCTTCAGCATTACGTTGTAGCGCGGCTGGTGCTTTTTGATCAGACTGTTTTCTAAAAGCCAGGCATCAATTTCGGTATCAACAATGGTAAAAGTAATTTTCCTGATTTTAGAAACCAGCACTTTGGTTTTACCATTTCCGCTTAAAACATCTTTATTGAAGTAAGAACCAACCCTGTTTTTTAAGTCTTTGGCTTTGCCGATGTAGATAATTTCGTTCTCCTCGTCCCAATACTGGTAAACCCCGGGTTTGTGGGGAATAGCTTGCAGTGCTTCTTTATAATCAAAATTACTCATGCCCGTCGTATCGCCTTGCTTCTTTTATGCCTATAAAAACAGTATGGGTTAAAAGCCCAACTGTTTATCCACTTCCGTTTTTTGCTGCTGTTGCTGGTTGTATGCGCCGCAATCCATCGTAATGCTGACCCCATTTTTAGGCGGATCAAAATCGACGTTCCTTTTAATACCCAAACTCGCATTGGCGTAAACTTTTTTCATGTACAAGGCAAAAATTGGTAAAGCTGTATTGGCACCTTCCCCCAACTCTGTGGAGCGGAAGTGAAGCTGCATATCTTCGCAACCCGTCCAAACTCCGGTAACTAA
>CAZZVO010000415.1:0-2278 GCA_964657505.1 uncultured Mucilaginibacter sp.
ACTCGTTTCAGCATCCCATCAGAAAAGTAACAGCCATATTATATTTCATACAAGGTTCCAAAACATATTAGCAACAACAAAAAGGGCCGGAAAATGTAAAAGCATTTCCGGCCTTTTTATTTAACTGCCACTGTCAAAAAGTCAATAAAATAAAATAGGTAACCATTTTTAATACAAGCAGATACTGTTTTTAGCAGTATAAAACTGAACCATTGGCAAACTATTTGTTCAAAGCAATTTGGATTATCAGTTAATCCGCATACTAAATATATAAAAATGATACTAAAAACAACAACAAAATGGATCGCTGCTGTTGCAGCAATGTTTATTCTAATTACTGCCAGCCAGTCTCAGGCACAAACAATTACAAAAAGAAAAGTATCCAAAGATTCTAAAAGTATTTTTCGTTTAGGTTTGGGTTTAGAAGGTGCTTATCCAACTAAAAATTTTTCCAACTTTGAATTAGGCGGAACTGCAAGGTTACAATACGATTTGGCGAACAACCTTTCTTTAACATTAACTTCTGGCCTTTACCATTTCTTTGCAGAAAACGGTAAAGTTTTAGTAACTGATAAAGGAATCTATACTAACGATTTAAACATTATCCCAGTAAAAGTTGGTTTGAAATCTTTCTTCGCCCCAAACTTTTATTTAAGTGGAGAAACTGGTGCCGGGTTTGAATTGGATCATGCACAAGAAACTAAACTAATTTTAGCACCTGGAATTGGATACGCTGGCAACAAAGGTTTGGATATTGGTTTGCGTTACGAAAACTTTTCTGGCAACCACAACAATTATGGTTTAATTGGATTGCGGGTAGCTTACGGTTTCAAATTATAACTGATAAAAGAAGCATCAATAAAAAGTCCCGTCAAAATTTGGTTGGGGCTTTTTTTGTGGGATAAAAGAAGCATCATTAAAGAATTACAAGTATTTATTACAAAAATCCGCCATTTATTAGCTGAAATGCGACGTGTAGTTTTGTATATTTGAGTTAACAAAATCATTGAAAATGGAACGTATTGTAATTGAGGTTAATGAAAATGCCGCAAAGAAATGGCGTTTCGCTTCTTCTAAAAATAAAGAAAGGCTTGCCAAGAGTATTGGGCTACTGATTGACAAAGTGAATGCAGAAGATGAAGATGGATTTTGGGAATTTGTAGAAAAAATTAGTCAACAAGCTGCAAGTCGAGGTCTTACAGAACAAGAACTCGAAAACTTGTTAAATGAACAATAAACCTGTTTTTGTTTTTGATACTAATACAATTGTAAGTCTTGCATTGTTACCTAATTCTGTTAACAAGCAAGCTTTACAAAAGGCAGAAAGTTTAGGCAGAGTTGTTTTTTCTGATGAGATAATAGATGAAATCACAACTGTGTTACTTCGGCCTAAGTTTGATAAATACTTATCCGTTGAGGATCGTTTAGAATTTATCAGTCGGGTTGAAGCACGATACGAAAGAGTAAAAACGTATAGTTCTTTCACTGATTGCCGTGATCCAAAAGACAATATGTTTCTGAATTTAGCTTTTGATGCAAATGCTACTTGCCTCATTTCTGGAGATAGAGATTTGTTGGTGCTGAATCCGTTTCACGAAATTCCAATTGTTTCTGCTGGAAATTTTCTAAAGACATTCTAATCAGTTATAATTTTTACCTATAAAAGAAGCATCAATAAAAAGTCCCGCCTAATTTGGTTGGGACTTTTTTTGTGGGATAAAAGAAGTATGGAATTACGAATATCCATAACAAGTAATCAAAGTAGTAAGTAACAATTGTTGCAGACATGAATTTATAATTTGTATATTCGATTAACAAATCACAATTCAAAAAACCTCAATTATGTTAAAAGACAGTAAAGCATTTAGTGGGTTTTCGGTAGATGATATTACCAAAGCAAAAGCATTTTACAGTAAGATACTTGGATTAGAAGTTTCGGAAGAAATGTATGGCATGTTAAAGCTGCATCTGATTAACGGAAACAGCATAATTGTTTATCCAAAACCAAACCATCAGCCGGCAACTTTTACAATTTTAAATTTCCCGGTTGATGATATTGAACAGACCGTTGATAAATTAAACAAGCTGGGCGTACAATTTGAAAAGTATGATACACCATATTTAAAAACCGACGAAAAAGGTATTTGCAGAGGAAAACCTTTGGTAGCCTGGTTTAAAGATCCGGCAGGTAATATTTTATCGGTAATAGAAGAACACGATTAACCTTAAAACTTTCATAAAATGACAAAATTGAGTGTGTATTTTGGCTTTAACGGCC
>CAZZVO010000416.1:0-2273 GCA_964657505.1 uncultured Mucilaginibacter sp.
GAAGCTGCAATTTTATCGATCAAATACGTGGTTACTACTGTTTTTACCACATATTCTTTGCCGGTTAGTTTGCCACTTTCTTCCCAGGCCGTCATCAAATAATTTAGCAAAAGGCTTCCGGTTTGGTTGCCGTTTAGCAAAATCCATTCGTTTTTGTCATCTTTTACGGCGATACCAACTCGATCTGCATCAGGATCAGTCGCCAAAACCAAATCAGCATCAACTTCTTTTGCTTTCTTTAAGGACAACGTCAACGCTTCTTTTTCTTCCGGGTTTGGATAAACTACCGTAGGAAAATTTCCATCCGGCGTAGCCTGTTCATCAACCAAAATCACATTTTCAAAACCAAATTCTGCCAAAGCTTTTGGCACCAGCGTAATCCCGGTTCCGTGGAGCGGAGAGTAAACAATTTTTAAATCTTTTTGCCGCTGGATAGCTTCTTTTGAAATCGATAAACTTAAAATATCTTTCAAATATTTTGCGTCGATATTTTCGCCAATCAATTCTACTTTTTCTTCTACGCGGTTAAAATTTACTTCGTCAATTGTTTTGATAGCTGATACTTCATCCATCACATTGGTATCTGCCGGAGAAACAAACTGGCCGCCATCTTCGCCATAAGCTTTATAACCGTTGTATTCTTTCGGATTGTGCGAAGCCGTAAGCATCACGCCGCTTTTGCAACCCAACTGGCGGATAGCGTAAGAAAGCTCGGGCGTTGGGCGTAAAGCTTTAAAAAAGTAAACGTGGATGCCGTTTGCTGAGAAAACATCGGCAGCGGTTTTGGCAAAAAAATCTGAGTTGTTGCGGCTATCGTGCGCAATAGCAACTTTAATCTGTTCGTTTGGATAAGTTTTTTTGAGATAATTGCTCAAACCTTGCGTGGCCGTGCCGATGGTATATTTATTGACCCGATTAGAACCGGCGCCCATAACGCCGCGCAAACCGCCGGTGCCAAATTCGAGGTTCCGGTAAAACGCATCTGTTAAATCGGTAAACTTTTGATCATCCAACAATTGCTGGATTTGCTTTTTCGTGTCTTCGTCATAGCTTCCCTGAAGCCATTGGTTAATTTTTTCCTGAACGGCAGGTTCTAATTCTTGCATAAGAATGTTGGTTTAATTGATGGGTTAAAGTTATAAATCTTGTTTAAAGTTATGTGGTGTTGAAGAGAAATTTAAGAACAGCCATACTATTTTTAAGGTGATAAAAGAAGTATGCTTTTGTCATCCTGAACTTGTTTCAGGATTCCTCCTACATGATAGCAACCTTTCTAATGAGATGCCGAACAAATTTCGGAATGACAAAAACACCGATAAAAAAAGCACAACTATGTATTTATTCTGAAACTTCTTCCAAACGATAAGCGTATTTCTATCACACAAAATATCAGCAACCAAAAATAATAGCTTAGCCAATAACGCTTATTAAACTTATAGATTTATAATTGATCTATTGTTGAAAACCTGCAAAAATTTTCATCCCCTAAAAACAGTATTTTAAAATATTATGAGTTTTGAATTGAATAGCCCCAACTACGGTTTTTCGAACAGTAAAGAAGAACTGGCCGAATTAGATTATGTTAACCCGTTGCCGCGCGCTGTAATCCGCCCAAATTCTTTTACATTATTGGATGGCGAATGGAAATTTTCACTCGACCGTGATGACCGTGGTTTGCAGGAAGGCTGGCACCTCAATCATCAATACAACGAAACGGCACACTGGCCCGGAAGTGTAGAACAACAAATGGCAAAAGGCCACCCAACAGAACAGCTTTGGGAAAATAAAATAGTGGTTTGGTACGAGCGCGAGTTTCCGATGCCGATCCAAAGTAACGGGCCGGGCATACCACCATCCATCATCCAATTAACTTTTGGTGCCTGCGGATATGAGACACAAGTTTGGCTAAACGGCTTGCCGCTGCAAACGATTGAAGGCGAATTGGTGCATGTGGGCGAATACACTTCTTTTTCGTACGAGTTAGACGAAGCAACTTTACAACCGGAAAACAGGTTGACCGTGCGCATTGCCGATACAAAAGATGCGGATACCACGCGCGGCAAACAGGAATCATCAGTTTATAAACGCGGCGGCATTTGGTACCAAACTTATACTGGTGCCGTTAGAAGTATTTGGCTGGAATCGGTGGAACGCAACCGTTTGCGTTCCCGTGTTGGTGTGGTGAGTATGGTGGAAGAGAAAATGGCGCGCCTTAACTTAACTACACGTATACATGATCCCGGTGCTTATACCATCAAACTACAGGTTTTTAA
>CAZZVO010000417.1:0-2268 GCA_964657505.1 uncultured Mucilaginibacter sp.
AAGTTTTTGGGGAAGCAGTGGCGGCATTTTTATTTCGGTTTTAGTTTTGATCACCACGCTTGGTTGTACGCACGCCACCATTTTGGCCAGCGCACGACCGTATTTTGCCATGGCGCGCGAAGGTTTGTTTTTCCCGAAAGTAGCCAAACTAAATGAAGCACAAGCGCCGGTAAATTCGCTGATTTATCAGGGCGTTTGGGCTTGTTTACTCGTACTTTCCGGCACGTTTGACCAGTTGACGGATATGATCGTTTTTGCAGTTTTTATTTATTATGGTGCAACTGCTTTAGGCGTTTTTATCCTGCGGAAGAAAATGCCCGATGCAGAACGGCCGTACAAAGTTTGGGGTTATCCTGTTGTTCCGGCAATTGTGGTTTTATTTTGTGCCGGTTTATTTGTCAATACTTTTTACGCGCGTCCACGCGAAGCTGGACTTGGAATGGTTTTAATGCTTACAGGCGTGCCGATGTACTGGTGGTTTAAGCGGAGGAATAAGCAAACCGAAAATTTGGATGTGGATTAATAACAGATTTTATTTCATGCTTCTTTTATCGACCTAAAAACTTGATCCGTTTTTAAATGCGGACATAAATTTATCCTCATAAAAACAGCATTCGTTATTTACGGGAATCTGCGCCAGCAAAATCCGCAGAACTAAAATAATCAGATATATTCGTAAGATTTTTAATTAAAGATTGAGGTAAAAATGAAAATAAAAAAAGCGGTAATTACAGCCGCCGCACGCGGAGAACGCCTGTACCCCGTTGCCGATACGATCCAAAAAGCAATGTTGCCGGTTATTGATACCGATGGTTTGTACAAGCCTGCTATCCAGATTATTGCAGAAGAAGCCTTTGCCAGCGGCATCGAAGAAATTTGTATTGTTTGCGCACCCGGCGACCCGGAATTATACATCAACGCATTTACTTCGCTGCGTGATAATCTGCTTAAATCTTTCAAAAGCGTGGATTGGGCAAAGCAACAGGCCGAAAAAATTACGCATTTATTAAACCACATCCATTTTGCCGAGCAAAAAGAAGCATTGGGTTACGGCCACGCGGTTTATTGTTCGCGCGAATTTGTTGGGAATGAACCTTTTTTATTGCTTTTAGGCGATTATTTATACGTTTCGGCTTTGAAAGCCAAGCGTTGTGCCACGCAGTTGATCGAGTTGGCTTTGCAGGAAGATTGTGCAGTTTCGGCTGTAACTTCCATCATCGAGCATCAGATCGGCCGTTACGGAACGCTCACCGGCAAACATATTCATGAGCAATCAGGCGTTTACCAAATTGAAAAAATCATTGAAAAACCATCTTTAAGCGTTGCCGAATTAGAACTGCATACACAAGGTCAGCGCGCCGGATATTATTTGTGTTTGTTTGGCATGCACGTTTTTACGCCGCAAATTTTCGAGCTGCTCCAAAAATATACCGATAAAAACAGTACGAACATTATGTTGACGCCGGTTTTGCAGGAATTGGCTGAAACCGGAAAATATTTGGCTTTGGAAGTGAAAGGAAACCGTTACGACCTTAGCAAAAAACATGGTTTGCTGCGTGCGCAGATTGCTTTGGGTTTGGCTGGAGAAGCGCATGACGAAACGCTGACGACGCTGGTAGAATCGCTTACGGAGGCGCAAAGCCGACAATTAAAATAGCTGTAAAAACATAAAAATAAGCAACATGAATGTTTTTATAGAAACCATTACCTCTGTGGATGTGAGCAAAAGAGACCGTTCTTTTTTCAGCATCAGCAAGCAATTATCAGCCAAAGAATTATTACAAAACCTGCGCGAGCTGGACGAGTTCCGGAAAACCACGCCAAGTTTGTACGATAAAGTCCGCGCGATACAATTTTTATACGCCGGTTTTCGGTTTATTCTAGCCGAAAGCAAAGAAATTCCGCAAACCGGCAGAATCCCTTACAATGGTTATGAAGATTTGCTGGCGCGAAGGTTTGAACAATCGATTGTAGTATTTTTAGCAGAATTAGACAAAAACGGTGCAAACGCAACCTTGTTTTCTGCGCTTGCCGAAAGTTATCACCAGTTATCTTTCCAAACCTTGGCCAATCAGGTGCGCAAAAGTGTGCGCAGCAGCAAAGGCAACCAGTGGATGTTCCGCGTTGGGCATCAGGAAGAACATCCGATTCGCATTCATTCTGCTTTGCTGCAACGTTCGGATAATTCGTTATTTTATCCGGTTTTGCACGAAAATACCTCCGTTCGGATGGATTTAACGCACAGCGGCTGGTCGGATATTTTCTTTT
>CAZZVO010000418.1:0-2263 GCA_964657505.1 uncultured Mucilaginibacter sp.
CATAAGCATGTCGTTGTCCCGGCAGCAAAACATAATCAAAACGTTTGTTGGCTTTGATCAATGCATTAACCAAACGGATGGTGTTGGACGGACTAACATTGTTATCAATATCGCCGGTTGAAAGCAGCAAATGGCCTTTTAAGTTTTTGGCCAAGTCCTGATTTTTGTCGATGGAATATTGGAAAGTTGTATCGCCTTTTGGGGTGATGGTTTCTTTCAAACCATTGTGTTTTTCGCTCCACCAACGGTTGTAAATACTGTTATCATGATTGCCGGATTCTGAAACCGCAACTTTAAAAAAATCAGGATAAACCAACATGGCTGCGGTTGACATAAAACCACCGCCCGAATGCCCGGTAATGCCAACTTTGTTAATATCGATGAAAGGATAACGATCTGCCAACTGTTCTGCGGCTGCTTTTTTATCGGCCAAACCATAGTCGCGCAAGTTGCCGTAACCATAATTGTGGTACCATTTAGAACGGCCGGGATTGCCGCCACGGTTTCCAATGGTGATCACTACAAATCCAAATTGTGCCAATCTTTCGTTTGCATCCATGCTTTTGGTAAAAGCTGTATTAACGGCTTCTGTTTGCGGGCCGGGATAAACATATTCAATTAACGGATACTTCTTTTGTGCATCAAAATCATAAGGTTTGTACATTACGCCGTACAAATCGGTAATGCCGTCGTCTGCTTTTACTTTTATGGGTTCCGGAAACTTGTAACCTGCCGCCATTAAATTGGATAGATCTGCTGTTTCCAAATCCATCAATTTATGTCCCATAAAATCATACAAAACAGCTTTTGGTGTAGTGTTCACACGGGAAAAATTATCAACAAAAAACTTAGCATCATCATTTAAACTGGAAGCATGGTCAAAGTTTCCAGTGTTTAATAAATGCAAGTTGCTGCCATCAAAATGGATGCTATACAAATGCGAATAATATGGGTTTTCATTAACTTCCCTACCGGAAGCCATAAAATACAAGATGCGGTTTTTGGCATCAATATTTACAATATCATCACAATGGAAAGAGCCGGAAGTAATTTGGTTTTTCAGTTTTCCGGTTTCGTCATACAAGTAAAAATGTGCCCAGCCATCGCGTTCGCTCCACTCAATTAATTCTTTTCCGCTATTAACTAAACCTGGTCGGTTAATTTCTACATAAGTATTTAATCTTTCCTGAATTAGCAATGCAACTTTTCCGGTTTCGATATCAACGGTGCAAACATCAATCTTTTTTAAATCGCGGCCAGTGCGGTAAAAGTAAAATTTGGCGTTATCGCCCAGCCACAAGTTTGGACGGAATTCATCGTCTTTGTTTTTTTGTAAAACCGGAGCAGGCCACATTGAAAGTTCCTGATCTTTAAACAAAGCCACATTTAATTTTTTAGAAGTTTTGGCTGGAAAATCAAATAGCAACATTTCTTTGATCGGGTTTTCTTTTTCGCCCGGAAGTTGGTACTTGTAAGTTTCTAAAGTTGGGCGAGGTTCTGCCACGCTATTGATCACCCAAAAATCTTTCAACTTGCGGTTATCTGATTTGATCAAAGCAAAATGTTTGGCATCCGGCGACCATAATACTTGTGTTGGCTTACGTTTCTTTTTGTTTTTTTCTTCATCAACATTAGTTTCGTTCATAAAACTGCCGCCGTAAGCATAATCTTTTACGCCATCTTTTGTTAATTGATGTTCTACAATTGTACTGTCGTCTTCATTTTTCAAAGCCTTTTTGTAATTGGCTTTATCCATCCAAAACAAATTATAATTGCGTGCAAAAATTATGGCCGAACTATCTGGCGCAATCGAAGCCCACATTGGTTTTGGGATTACTTTTTCGTAATGCACCAGTTCTGCCAATTGTCCGGTTTGTAAATTGTATTGAAAGTAAAAGGTTTTCTTCTCCAGCGAGTCGGCTGCTTTTTTATCTTTCCGGTCTTTTTTAACCTGGTCAATTGTACTTTTTAAATCGAACTGGATGCTTTTTTCATCTTTCAAAAACTTCAAATTTTCGATGGGCAAATGTTGCGCATCAAAAGGGTCTTTTACAATCAAAGTAACAGCAGCCGCAACTTTAGCATTATCGAACAATAGTTTTTTACTTCGCGCGGCAGGATCAACTATGTACCATCTTTTGCCGGAAGTGGTTTCGTACATGTACCAAAAGCGGTCGGAGTTTTTTAACCAATGCGCATCAACCGAGGTCGAAAAAACCATTTTTTGTAATTTCTTCGGAGAGACGCGCGCTGCCAGCAAGTA
>CAZZVO010000419.1:0-2262 GCA_964657505.1 uncultured Mucilaginibacter sp.
AGTACTAAGAATAAAAAACTGGGTTGACCTGGTAACTGGTTTGGGCTATCCGGTCTATTTTTTGACCATACTTGGCATTTATAAAATTCTTGGAGTGATAGCGATTTTAATTCCACGTTTTAAACTTCTTAAGGAATGGGCTTATGCAGGTTTCTTTTTCGCAATGTCGGGTGCTCTTGTTTCCCATTTGGCAATCAGCGACTATGCGGTAAAAGCAATTGCCGGACCAATGTTTCAAATTGTATTTGTTATTTCATCTTGGTATTTTAGACCTGCTAACAGAAGATTGAATATTTAGCACGATATAGGCAGACAGCCCTTGACAGAAAAAGAACAACGAACTGCTAACAAACGGTTTGGCAAAAAACCGGCAGACAGTTTTACCTTAGCTTTGGTTTCGCTATTTTGCTTCGGTTTCGGCGGACGGAATAAAATTTAGCCGGTAAAAGAAGCATCAACATTTGAATATTAATTTGACTTTGGTTTTGGCGGACGGGTTTCAAATACCAATTCAGTTGGAGGTCATCGTAACGGAAAACATTGAATACGACAAATGGACAACAGAAATGAAAACCATATATGACAAAATAACAAGGGACGAGTTAATTAGCCGCATTTACGCGCTTAATGAAAATAGCAACCGCCTATGGGGGAAAATGACTGCTCGACAAATGATCAGGCATTGTTTAGTGAACGATGAAATGAATTTCGGAAAAATGAATTTGAAACAACTATTCATCGGTCGTTTATTTGGTCAAATGGCTTTAAAAAGTTTTTTGAAAGACGAAAAACCCGTAAAGAAAAACATGGGAACTTTACCTGAGCTTAAAATCACAGAAGACGTAAAAGAAGATTTGGAAACATTGAAAGAACAATGGGTAACTTCCATCCAAAAATATACTGACTTAGGCGACAATCACGAATACATACATTCATTTTTTGGGAAAATGAAAAGGGAACAAGTAGGTTTAATTGCATATAAACATACAGACCACCATCTAAGACAATTTGGAGTGTGAAAAATCAACGAACCTCTAACGAACGGTTTGGCAAAAAACTGGCTGAATAATATTTAACAATCCCAAACAAAATATTTTTGGTATCCAATGTACTATACCACCTGTCAAAATAACATGCTGACTTATTATGGTAAACATTGCCAAAACAAGCCTAAAAAAAGCATGGTTAAGGGCTTTAACATTAATCTTGCACAGCAGTTTCATGTTGTACATTTAAGATAAAATCTGCTGCCTTGATATGGCATTTTGGTTACGATACTAGTCAAATCGAAATTGCTTTCACAACTGACCGTAAAAGCATAGTTTCAAACATTGCCTTGGAAGTTTTTACTCGCAATATCGTATTTGCGCTGACTGATAAGAAAATCACTTTCATCATTGAACGCGATATTAGAAAGTGCTTGGGGGACTTTTCGGTAACCGAGTACTACGAAAGTATGGAAGATTAAAGACGTATTGGAATCGGGCATTGAAGCAAAGTCACTAAATGTTGAATTCTTATCTCGGGTGCTGAATATGTCTAATCCGTCTTGTAATGGAATATTCTATTCAAAGAAAATCAAGACATACTTAAACTTCACCAATGGAATACTGACTAACTTTCAATATGACGACGGATTTTCTCACTGGGCTAAGCACTTGTAAAGAGTAAATGGTACGGTTTATGAGCGAATTTCTAAAGGGGCTTTCAAATACCGTGCGGGTGATGACTTTCAAATACAAAAAGAGATTAATATACAGTGCGAAGCCTGGGGATCTATTCTGGAAGCGTTCGGTAATGAATATATAGCGTTGCACACCTACGAAAACGGATTGGTTGATCTCCATATGATTCGGGTAACTCACTACGGTTATCCGATAACGATGAAAGGTTTTCAGGAATTGAATTTCGGCCGCTACGAAGTTATTAGTAGTGACATTACAGGCGATATTGTTTTAAAATTCAATCGTTTCAATTATCGTTTTGCAAACGACGGACGTTTGATTGATGTCCAAAGAGTTACCTAAAGCCGAGTATATATTTATTGTCGAAAATTAAGATTTGTATTGAAAACCGAAATTAACATCTACATATTCAACTGTTATAAGCAAGCCATGTTTCGGTCAGACCGAAACGACGTTATGTAAAACCATCACTTCGTTCAAGGCCTAATACTATTACTACCAACATCTGTAAGTTGTCAATCGAATAAGCCAAACAATTTCACCTTCGCGCCATAAAATTTACTTTTATGGCAACACA
>CAZZVO010000420.1:0-2257 GCA_964657505.1 uncultured Mucilaginibacter sp.
AAAGTTGTTTTATCTAAAAAAGCTGAATACAAGTTAGAAAAATTACTTATCTATTTAGTTGAGAATTGGTCTGAGAAAGTTAAACGCGATTTTGTTAAGGAATTAGATCGAAGCACTGCAGTTATTAAAGTTTATCCTAAAGGTTTCACCGAATCTAAAAAAGAACCAGGTTTACGAAAATGCGTGGTAACAAAACAAACCACGTTGTATTTTAGATTTGATTCGAAAAAAATTTACATCGTTACCATTTTTGATAACCGACAAGATCCTAAGAAGTTAATGAATGATTTGTAGGTGAACCAAGTTTCAATGTAATTTCCCCCATTTCCAAATCCCAAACCAAATCCTACCTTTGCGGCGCAATTGGTTTCCGGCCTTAACAACCGGGATTAAAAGGGAATCCGGTGTAAAACCGGAGCTGTCCCGCAGCTGTAAGCTCTATCAACTGATGCTGTTTTTATGCCACTATTTTGGGTAACCAAAACGGGAAGGCGCAGCAAAAGGGAGCAAGCCAGAAGACCTGCCTTTCGCGAATAAATTCATAGCTTTCGGGGATTGAAGCTGGAATGTGAATGCTCTTTTTACGGGTGTATTTTCATTTTATGGGCTAATTTTTCTGTTTGCTGTGGGATGGTTTCATCTTCACAACAAAACAATTGAAAAAAAATTTTTACCAAGTTGCAGGCATCGCGCTTGCACAAACTGTACTTCACAGTACCACAATTTTTGCGCAGGATTCTACCCGCGTTTTAAAAGATGTTGTAGTTTCGGCTACCAAAACCGACCAGAAACAACTGCAAACCGGTAAAGTTATTACCGTAATTACGCAAAATCAAATCGAGCGCAGTCAAGGCAAATCCGTAGCGCAATTGCTAAGCGAGCAGGCCGGAATTATTGTAAGCGGTACCGGCAGTAACCCGGGTTTAAACAAAAGTATTTTTATCCGCGGCGCGGCGAGCGGTTTTGCAGTTACGCTGATTGATGGCGTTCTGGTAAGCAATCCATCTTCCACGGGCGGCGCGTTTGATATCCGTTTGTTTCCGATTGATCAAATCGAGCGGATTGAAATTATCAAAGGCGGACAATCCACTTTGTACGGTTCGGATGCGGTTGCCGGCGTTATCAACATCATCACCAAAAAAGGCGGACCGGAAGGAATCGGCGTTTACGGAACGCTAACCGGCGGCAGTTACGGCTCTCAAAAGCAGAATGTGGGTTTTAACGGATCGCTGAACAAGTTCTCGTACAATGTAAGTTATACGCACGATCAAACCGACGGCATCAGCGAAGCGGCGGATAAAAACAACACCGGAAAGTTTGATAAAGATGGCTACAATCAATCGGCTTTAAACGCTAATTTTTCGGTTGAAGCTGCGCCTGGTTTGCGTGTTAGTCCGTTTTTTAGGTTCAGTTCCGGTTCCTATAAATATGATAATGGTGCTTTTGCGGATGCCAATAATCAAAGCCTAAACCGTTATTACAATACGGGTTTAACGTCTCAATATCGGCCAGATACTAAAAATCGCTTCAATTTAAATTACGGTTATACCAACAATACGGCTTATTACGAATCGAGTTATCCATCGTCCAATATTGGCCGTTTGCATTTGGTGGATTTATATTATAACCACGATTTCACCGACAATGTTAAACTGCTTTTCGGTGTGGATAACCGCCACACGCAAATCAAGCAAATTGGTTCTGCCAATGTTACGCCGAATTCCAATTTGTTCAGCGCTTACGGTTCGCTTTCGGTTAATAAAATTGCCGGATTTTTAAATTTGGAAGGCGGCGGAAGGTTTAACGAACACAATACTTACGGCCATAATTTTACTTACGATTTTACGCCGTCCATCAATTTGCTGGATGATAAACTGATTTTATTCGGAACCGTTTCCAGTGCGTTTAAAGCGCCATTGTTGACAGAATTGTTTGGTCCGTACGGTGCTAATCCAAACTTAAAACCTCAAAAATCAACCAATTACGAAGCTGGTTTTAGCACGGCTTTGTTGGATAATACTTTTAATTTACGCGTTGCTGCTTTCCGCCGGAAATTGACGGACGCCATTGTTTATTTAACAAACGGTTACCGGAATTTTGACAAAGAAAAAGATCAGGGATTAGAAGTAGAACCTTCCTACAAATACAAAATTTTAACCTTAACCGGTTTTTACAGTTTTGTGGATGGAACGGCGATCCGCAATAATATCAATACTTACGGTTTACTTCGTCGCCCAAAACAGTCTTTTGGTTTGCA
>CAZZVO010000421.1:0-2256 GCA_964657505.1 uncultured Mucilaginibacter sp.
AAATTTAGCCAATAAAAGGAGTATCAACTTTTAATTATAAATTTAACTTTGGTTTCAGGCTGATGGATTTTTAGCCACTTCTTTTTTTAGTCCAAATTAAGAGCAAGCGTTACGAACAATATTATTTAGATAAAATGGGAAGAAAAACATTAATAGTTTTAGCTATTACAGCATCTTTTTTTTCGGGTTTCGCATTCAAGACTATCATTACGAAACAAAATAAAACGACAACTATGAAAAAAGTAACAGGCATTGGCGGCATTTTTTTTAAATGCAAAGACCCAAAAAAAATGACCGAGTGGTATCAAAAACATCTTGGTTTAACCACAAACCCTTATGGGGCAACTTTTGAGTGGTATCAAGATGCAAACAGCACAAAAAAAGCACAAACGCAGTGGACTCCGTTCAGTGAGACATCAAAACATTTTGAGCCTTCAACCAAAGACTTTATGATCAACTACCGGGTAGAAAATTTAGTGGAACTTGTTGAGCTTCTAAAAAAAGAAGATGTGACTATTTTGGATACTATTGAAACTTACGATTATGGTAAATTCGTCCATATCCTTGACGCAGAAGGAAACAAAGTTGAATTGTGGGAAGCCAAGGATTGAGAAAGGAAAATAATAATATTGATTGTTTACTTAAGGCTTTTACATTGCTGTAGCTTTTTCAGCAATAGTATTATGCTGGTAGATAAGGTTTATTTGAAACCAAGAATCAAAAAAACATTGATAAAAGAAGTATCAACCCGATACTTCTTTTATCAACCTAAATCTTGTACTGCAAAAGCGGTTGCAAAACCTTCCAGCAAGTTACGCACTTCTTTAAAATCGTTTACATAATATTTGGCTGCGGAACTGTTGCTGCCAACTTTAATGGTTACCGAATTTTCGGGCATAGCTTTAAAAGTATCTTCGTCGGTATGGTCATCGCCAATAGCCAGTCCAAAATCGTATTGCTGGCCGTGTAACATCGCCAAAACGGTTTTTCCTTTGTTAATCTCGATGTTTTTTACTTCGATCACTTTGTTGCCCGGTAAAATCTGCAAACCCTGATCGGCGGTTACAAAACGCAGGTTATTCATTAATTCGCCTGCCCGCAACTCGCCTAAACCAGCTTCTACATTACGGTAATGCCAGGCCAGCGAATAAGTTTTTTCTTCGATAAAAGAACCAGGCGTACGGTCGGCAAAAGTTTCTAAAACCGGCTGCACCATCTTTTTCCATTGCGCATCTAAGGTTGGGACACTTTCCCAGTTTCCGTTCAGTTTTTGCCAGGCACCATGATCGGCAACCAAAGTTATGGGCAGATGACCGAACCATTTTTCCAGCGTTTCATAATCCCGTCCGCTGATAATCACGATTTTATTGAGAGGATCAGCAGCTAAATCCTGCAAAATCCCATACAACTTTTCATCGGGAGAAGCCTTTTTCGGATCAGCATTAAAACCAACTAAAGTTCCGTCGTAATCCAGAAAAAAAATACGGTTGCTTGTTTTAGCATAGATTTTATAAATGGCTTTCCGCGTAACATCGCCAACATAACGCGTGTGGAGTGATTGCTGCAAATCTTTCACTTCCTGCAAACGGTCCATAAAAATGTTGACCCAATGTTTTACGTTGAATTTGGAAACATTTTTGCGCAGTTTAACCATACGGTTTTCCTGTTCTTCGGGTAGCATATTTAAGGCTTGTTTGATGGCGGCCGTCATCATGTTCATGTTGTTTGGATTGACGATCAGCGCATCGATCAGTTCGCGCGAAGAACCGGCCATCTCACTCAAAATCAAAACACCATCATTATTGATTCGGCTGGCTACGTATTCTTTGCTCACCAAATTCATTCCGTCGCGCATTGGCGTAATCAAGGCAACATCGGCTGTTGCGTATAAAGCAGACAAAGTTTCGATGGGAAAAGACCGGTAAAAATAGTGCACCGGACTCCAGTTGAGCGTTCGGAAAAGCGAGTTGATGTTGCCAACTCGTTTGTCGATTTCGTCGCGGAGATGTTTATATTGAGGAACGGTATCGCGCGACGGAACGACAATCATATACAAAACCACTTTTTCCAAATACTCGGGATTATCCCGCAGCAATTCTTCAAAAGCCTGCAAACGCTGCAAAATACCTTTGCTGTAATCCAGCCGGTCGATGGATAAAATGGTGCGGACATCTCCAAAACTCGCTTTAAATTTCTCTATTTCCTGCTTCACTTCTTCGCTTTGGGCCAGCGAAGCATATTTCTGCTCATCAATCC
>CAZZVO010000422.1:0-2253 GCA_964657505.1 uncultured Mucilaginibacter sp.
TAGCGTTCTGGTTTCATCACGTGCGAACCGATGGGCAACGGATCCCAGTAATACCAATCCTGCACAATCGCATCTACCGGAATGTGGGCGTTACGATAATTATCTTTAACCGATATAATTTCTTTTTCGCTCATGTAACGGTCTTGGGACTGGAACAAGCCGAAAGACCATTTTGGGAACATCGGCGCTTTGCCTGTTGCGGTGCGGTACAAATCAATGATTTGGTCGAAACTTGGCCCATAAAAGAAGTAGTAATCTACCTGTTTCCCGCTTTCGGAAACGTATTTAAACTTGGTGTTTCCAGCTTCTGCTCCGTAGAAATTAGAGGCCGAGTAATTGTCCCAAAGCAAACCGTAACCTTTGGTGGAAAGCAAAACCGGAATGGCGCCCGTCATGTATTTAATCGCCATATCTTGGTTGCGACCTTTGTAATTGATGGACAAGGAATCCAGCGGATGGCAGCCCAAACCAAACAAAGCTTCATCGGCTGGCGAGTTAAATTGTGTGGTGCAATTGTAAGTGCTGATGCCGGCAATGGTGGCCGCATCCATACTTTTGTTGAGGGATTTATCTTCGGAAGTGATTACATTCCCGCTTAAATCGGTATAACTGATAGCGTTTGATGCTTTGTTTACCATTACTTTTAACTTGCCGGTGGTGATGACCACGTTTCCGCCAGCTTCTGCAACGGTAAAATTAGTATGCTGGCTCCAGGTATTATTTACGACCAATGATTCAAATTTTGGGAAGTTACCTAATGCAGTAAACTTTACTTCGATGATATCATCTTTGCAGATTTTCACCTTCATCATCCCTTTATCTAAGGAAAAACTAACGCCGTCAGCTTCCTTTTTGTACGATTTAACGGTTGCCTGCGCCTGCAAAAAAAAGGTGCACAAAAACAGCATCAGGCATTTTTTACCAGTAGAAATTAGTAATTTGTTATAAAACATAGGTTTATAATTGGTTTGATAAATGTATTAATTGTTGTTGGATTTAGTTGATATCACCATAAAAAATACCGCGGCCGTGTGTGCCGACATAAACTCTTCCGTACAGTTTTGGATCGCCGGATAGTTGAAGGATCAAACCCCATTTATGCTGATCATCATTGATGCGAAACCAGTTTTTTCCTTGATCGTCGGAACGAAAAATGCCATCAACACCATTAACTGTTCCAGCCAAATATAAAGCAGGAAAATTAGAATTTGAAGCCGCTTTACCAAAACCAAAAGCATGGATTTCCTGCACGTTGCTGATCTTTTCAAAAGCTTTATCGACAGAAACGGTGTGATACAAACCATCAAAAGCAGGCAACCACAAATCGCCTTCTTTGCCAGGCGTGTTGTACAAACGGTCTTGTCCGCCGCGGTTATCGCCGCGGTTTCCTTTTTGCGGCAAAGCATTTGGTAGGCGCAATTCATGTGCAGTAAATGTATTTCCGGTATCGGTGCTGGTGAAGAGTTTTCCATCAAACAAAGACATCGCGTAAAACTTCGAAGCATTTTCCCGATCTGCAATTACCCTCGTATTTTCGGGCAAACCAGTTACTGGTTTCCAATCGGTTCCATTATTTGAGGTGATAAAAGAAGCACTGCGTTCTGGCGTCCATATCCAGGTTTTGCCCGAAGCAGAAACGCAAACATTACCTCGCTTGCTCGTTGGTTGCGGCGTATTATTTGGCTTTTGCCAGGTTTTGCCGCCATCCAACGAAAAACCAATGTTGCCGCCGCCAACTTGTGTCGAAGCTTCGCCAACACGAACCATCACATTGCTGTTTTTAGCGGCACCGGCAACCATATCGGTATTAGCAAAATGTGGATTCATAAAATTTCCTTCGGGAACAGGATGATCGAGATCGTTGTGCACAAATCCGCCATAATCGCCAATGGCCGAAACCAGCGGCACGCCTTGCGCTGGACTTAATAAATCCAAACCAACTGTTTCTTCAATGCCTTTGTTCATCACGCCCCAGGTTGTTGGTTTTCCTTTATCGGCATCGGTTAAATCAAAAGTTTCGTGCAAACCATAACCGGTTGTAAAAATAGCGTGGTTGGAGTTGAAAGGATCAATCTCCAAATCAAACAACCAGTGAATGCCCGTGTGCGATACATAAGGTGCCAATGTGTAATCGTATTTACCGCCGCCGCCGTTTGTAAAAATAGTTTTCCAGGTTTTGCCAGCATCGTTACTGCGGAAAATGTCTTCGCCGCCAGCTTTCCCATATCGGCCAAAACTGCTTACAATTAAAGT
>CAZZVO010000423.1:0-2233 GCA_964657505.1 uncultured Mucilaginibacter sp.
AATGAAAAATTATTTGGAAATTAACACAGTACATTTTTGTTCAAGCAAAAAGAACGTAATACCGGCAACCGCAGGTTTGCAAAAAGAAGCATTGCTTCTTTTACAAGATACTAATTTGTATTCAATCGGGCTTTCGCCCTTCTTTTCGTTCCTTCTGATTGCTCAAAAAGAACAAAACACTAAATGCTAACCTGAATAAAAATTAAACAATTTCATCCTATAAAAATAGATTGATCAACGTAAACATTGCGTTAATCTATTTACAAGTTTGAAAAAGTATCACGAAAGCTGATATTCAAATCTTTTACAATTTTAAGCCGATAAAAACAGTATAAGTTTCTATCAACTTAAAATAACTATTGCAATTCTATCCCCAAAAAACTTACAAGTTAACGTATTGATGAAAGTTGCCAATTGCAATATTGTATCCGGCAATGATAACTGCTATAATTACAGAGAACACTAAAATGGCACCAATTAAATTGGCTATGTTTTGGATATTGATTGAAGTTTTCATGATTGGTTTTATTAAATTATGTATTGGTTGTGCTGTTATTGTTTAGTTGTAATTTGGACTACAACTTGTGCCGAATAGTTTAATCAGTTTGTTGAATTGATACTACAGGATTTAAATCTTCCAAATTTTAAATTGATACAAGTTTGAAGTTAAAGCTTCGAAAGGGTTCTGCTTCAGCCCAAAACATTCTACTTGTAGTTTACGTTCAAAGCGTAAAAAACAATAATTCAATACATGCTTAACAAATACAAAATTTTACTCATCATTCCGTTACTGGCAATCCTTGGTGCGATGGTCTATTGCGGCAATAAAGTTTACACCCTGTCCGGACAACAAAAAGAAATAAAACAAGATTTTGCAACTATCAACAGCATCACTTTCGGGCTGCTTTCGGTAAACCAATGGAAAGATAAGGTTGCCGTTATCATCAACAAGCAGATTCAGGGTTTCAATTTTACTCCAAGCCAGCAAAAAGACCTGCAAAAAGAAGTAGAACAGATTATGAATGCGCTGATTACCAAGGCTATCGCGATCATCAACAAGCCTCAAAAAACGCTGGTGGGCAAGCTTAAAAAGGCAGCAGTTAAAATTTTTGTGAACGAAAAAGACCTTCGCGCGCAGGTACCTGGTTTTGCCCGCGAAATTATTAAGCAGGTAAACAAACCTTCCAGCAAAAAAAGGCTGAAACGTTTGGCCGACAGCAAGTTTAAGGAACTGGAACAAACCACATTTGATAGTTCTATCACGGCCGAACGTATGGTACGTGTAAAGATGTACAACAAGTACCATGTTAAAAGCGATGATGAATTGAATAAGAAAACTGATTTACTTTTAACCAGCATCAACCACAATAGCGGCGTTTATGCCTACTCTATGCTGGGCGGCGCTTTGTTTTTTTTGATTGTGTGGTTGTTTTTAAGGAAGCAAATTGCACTGCATAAAACGCTGTTTGTGCTTTCTATTTTTGCTTCCATCATTTTGCTGGTTGTAGGCGTAAGTACAACCATGATCAATGTGGAGGCACGCATACAAACAGTTGATTTTAATTTGTTAGGACAAAGTATGGTGTTTAAAAACCAAATCCTGTTTTTCCAAAGTAAAGGTATTTTAGAAGTTGTGATGGTGTTGTTAAAAACTACACACGTAGAATCTATTGTTGTTGGTGCTTTGATTTTTTGTTTCAGTATCCTTTTTCCGGTTAGTAAAGTAAGTTCTGCCTTGATTTATTCACTTGGGCACAAAAAATGGATGCGTGGTAAATTTATCCACTATTTCGCCTTTGATTCTGGCAAATGGAGCATGGCTGATGTGATGGTGGTTGCTATCATGATGACTTATCTTGCATTTAACGGAATATTGGATAGTCAGCTTGCAGAATTGAATATTAAAAACGACTATCTTTCTACCGTTACCACAAACAATACATCGCTCCAGCCAGGCTTTATTATCTTTTTGGCTTTTGTTATTTACAGTTTGATCTTGTCGGAAATTTTAAAAAGAGTGGTTTTACCTGCGGAGGAAAAAGGAAGACATGATGAAGAGCAGGAAGAAATTTGATGTAGCAACGAAAGTGCGGGCGTAAAAAATACCAGATAAAAGAAGCATTAGAACTTGCAACTTTGATATAAATTCGATATAAAAAAAGGTTGATAAAAGAAGCACCAAATTTTGATGCTTCTTTTATCAACCCAAATTTATCTTTTGTAATAATTTTAA
>CAZZVO010000424.1:0-2228 GCA_964657505.1 uncultured Mucilaginibacter sp.
ATTGAATATTTGGAAAAAAGCAATGGATTTGAATGAGGCCGTTTTTCTGTTTAGCAAAACCTTGCCAAAAGATGAACTTTTTGTACTTTCTTCGCAAATGAAACGAGCGTCAGATTCGGTAGTTTTAAATATCGCCGAAGGATCAACCGGCCAGACGAAAGCTTCTTTTAAATTGTTTTTAAATTATGCTCTACGTTCTGCAATTGAAGTTGTAAGTTGCTTATTTATCCCAAAAAGAAGAAATTATATTGATGAAATTCAATTCAAAACTTTGTACGAAGAGCACGAAGTTCTAGTCAAAATGATTACTAATATGAGAAAATCTTTAGATTAAACAACTTTTGCCTATTGAACTTTGCAACTATGAACCATAAACTATTACCTATCAACTAACTCATGGCTCCCGGAATTCTCCTCACTTTTATCATCGGTTATTTTTTGGTGCTGATCCTGATTTCCTGGCTCACTTCCAGAAATTCATCAGATAACGACACTTTTTTTGTGGCCAACCGCAATTCCAAATGGTATTTGGTTGCTTTTGGGATGATCGGTACGGCGTTAAGCGGCGTTACTTTTATTTCCGTTCCGGGGAAAGTTGGCGCGCCTTCCGGCGACCAGTTTGCTTATTTTCAGTTTGTGCTGGGCAATGCGGTTGGGTTTATTTTGATTGCTGCAGTTTTGCTGCCGCTTTATTATCGACTCAAACTCACTTCCATTTACAGTTATATTGAAACCGCTTTAGGAACCTGGAGTTACAAAACAGCGGCGGCGATTTTCCTGATTAGCCGCACCATCGGTTCATCGTTCCGTTTGTATTTGGTGGTGATTGTGTTACAGAAATTTATTTTCGACAGTTACCATATTCCCTTTGCTGTAACTGTTTTAATTTGCTTGGTTTTGATTTGGAGTTACACGTTTAAAGGCGGACTCAAAACCATCATCATCACCGATAGTTTACAGACATTTTTCCTGGTCGCTTCGGTGTTTTTATCGATCATTTTTATCTGTCGAAGTCTGCACCTCAATATTTTTGAAGCTGCGGAAACCATCAAAAACAGCAGCTATTCCAAGATATTTTTCTGGAATGATTTCATGGCTAACAAACTCCATTTCACCAAACAGTTTTTAGGCGGATTATTTATTACGCTGGCCATGGTTGGCCTCGACCAGGATTTGATGCAGAAAAACCTGAGCTGCAAAAACATCGGCGAAGCGCAAAAAAACATGTTCAGCTTTACCGCCGTTTTTGTGGTGATCAATATTTTCTTTCTCAGTGTTGGCGCGCTACTTTATATTTATGCTGCTAAAAACAGTATCAGCGTAACCAAAACAGACTATTTGTATCCAACCATTGCCTTAAATTATCTCGGTGTTTTTCCGGCTATTGTGTTTATGCTGGGTTTAACGGCGGCAACTTTCGCCACTACAGATTCTGCCTTAACTGCTTTAACCACATCGTTTTGCATTGATTTCCTCAACTTCAACAAAAAGGAAAACACCAACAGTAAACAGATGGTTAACTTGAGGCATTCGGTGCACATTGGCTTTTCGGTTTTACTGTTTTTAACGATTATTATTTTTAACAGCATTAATAACGATGCCGTAGTAAGCGCGATTTTTAAAGTAGCCAGCTATACTTACGGGCCGCTTTTGGGTCTTTACAGTTTTGGATTATTTATGAAAAACCAGCAAGTGAACGACAAGCTGGTGCCTTTCATCTGTTTGATAAGTCCGCTGGTTTGCTATTTTTTAAGTACTTCTTCTAAAAATCTATTAGGTGGCTACGTTTTTGATAATGAACTGATTATTATTAATGGCTTGATTACTTTTTTTGGATTACTGCTTACTTCGCGCCAGAAAAATCTATCGACCAACGTTTAACTTAATTTTTGTATTTTGAGTGATATTATGACAAGCGACGAGAAAATTAGACACGCTTTTGAAAACCGTACCTGGCACGAAATCAAGGTGACGGATTCCTGGCAGATTTTTAAAATTATGGCTGAGTTTGTGGATGGCTTTGAGAAATTAGCTAAAATTGGGCCTTGTGTTTCTATTTTTGGTTCGGCCAGAACGCATCACGAAAACCCGTATTACAAATTGGCTGAAGAATCTGCGCGCTTGTTGAGCGAAGCCGGTTATGGCGTAATTTCGGGCGGCGGTCCAGGCGTAATGGAAGCGGCCAACAAAGGTGCTTACGAAGCTGGCGGAAAATCAGTCGGCTTAAA
>CAZZVO010000425.1:0-2217 GCA_964657505.1 uncultured Mucilaginibacter sp.
TAGCTGTCAGCAATCAGCTTTCAGAGAATGAAGTGTACAAGTCTTCTGATTGCTGAAAGCTAATAGCTGATTGCCTCTTCTATCAAATCTCCATAAAACTCCCCCAAATCCATTCCTGCGGCGCGAACTTGCTGTGGGATCAAACTGTTGGCAGATTGCCCCGGTGTGGTATTGATCTCGATAAAATAAAAATCGTCTGTTGTTTCCTGCAAAATAAAATCAATACGTGTCATTCCTTTGCAGTTTAAAACTCGGTATGCTTCTTTTACCACACTTTTTATGCGTTGGTTTTGTGCTTCGCTGAGGTTTGCCGGTGTAATTTCTGTAGAAACACCTGGCGTGTACTTGGCTTCGTAATCAAAAAATTCCTTGGAACTGATGATTTCTGTAGCTGGCAAAACAATAATTTCTCCATCAAACATTACAATCCCGATGCTGAATTCGCGGCCTTTTATAAATTCTTCCACCAAAACCTGTTCATCTTCTGCAAAAGCCCTTTCTAAAGCTTCGGGCAATGCTTCAATTGCGTTCAATTTTGTCATGCCTACACTGCTCCCGCCGTTGTTTGGTTTGATAAACAAAGGCAATTTTAAATGCTTAACTTGTGTTGCAATTGTTGTTTTTTGCTGACGGAAAACCTGCACCGAACCGGCAACATGTAAATCTTTAATTCCCTTAACCACAGCTTTGGTGTAAGCTTTGTTCATGGTGATGGCCGAAGTTGCAGCATCACAATTGTTGTACGGAATGCCCAGCATATCCAAGTAACCTTGCATTTTTCCATCCTCGCCAGGCGTACCGTGAATGGTGATAAAAGCAGCATCAAAATTGATCTTTTGTCCATCCAAGTTTAGGCTGAAATCATTTTTATCAACCTCCACATTTTCACCTTCGGGAGAAGTATAAAACCAATTGTTACGGTTCACCAAAATTGTGTAAACGTGGTATTTTTCAGGATCCAGGTTTGCAGCAATATTGCTTGCGCTATTGATCGAAACTTCATATTCTCCGGAATAACCTCCGGCAAGCAGGGCAATATTTTTGGGCTTCATGAGCCAAAGATAATTGAAAAACAGCTTGTAAAAGAAGTACAGGAATTTTGTCTGAAGTTTTAGTATGATAAAAACAGTATGGTTTAATCTACCGAAAAATAGCTGAAGAAGCCCATCAAACTAAAATCCAGAACACAAAGAAAGAAACTGGTGTTATAACTGCAATTACAACATTTTACACGTAAACAGGATTAATACATCATGGAAAAAACAGAAAACCCGGTTTGGTTTATCACCGGTTGCTCCACCGGTTTTGGCAGGGAACTGGTTAAATTGGTACTGAATAAAGGCTGGAACGCAGTAATTACGGCCAGAAATGTTGACCAGGTTAAAGATTTAGCCGAAGGATTTGAAGACAAAACTTTAGTGCTTTCGCTGGATGTGAATAATAAAGCGCAAGTTGCATCCGCAGTAAAACAAGCAGAAGAAAAGTTTGGCAAGATCGATGTGTTGGTAAATAACGCAGGTTACGGCTATTTCAGCAGCATTGAAGAAGGCGAAGAAGAAAAAATTAGGGCACAGTTTGAAACCAACTTTTTTGGTTTGGTAAGTATGATCCAACAAGTGTTGCCTGGAATGCGCAAACAACGTAGCGGCCATATTATCAATTTTTCTTCTATCGGCGGACTGGTTGGCTTTACGGCGACCGGATTTTACCACGCCACCAAATTTGCGGTGGAAGGCTTATCAGAATCGTTATCAAAAGAATTAGAACCGTTGGGAATCAAGGTTTTAATTGTTGAACCAGGCCCGTTCCGTACCGATTGGGCAGGACGCTCCACTTCACGCACGCCGGTGCAAATAGCAGATTACGAAAGCACTGTTGGCACCAGGATGAAAGCCAGCCAAAACACAAGCGGCAAACAACAAGGCGACCCGGTTAGAGGTTGCGAAGCCATTATCAAAGCGGTGGAAGCTGAAACGCCGCAACTTCGTTTATTATTAGGCGAACCAGCGTTTAAAATGGCCATCGAAAAAACAGATGCCCTAAAAACAAATTTTGAAGGATGGAAAGAACTTACACTTAGCGCGGATTTTCCGGAATCAGAAAGATAGTTTGAAGTTTTGATACAACGTCAAAAAACCTGAAGCCAGAAATGAGCTTTAGGTTTTTTTATTGAAGTTGTATAAGCTTTTGGTTTGAATTTGAATAAAATTTGTTAGA
>CAZZVO010000426.1:0-2202 GCA_964657505.1 uncultured Mucilaginibacter sp.
GGACCAGCAGGAACAGGAATTCGAGCGCCTGGGTATTGGTTTCAAGAGTTTATGGGGAAGACGCCTCCAGCTCATCGACTGCCAGAACCTGTTTTGCGAAACGGATAAATATGCACGTGTCGTCCACCCGGAGGCGGGCGGTATTTCTGGTAGAACAAGGATTAAGCAGCTTTACTCAGTTAATAACCACAGTATCAACTATTTCTTCCCGCCCAAGTGGGGCTTGAACGATCGATCTCGCAGGAGCAACGGGTAACCAGCTTAAATTTGATTGGTTATTAGTTCAGGGCTTATGTTAAATTTCTCCTGTAGTAGTTTAGCCACTTTACCTTCAGGATTAATAGGATGTACTTTCCCCGGTTTCACTTTCCGGTAAGTAATGGATACCCTCCTTTCCCTGTGCTGTATATTTCCATCAACAATATCTTTTTTTCTGGGCGGTATTCCATGTTTCCACTTTTTCCGGGCGTCATCCTGCATGACATACATAGAACGCCTCGGAATTTCCACATCGATCACCTCCAGGTTCTTCCCTTTAATGAACCGCATGACGCAACTGCTTCCTAAATTTACACCACAGATCTGGTTTTCGTAATAGGCCCTGTCCTTATGTGGCTTGATGCCTTCCCCCGGAACATACTCGTTGATGATCACCTGATCCGCCTGGTAAAGTAAAATTTTTTGCTCAACGATTTCCTGTGACAACTGGTAGATCAAGGGAGGCATGGGAACCGGAAACCGAATCAAATCATAAGGCTCGTCCAGCTCATTCCGGTAACCATAATATTGCAACCTTCTTGCGTAATCAACAATCCATATCTGGCTGTCAATTTCGTTTAACAACTGCTCCTCTCTTGCTTCGTCGATGAAATTAGGATATAAGAGTAAGCCTGGTAACGCTGTTTCCATTTTTAATATTTTGTAGGGTGCTTTTGGAGAAAATAAGGTCTCAATGATCTTGGGAAGCTAACAACGCTTTATAAGTTAAGTTTATAATCTTTAGCAACAATTTTTTACGCAGTCTACAGTAATGGCCCTAACCCTGTTTAGCAGCTTACCGGTTTGTTTATGGCAGCAGATCAAAACTACAAAAACTACATGCTTTGGTTACAATACTGATATTCCTGCTACTATAACAGAAAAGTAGATGTCGAGATTACTTTAAAAACCTTTTACTATAATATAAAGATGATTATTGGACGATGACTTGTAAGCAGCAAAAAAAGAAAGACGAAATTAACTTATAATGACAGTACAATTTGATGAAATGTAACCCAACCTTCTTCTTTTGCCGTCACAAATAACGCCTTCAATTTGCTTACCCTTGATCTGAATTTTTTTAATATTAAAATTATATATAGCATTAGAGCCTGTTTAAATTTATTCAAATTGTTTTACATGCTTCTTTTACCACCTAAAAATCATCAAATTATTTATACCGACATTTGTTGCGAATAAAAAACAAGATTTATTTGATAAAAGAAGTATTATCATTTCTGCTAATTAAAGTTTGAACAGGCCCTAAAAAAACACCGCAAAAGACAGTGTATCTTATTTGAATTACCCACTCAAAATATTTATCGATTATTATTCATCACCCCTATGGAAACCAAAGAAAATAAAAGCACTAACCTGTCAGTAAGGTATGACCATTTCGGTGGTACAGATGTGCTTTACCTTGCAGAATTACCAAAACCAACAGCCGGGCCAAATCAGGTTTTGGTGAAAGTAAAAGCTGCCGGCATTAATCCTGGTGAAGCTTCTATCCGCGAAGGGTTTTTGCAAAAAATGTTTCCTTCCACTTTTCCGTCCGGGCAGGGAAGCGATTTTGCTGGCATCGTTGAAGCTGTTGGAACGGGAGCTGCAAAGTTTAGTAACGGTGATGAAGTGATTGGCTACAGTATCGAGCGCAACAGTCAGGCAGAATATGTTGTGGTAGATGAAAACCAGTTAATCCTTCGCCCTAAAAAAGTTAGCTGGGAACAGGGCGGTAGCTTATTTGTGGCCGGTACAACAGCTTATGCAGCAGTGCATGCACTGTTATTACAGCCAGGAGACGTGCTTGTTGTATCTGCGGCAGCAGGAGGCGTGGGTTCTTTAGCCGTACAGCTGGCTAAGAATATAGGTGCAGAAGTTTTTGGTTTTGCAAGTGAAGCAAATCACGAATGGTTAACAAAGCACGGCATCATCCCGGTAGCTTAT
>CAZZVO010000427.1:0-2184 GCA_964657505.1 uncultured Mucilaginibacter sp.
TGATCACTCGCTGGCGTAACCGGATAAAATCCCATCGCCGAAAACACGTACCAGGCAGATGTTTGTCCATTATCTTCATCGCCGCAGTAACCATCGGGCGTAGCTTTGTATAGTTTGTTCATCGTTTCGCGGACCCAATATTGCGTTTTCCAGGGTTGACCAGCGTAATTGTACAGGTAAATCATGTGTTGGATCGGCTGGTTTCCATGCGCATATTGCCCCATATTCGCAATTTGCATTTCGCGGATTTCGTGGATCACTTGTCCGTAATAACTATCGTCAAATATAGGCGGAAGTGTAAAAACAGAATCCAGTTTGGCTACAAACTGCTGCTTCCCGCCCATTAAATTTATCAAACCGTTGATGTCATGAAAAACTGACCAGGTATAATGCCAACTGTTACCTTCGGTAAAAGCATCGCCCCATTTAAACGGATTAAACGGTGATTGGAAGCTACCATCTTTATTCTTCCCACGCATCAAACCGGTTTCTTTATCAAACAGTTTCTGGTAGTTCATGCTTCTTTTAGCGTATAAATCTGTTTCTGCTTTTGGCCGGTTTAACGCTTTTCCCAATTGGGCAATGGCGAAATCATCGTAAGCATATTCCAAAGTTCGGGCGGCATTTTCGTTGATTTTCACATCGTAAGGCACGTAACCCAAATCGTTGTAATATTTTACGCCTGTCCGTCCGGTTCCTTCCGGTCCTTCGCCGTTTGCGCCGTGCAGTAAGGCTTCGTACAATGTGTTGATATCGTATCCGCGCAAACCTTTTAAGTAAGCGTCGGCCACAACCGAAGCCGAATTATTGCCCACCATCACATCCGAATAACCCGGACTACTCCACTCGGGAAGCCAGCCGCCTTCTTTATAATCGTTGAGCAAACCTTGCTGCATTTCTTTGTTGATGGAAGGATAAACCAGGTTTAAAAAAGGATACAACGCACGAAAGGTATCCCAAAAGCCAGTCCCGGCAAACATATAGCCAGGCATTATTTTGCCGTTGTACGGACTGTAATGCTGAATACTTCCTTTAGCATCAATTTCATACAATTTGTTAGGAAAGAAAAGCATCCGATACAAGCAGGAATAAAAAGTGCGCATCTGGTCAACAGAACCGCCTTCCACACTAATCCTGCTCAAAGTTTTATTCCAAATGGCTTTGGCTTTAGTTTTGGTTTGATCGAAACTGTCTTCCCCAACTTCTCTTTTCAAATTCAGTTCAGCCTGCTCAAAACTGATGAAAGACGATGCTGTTTTTACCCCTACTTTTTCGCCTTTTTGGGTTTTAAAACCGATGATTGCGCCGGAATGATCAGCATGGATTTCCAACGAATCTTCAGACAATTTTTTATCACTCCAGGTTTTGGCCAGCGTAAAAGGTTTATCAAAAATCACCACAAAATAATTCTTAAAATTCTTGAGTTTGCCGCTGGCATATTTGGTGGTGTAACCGATGATCTTGTTTTCCTTCGGGATAATTTTGATGTACGAACCTTTGTTAAAAGCATCAACCACCACAAACGCGCTGTCGGTTTTTGGGAAAGTGAAACGGAATTGCGCTGCCCTTTCCGTCGGTGTCAACTCTGCGGTTACGTCTGCATCCGCCAAATAAACGCTGTAATAATATGGTTTGGAAACTTCCGCCTTGTGCGAAAACCAGCTTGCCCGTTCTTCCTGCACAAACTTTAAATGTTTGGTAACCGGCATAATCGCGAAAGCGCCGTAATCGTTCATCCACGGCGATGGCTGATGCGTTTGCTTAAACCCGTCGATTTTATCCGCGTCGTACTGGTATTGCCAGCCATCGCCCATTTTGCCAGTTTGCGGCGTCCAGAAGTTCATTCCCCAAGGCAAAGCCACGGCAGGATAAGTATTTCCGTTGGATAAACTCGGTTTGGAAGCCGTGCCCATTAATGGATTAATCCATTCAACCGGTTCAGAAATTTGCTTGACCTGCTGAGAAAATACCTGTAGCTGCAGCAGCATAAGTATCACTGTCCAGATTTTTTTCATGATTATTATTTTTAAAAATACTTCTTTTAGGGCAACAAATATGAAATAGTTAAAGTGATCCCCTTAACCCCTTCAAAGGAGGAAGCTGATCGCTCACCTTTTTACTGTTTTGCAAGTTGTAAATAGAAAGGTCTCCGCCATAAGCTCCCCCTCCAGGGGGCTGGGGGGT
>CAZZVO010000428.1:0-2171 GCA_964657505.1 uncultured Mucilaginibacter sp.
GCGATGATGTTTTTGGTTTTGTTACCGTTGGCGAAGGCATCAAAATCCATCAAACCAACTGTCCGAATGCTACAAAATTAATGTCGAATTACGGTTACCGAATTGTAAAAGCAAAGTGGACTAACCAGCAGGAATTGGCTTTTTTAACCGGATTGAGAATAAAAGGAATTGATGATGTGGGCTTGATCAATAAATTAACTACGGTAATTTCCAATGATTTTAAAGTCAACATGCGTTCTTTAACGGTTGATAGCAACGATGGGATTTTTGAAGGTTCGATCATGGTTTATGTGCACGATAAAGAACATTTGGATAACCTGATCAAAAAATTAAAATTGGTGCGCGGCGTAACTTCCGTTTCCCGTTTTGACTCGCCGATGGAAAAAGCATCCTGAGAAATTGTATAATTTCTGATACTTCTTTTATCGCCTTAAAATCGAAGTAACGTAAAGTTGAAAAGACAGGAAGTGGGGAAAATTGAAAGCGATACCCGACTTCTTCGAACTTTACTGACTTTCGGACTTCTTCCAATTTTAAGAGATTTATTAATAACTTTGAACTGATAAATAATCAGCATGGCCCAACAGGAAACCATAGAAATGGTTAAAAAAATTTTCGAAGCTTACCTCGAAAATAAAAGTCTCCGTAAAACACCCGAGCGTTTTGCTATCCTCGAAGAGATTTACTCCAGAAGTGATCACTTTGATGTAGAATCGCTTTACATCCACATGAAAAATAAAAAATACCGGGTTAGCCGGGCAACTGTTTATAACACACTCGAACTGTTGCTTTCGTGCGATTTGGTGACTAAACATCAGTTTGGTAAAAACATGGCGCAGTTCGAAAAATCTTATGGATATAAACAGCACGACCATATTATTTGCTTAAATTGTGGACGTGTGGTGGAGTTTTGCGACCCAAGGATTGGCCAGATCCAGAATATGATGGGCGATTTGTTAAAATTTGAGATTAAACACCACGCGATGAACATGTTTGGCGACTGTTCACGCTTAAAAGCAGGCTTCTGCGAATTCTATTCTAAAAATTAAAAAAGATAAACCAAATAAATGGCTGTTGATGTATTGTTAGGCCTTCAATGGGGAGATGAAGGCAAAGGTAAAATTGTGGACGTACTTTGTCCACAATACGATTTAATTGCACGCTTTCAAGGCGGACCAAACGCCGGGCACACGTTAGAATTTGACGGACAAAAGTATGTGTTGAACACGATTCCTTCCGGTATTTTTAATGATAGAATCCTGAACCTAATTGGAAACGGCGTAGTAATCGATCCAATTACTTTAAAACGGGAACTGGATAATTTAAAAAAGGCAGGTTTTGATCCGGTTGCAAAAGGTAAATTGGTAATTGCCCGAAAGGCGCATTTGATTTTACCTACGCACCAATTACTGGATGCAGCATCTGAAAGTAAAATGGGTGCCGATAAAATCGGTTCTACTTTAAAAGGAATCGGTCCAACTTATATGGATAAAACCGGCCGCAATGGTTTGCGTGTTGGCGATACAATGTTGCCGGATTTTAAAGAACGCTACAATAAATTAGTAGAAAAGCATAAATCCATTTTGATCCATTATGGTGAAGTGCCTGATTTCAGCGAGAAAGAAAAAGCTTTTTTTGAAGCTGTAGAATTGTTAAAAAGTATTCCACAAGTAGATAGCGAGCATTTAGTAAACAAATTTTTGAAAGAAGGAAAAAAGGTTTTGGCAGAAGGTGCACAAGGTGCCATGTTGGATGTTGATTTCGGCTCCTACCCTTTTGTAACTTCTTCTAACACAACGGCTGCCGGTGCTTGCACAGGTTTAGGCGTTGCACCAAAAAATATTGGCGAAGTGATTGGGATTTTTAAAGCTTATTGCACACGCGTTGGCAGTGGCCCTTTTCCAACAGAATTAGAAAATGAAACTGGTGAAGAATTACGCCGCATTGGTCATGAATTTGGTGCAACAACTGGCCGCCCACGCCGCACCGGCTGGATAGATTTGCCTGCTTTAAAATATGCCATCTTGTTAAATGGAGTAACGCAATTGGTCATGACGAAAGCAGATGTGCTTAGCGGATTTGATAAAATTTATGCTTGTACACATTACAAGTTCCCGACCGAAACAATTGATTACATGCCGTACGATATTTGCACGATCAAACCAGAACCA
>CAZZVO010000429.1:0-2143 GCA_964657505.1 uncultured Mucilaginibacter sp.
CTACTGCGCCTTTTGGCAACACATTTAACGTAAAAGTTCCGGCAGAATCGCGCGGAAAACGAATGGTGTACGATGCGGCATGATCCAATTCTTCCTGCGTTGACAAGATTTCGCCGATTGGCAAAGGTTTTATTCCAGCCTGATAAACAGAAGCTGGCGGTTTTGGCTGCTCGAAAACCGGTTTAGAACCGGTGATGGCAAACAAAGCCATGTTTGCCCATTTAAACGTCATGATCAAACCAGTAGTAACAATGATCAGCAAAAAAGCAGAAGTGTAAAAACCGGTTACAATATGCAGGTCGTGGATTAAGCGTTTCTGGCTGCCGTCCCATTTGTAGCGTAAACGCTGGCGCATGATTTTGCGTGTTTTTGGCCACCACAAAACCACGCCGGTTATTAATATAAATAAAAAAAGTAAGGTAGAAATGCCCACTAATTTATTTCCGACACTGTCTTTTCCGGCCAGCAAAAAGCGGTGCAGCATCTCTACCGTGTTAAAAAACGATTTTCGGCGGTCAAACTGATTGGTAACCTGGCCAGTATATGGGTTAACAAAAACGGTTAAGTTTGGCCTTGCGCCGCCTTCTTCAGGTTTTCTGCCTTTTTTTTCAGCTCCTGGCGGTCCTTGATGTTCTTGTTCCGGCCGATGTTCACGTTCTTCATGATGTTCCTCGCCTTCAGCTTTTTTGCCTTTTTTCTCTGGGACGATCAAACCAATTTCAACTGTTCTTTCTGCTTCGGTATAAATTTTTACGGTGGCCAGTTTGGCTTTTGGTACTTCTTTTAGCGCATTAAAAATAAGTTGTGCAGTTGGCAAACGTTGTTTTTGCGCTTGTACAAAGTAGCGGTTTTGGTGCAGCGCATGTTCTATTTCATCTTCAAAAACCATGATTGTACCAGTTAAACACGAGCAAAAAATAATGATGCCCGCGGCCAAACTGAAGTAAAGGTGGATGTTGCGGAAAATGGTTTTCATGAATGCTGTTTTTACCGGTCTAAAATTAGTGTTAGGTTAAAATTTATAAGCCAATGTAGTTAAAAACTGCCGCGGCGCAATCGGCGTAATACTGTAATTATCGTGTATGAGATAATTTAAAGTATTGCCGATATTAGAAATTTTGCCCAGCAAAGAGAACCTTTTAATGGAATATCCGGCAGAAAGATCAACTGTTGTAAAACCGCTCAGCGGGATCAGTCGACTGTATTGCTGGGTCTGGTTAACGGTATTATTATATCCGCCAAAACGTGCACCGGTATAAAAAGCCGAAGCACCTAATTTTAATCCTCGTAAAGCGGGAAGATCGAAAGTGTAGAACAAACTTCCGTTAAAAGTATTTGCCGGATTGTTTACCAAACGCTCTCCAACAATGTACGAACCCGTTGTGCTGCCTGTTTTGGTATAGCGCATGTAGTTGTAGCTGTAACCGGTAACAAAGTAAAAATTTTTGGAGATGTTGGCGTTGATATCTACATCAAAACCATCACTGGTTGTTTGGCCGCTAAATGCACGGACTGTTGAGACTGTGTTAGGGTTTCCGTTGCGGTCTAAAGGTGCTTGTACAGCCAAATCGCTGTTGATAATGCGGTAAACGCTTAAATTGGCAGCTACTTTTCCGTTAAACAAATCGTTTTTAACGCCTGCTTCGTACTGGTTAACGGTTGATGGTTTTAAAGTTGCCCCGTAAATATCGGTGTAAGAAGAATTGGTTACGAAGTTATTGCTGTAGCTGGCGTAAACCGAAGTAGTTTTGACAGGCTGATAAATTAAAGCCAGTTTGGGCGAAAATGCCTTATCAATTTTGGTCGACGCCGTTCCTCTGCTGTCCAAACCTGTTTTTAAATTAGAGATGTACGTTTGTTCTGTTTTTTGGATAGTGTAACGCAAGCCAGCTAATACTTTAAACTTATCGGTTATGCTGATTAAATCTTGCGTGTAGTAACCAAAACGGTAAGAAGGTGATTTGGTGCGCAAAGTATCGGTAGAATTTGGAATATCAGTTCGTGCCGGGTATTCGTCCATATCAACAATGTTAACTTTGTCGTAAACGGTGTTGGTGGCTGTTATCCCACTGATGGCAAAATTCCTGGTTACGTTTAACACTTCTGCAAAATCTGTCCCTGCTAAAAGTTGATGGGCAATAGA
>CAZZVO010000430.1:0-2131 GCA_964657505.1 uncultured Mucilaginibacter sp.
GCAATTACGATGAATGCCTTGCGTAAAAAACCGGCCAGGAACGATATAGCGGTGGGTTAAAGACTATGTTGATTGGGCCTGCGGTTAAAACGAAAAAATGAAAGGTAGGGTGAGCCTGTCCTTGAGCCCCCTGTTTATGCTTGACCAATTTCAATTGTGTAAATAGGGGCTATGTTTATCCCCTAATTGTAATAAACTTGCAAATGCGTGGAAATCCAGTTAAGCCATTTTAGCAAAATTATTCATACCTTCCTCCTTTGTACTAAATAAAGTAGACTAATGTCGATCTCGTCACGGGGGGTTACAGATAACCGCCATTTATCAGCGTTATACCGTTTTGCGCAATCCGGGATCATTCCTTCACCCGCTTTTCCTGACACACGGCAAGAGTGAAGCTACGCAACACACTTGCCCCCCCACACACAAATAAAAACATCCTCATATCACCGCATCCGGCAAAGTTAGCGACCGGCGGATTGAAAGTTCAAGGCTATATAAACGAAGCAGTGTTGTTTGTTTTTTAGCGGTGCTTAGGCCTTGACCTTTCACCCGCCTTGCGCTTTTGGTGCCTAAGCGTTGAAAATGGGATGGTGTGTGGAATGAACATAACTAATTAAATCATTAGCATTGCCTTGACTTTAACGCAAAAACTTTACTATTCAGAAAGTCAGCTTGAAAACCCTATATTTACTACTAAATCGACCAACAATAACTCTTTTAAATGGCGAAAATAGTCTACTTCTTTGTGGAATAAAAGTCAGAAAATATGCTCGGATTAAAGTTAAATAATACCTTAAAAAAACCAATGGAAGGATATTAAAAGGACTACTTGTATAAAAGGATCGTAAAAGCCAAAATGTATATCGACGATAACTTTGCCCAAAAATTAGACCTTTCAGTGATAGCAGATAGCACAAGTTTTTTCAAATATCACTTTTTCAGGCTTTTCAAGGAAATCTATGGAGTAACACCTTTTAAATATTTAATGATGCTAAGAATCGAAAAATCAAAAACCCTGCTTGCGAAAGGCTTAAACGTTTTAGAAGTAGCTAATTTGACGGGATTTGAAAGCCCTACTTCGTTTTCTACATTATTTAAGAAGATAACGAAGATCAGGCCCTCCGATTATAGGCTTCAAATTAAGCGTCATCACATTCAAAAGAAGGAAACACCTTTAGCTTTTATACCAAACTGTTTTGCTCATAATTGGGGATGGCATAAATAGCAATATTGAAGAGCCTTTCCGGGAATAATCGTTTTATTTTTGAAATAAAAAATATGATTAACAGAATAACGCATTTTACCATTTATGTCATCGATCAAGACCGGGCGGTTGACTTTTATACCAGCAAATTAGGTTTTAAAATTGTTACGGATGTTCCTATGCCTGGGGGAGACCGATGGGTAACCGTTTGTACGCCTGATCAACCTGATATTGAGCTTATCTTATCGCCCGTTACAAGGGGAAAATCGAACAAAGACGATATCTTAAAACTGAAAAACTTGATTGAGAATGGAAATTTTGGACTCGGGCTTTTTACAAGCAAAGACATTTTCGCAACATATGAGGAGCTAAAAGCAAAAGGCGTGATCTTTACAAAAGTTCCAACCGATGAGTTCTATGGATTAGAAGCTATTTTAAAAGACGATTCCGGAAATTGGTTTTCCTTAGCCCAATTAAAATAAAATGAAAACAATTCTTGACAACAAAACACGCGACGAACTAATAGATCGTATTCAGAATCTTACCGAAAAAAACAATGCTGAATGGGGTAGTATGAGTGTCTGTCAAATGATCAAACATTGTGTTGCCTGGGAAGAAATGATTGCGGGGAGACAAAAACTTAAACAAACTTTTCTGGGGTGGTTGTTTGGAAAAATCGCATTAAGAAGCATGATCGGTGATGATAAGCCTGTAAAACGAAATATGCCTACTTTGCCTGAACTGAAGATAACCGGTAGCACCGGCGATTTCGAGTCGGAAAAGCGTAAATGGACTACTTTGATAGAAAAAAATGCACTTGACCCTAACCCGAGCTTCGTTCATCCTTTTTTTGGGAAGATGACCGTCGAAGAAATCGGATTATTATCTTATAAGCATAACGATCACCACCTCCGCCAATTTAACTGT
>CAZZVO010000431.1:0-2123 GCA_964657505.1 uncultured Mucilaginibacter sp.
CTTTGCACGAACATGGGTACGGCAGAACTGGCTTTTAATTCGGGTGTTAGAACTTACAACAATTACGGCGCCTGGCTCCGTAAAAAATATAACGGACAGCGCGTTTTTAAAGTAATTGTTGATGGCGGTTTCACTTGCCCAAACCGCGATGGTTCCAAAGGTTTTGGCGGATGCACGTATTGCAATGTCGATTCTTTTACGCCTTCCGTTTCCCGTTCTACACCTTCTTTGCGCGAACAAGTGATTAAAGGAATGGAGCGCGCCCGAACCGGAAACCGTGCCGATAAATTCATCATTTATTTTCAACCCAATACCAATACTTATGCGCCAACACATTACTTAAAAATGATGTATGATGAAGCATTAAGTATCGATCCGGGGAATATTGTTGGTTTATCAATAGGAACGCGGCCGGATTGTATCGATGCCGAAAAAGTAGCTTTGTTAGAAAGTTATACAGATCGTTTTGATGTGGATTTGGAAATGGGCATGGAATCTATTTATAACGATACGCTCGACCAAATCAACCGCGGCTGCAAACATGAAGAATTGGTAGCAGCACTCGAACTCGTTAAAAATTCCAAATTAGATATTTGTGTGCATACAATTTTTGGTTTCCCCTGGGAAACCAGAGAAATGATGTTGAAATATGCTGACGAGATCAACCGTTTCCCACAAATCAAGTTCGTTAAATTTCATCATTTGCATGTTGTGGAAGGTTCGATTATGGGCGTAAAATATAAACGCGAACCTTTTCCTTTGTTTAGTTTGGAAGATTATGCGGATTTTTTGTGTGAGTTGTTACCGCTTGTTCGCCCGGATATCGTGATTCAGCGCTTGTTCGGCTTATCAGATTTGGATTTACTGATCGCCCCAAATTGGAACTTAAAAAAATCTGAAATACAATTTTTTATCGACCGGACTATTCGGGAAAGAGGAGTTGTACAGGGAAGTAAGTTTGAGCAATTGGCAATCAGCTTTTAGCAACCAGCTTGCCATGCTTCTTTTATCGGCATAAATCTTCACCTATTGGCTTTCTGCTTTTTTCCTTTCCGCCTTTCACCTATCAACATATTTCCCAAATAAATCATCGATCGCTTTGGTGCGATAAGAGAATATCTTTTTAACTTCTTTATTCACCAAAACACGATTGGCAACCCGTCCAATTACAGAGTAAGGGACAGCGTAATCTAAAATATCGTGCATTAAAACGCCGCCTGGAATTTCTATAAAATGGTGCTGATGATGCCATAAAGCGTAAGGACCAAAAACCTGATTATCTACAAAATACTTGTGTTCATCAACGTGGGTAATCTCCGTCATCCAATTCATTTTAATTCCAAAAACAGGGGAAACATGATAGGTTATGATCATGCCGGGATACATTTTGGTGTCGGCAGTGTAGTTAGAAGTTACGGTAAACTTCATCTCTTTCGGCGTAATGCGAGCCAAATTTAGCGGAGACGAAAAAAAATCCCAGGCTTCAGCCAAAGGGATTGGTAATTTTTGCTCGAATTCTAAGTGGTATGTTTTCACACCAAATCAACTGCGAAACCCCGGTAATTGTTTATACTGTTTTTACTGCACCATTTTATTGGCACAATACGAACTGGCAAAAGCTTCGGGTTTGGCTTTGAAAACGAAACCCATACTCAAAATATAACCCATCGCTTCGTGCAAAGCCTGGTTAGATTTAAACATCGGGTTAGTGTTGATGTCCGCATGAACTTCCAAATCCACATCATACAAATCCAGCAGATCGCAAAGTTGATAAGCAATGTCGATGGATTTTTGTACTTCGTTTAGCATCCTTTCTTTGATACCCATTTTTTGCGTGGTACGTTCTTGGTGGATATACATAAAGCCACCGCGTTGCTCGCGTAAAAAAACAATTACAGTAGCAAAATCGGTAACGTTGCCTTTTACCTGAGAATCTGTGCCGATGCAAACTTTTAATTTGTTGCCCAGCGCAGTTTCGCGTTCAATGGTTTTTTCTACTTCTTCTAAAATTGGCAATTCGAGGATCTCGCCGCTAAATTTTCTCCAGGTCATAAAAAATAAAAATTTACTACACAACCCTGAATGAGGTTTAACGAATTTAGGATTTAATAATTTGTAATCCT
>CAZZVO010000432.1:0-2118 GCA_964657505.1 uncultured Mucilaginibacter sp.
GTTACTGCTTCCGAAGATTTTAGTTTTTATGAAGAAAAAGTGCCCGGCTTATTCTTTTCTTTGGGAGGAATGGCAAAAGGTGCGGATCCGCTTAAAACAGCTTCGCACCATACACCTGATTTTTATTTAGATGAAAGCGGCTTTATCCTCGGCGTAAAAACGATGTGTAATTTAACCTTGGATTATATGGCTGGGAAAGGGAAATGATTTCTTTGTACGTTCTTTTTGCTTGATCAAAAAGAACGTTAAGAAGGCAAAGACCCGACCATAGAATAATGAAAAGGTTCATTATGCAAACCTGCGGCTGCTGGCATTACGTTCTTTTTGCTTGAACAAAAAGAACCAAAAATTCAAGAACGGCTGATCGCTCGTCCGCGCACCCGTTCAGCCCTGCGCTCCTGGGTGGCTACCTTGCAAATCCCCTTTTCTTTCGGCCATTCTTTTCTGTTGGATACGTCTTTTACCAACTGTTTTTGCCTGCCGCGCTGTCATCCTGAGCAAAGCGGAAGGATCTTCTTTCAAATTCAAATAGTATTGTATAAAGATAGCAGCCAGAACGGTATCCACCCAGGTGCGTAAAGGCCGGACAAAACGCCCGGAGGGATCGGGTTTGTCTTGATTTTTTGGTTCTTTTTGATCAAGCAAAAAGAACGTTAAATACAAGTAATCGATGGATTGATTTAAACCTTCGCTAACCTTCAACCATCCCAAACAACTCATAAATATACTTCCTTAAAACCATCGATACTTCTTTTACCAATACTTTTTCACCAAGCTCCATTTCCATAGACGTTACCGCTTTATCCTCAATCCCGCAGGGAACAATGTTTTTAAAATAGTCAAGGTTTGGGTTGATATTAAAAGCCAAGCCGTGCATAGTAACCCAACGGCTGCAGCGTACGCCCATCGCACAAATTTTTCTGGCTTTTTGCGGATGATCGGCATCCAGCCAAACGCCGGTAAAACCCGGAAAGCGTTCGCCTTTAATACCAAATTCTGCTAAAGTTAAAATCACGGCTTCTTCTAACGTTCTGAGATAAAGATGTATATCGGTGAAGAAATTATCCAAATCCAAAATCGGGTAAACCACCAATTGCCCCGGGCCGTGATAAGTAATATCGCCGCCACGGTTGATTGGGTAGAATTGGGCGTGTTTTTCTTCCAGTTGCTGTTCCGACAATAAAAGATGTTCCTTTTTTCCGCTTTTGCCTAACGTATAAACATGCGGATGTTCGCAAAAAATCAAATAATTAGGCGTTGCTGTTTTTATGCCGATAAAAGAAGCATCGTCTTCGCCGCGGTTGCGGTTTTCGGTTTTTAGTTTTACGGTTGAGGCGAAAATTTCCTCCTGTTTTTCCCAGGCTTCTTTGTAATTGATCAAACCCCAATCTTCGAAAATAATTTGTTTGTTTTTCATCGGCGCTAGGTGTAGAGGTATGAGGTGCAGGGGTTTGAGGTTTGGAAAGGTGAAAAGTTGCGAGGAGAAAGGTTATGAGGTAAAAGGTTAACAGGAGAAAGGTAAAAGGTTGAAAGGTAAGCCGATTGCTGAAGGCTAATGGCTCGAACCTCCAACCCCAAACCTCCATCCCTCACACTTCCTTCGCATACCCGATCATGTATTCGTTAAACTGCAGGTATTCAACTTTGAAATTTAAATCCACATCCTCATTTTTAATTTTCGCATCTAAACTTCCTGCGCTGTTGTAATCGAAATCCTGCAAAAAAATATGGTTGACAAAGGAAACTTCTTTCCGGCCGTAACATTTGTAAACCGCTTCTTTGGCGCACCAGCAAGCGTACAATTGCTTAATTTTATGTTCTGGTTTGATGAAAGCCAATTCCTCCGGCCGCAAAAACTTTTTGGCAATGCGTTCTACTTTCTGGTCAACTTTCTCAATATCAATGCCCACAGGTTTATTTTTGCTGATCATCACCCCGGCATAATCAAAAGAATGACTGAGCGAAATGTGGTAAGGGATAGAAGTTAAATAAGGTTTGCCATGAACATCTATTTGGCAATCGATATATTCTTCAGTGTTCAGCATTTTCCGCAGCAAAACGCGTGTGCCCAGCCAGTGCAAATAGCGTTTGCTGCTACTTAGTTGCTGTAAAAAAGAT
>CAZZVO010000433.1:0-2087 GCA_964657505.1 uncultured Mucilaginibacter sp.
AAAAATATTACACAAACTTATTTGTTTAGATAAATATTAATTTTCAATTTTAATGCAGGCTAATATCACAACAGAAACATCGTTCTTTCTGAAATCAATGCCCCTCCTCCTCTGTCTGACATTATCCCTAAAGTGCGGATTCTGAATAGTTTTTCCTTTAAAAAATGTAAATCACCATTTAGTGGCTTTGCTATGGTCAAATTTATAACTCAACCTGCTATCATATGAAAGCTCTATTAATTCTTTTCGTTCTGTTTTTCGCCGTCATTATAAATGCCCGGGCACAGGATACTTCATTCCTGGCTAAGAAATATCCCCTGACAGTTGTGATGAAAGTAAAAGACGTGTCTTTGGCAGTAAACTTAACTACAGAAAGACAGATTGCACTTGCAAACTTGTTTCAGAAGGAAATGGCCCAAATACAAGCCGTCATGCAAAATGATACCACCGGTAGATTAGTGAGGGAATTAAAACGAAATATCAGTGCTGAATTTGCATCAATTTTAACGCCAACTGAATTGGCTTTGTATAGTAAGCAGAGGAAAGGTTCGGATTATGCGACAAAGCCATTGGCTAATGCCACCAATACAAACAGGCCAATTAAGCAGAACTGATATCTAATAAAATAAGTATCATATTACGGTTAATGAAGATAACGGTGCTGTTACGCAGATATACGCTATGACAATTCAACATTGCTAAAACCATATACTCATAAAAATGAAAAATCTTTACCTTTCTTTAATAGCTATTTTCGTTTCATCTATATATTCTGTCGCCCAAAACTCAAATCTGAATTCGCCGGCTACAGGAATTTCTCAAACAGATAATTTTACCTACAATGGTTATACAGTAAGCCATTATGGGTTGGGGTGGTATTATGACCCCTCATATGGGCCGCCAATGTCTTATTTTTCAGCGTATGGCGGATTTAAATTTTTCATGGAAGGAGTACCGAAAGGCCTTTGGGATTATCATGGAAATTTAGGCATAGGGACTTTGGAACCTGCCGCCAGGTTGCATGTAAATAGCCTTGGTTCGTCCTTAAATGCCACGCAGCCTTTTAATGGCGATATGATCATACAAGGTAATCCAGAAACACGATCTACCACAACTGGCGCCTCTTTGGAATTTGTAATTCCCGCGCAGTTAAATGGAAGTAATCCTTGGGGACAAGCCAGAATAATGACTGTTGCGCAAAGCAATAGCGATTATGATGCAACCGGTAAAATGGTTTTGGGAACAAGAAGATTATTCAACGACGGATCAACACCTTATTGGAATTACGGAGACGATTTTGTAATAGATGGGTTAGGGCATATCGGCATCGGTATTTTAACACCAAGGGAAGCTTTGTCGGTAAACGGTACCATCCGGTCAAAAGAAGTAAAGGTAGAAACCGCGAACTGGCCGGATTATGTTTTCAAACCAACGTATCAATTACCGCCACTTTCAGAGGTAAAAGAATACATCGATCAAAACCAGCATTTGCCGGATATGCCGTCGGAAGCTGAAGTTTCTAAAAACGGAATTAGCCTAGGCGAAATGAATAAACTGTTGGTGAAGAAGTTAGAAGAAGTCACTTTGTATTTAATCGAAAAAGATAAATGTGATCAGGCAAAAGTCAGTCAACTCGCCTTACAACAAAAGCAGATCAATAAGTTAAAACAAAAATTAAAAGTTATACAACAAAAATTAAAAAGCAATTAGCGATGAAAAAGATAGTACTATCAGCTTTTGCAGCGTTTGGAAGCTATTTGTCCTTTGCACAAAGCCAAATAACTACAACCGGCAATAATGTAATAAATCCAGCTAATCCTTATGCTGCAGATATTGTTATCGGAAGTGACGCTGGCACAAGACACGACGGAAGTATGATGTGGTGGTCCAGTGTAAGCGCTTCGCAGATATCGAATGCCTATGACGTGTTTTACCTCTCAATTTGGAACACTACTAATCCGAATATTGGCTTAGCAGCTGGAGTCGGCGGTACAAGTTTTTTTAAAGGAAACGTCGGTATCGGCACTACCAACCCAATAGAACCGCTTGAGGTAAATGGTAATATTATAGCGGATGGCTTGATTAGT
>CAZZVO010000434.1:0-2050 GCA_964657505.1 uncultured Mucilaginibacter sp.
GGTTGAGGCTTCAGGCTTTTATGCCTATCGAACAGAATAATTTGTTGAAAGCCGGCAATACAATCACCCAAAGATCATTCCGTACCAAGGTTAACGAAGTAGTGGTTAAGATGGATTTAAGCGGAATGGCCGATGGGCAAAAAGCAGGTTTATCACATTTTGGCGCACCCAATTATGCTGCAATCGGGGTTGTTTGTTCGGGGAAAACCAAAACGTTAGAATATAATTTTAAAGGGGGAAGTACTGCTGGAATTATTATTTCGGGTGATGATTTGTGGTTAAAATCTACTTGGGGATTAGACGGCGTAAGTCAGTTTTATTACAGCACGGATGGTAAAAGCTATACTTCCTTTGGCAAACCTTATCAATTAGCTTGGGGAAGTTACCGCGGAGACCGGATTGCCATTTACAATTACAACAACAAAGCAGAAGCCGGATATGTGGATGTAGATTATTTCCACTACAACTACCGCAAATCAGCAGAAAAATAACTGTATAAATTTTGGTGTAAAACCTGTTTAATTTTGCCGGGCAAATTTTTAATGCTTCTTTTATCCCACAAAAAATAGCAAGCTTATTGTTTAAAAGACAAAGTTTGCGTCGCATTTTTATATGGATAAAAGAAGCATGATGATTTTTTGCTTCAATCTAAAAAGAACCTTGCTTCAACCTAAAACCAAAACCAATAAATGAAAAAACGTATTTTAATTCTGCTTTTCGTCACCCTTAATTTTTATTGCGCGATGGCACAAACTGCACCTTCAAATGCTGCCAATAATCCGAAAATGGCTTGGTGGAAAGAGGCCAAGTTCGGCATGTTTATCCATTGGGGATTGTATGCGGTTCCAGCGGGCACTTATAACGGCAAGCAGATTTCGGGCATCGGCGAGTGGATCATGAACACGGCTAAAATTCCGGTTGCAGATTATAAACTTTATGCAAAACAATTTAATCCGGTTAATTATAACCCGGAAGCATGGGTGAAAATGGCCAAAGATGCCGGGATGAAATACATCGTCATCACCTCGAAACACCACGACGGCTTTGCCTTGTTTGATTCTAAAGTTACTGATTTTGATGCGGTAGATGCCACGCCGTATGGCAAAGATTTGTTAAAACCTTTGGTAGAAGCTTGTCATCGCGAAGGAATCAGGATTGGCTTTTATTACTCGCAAGCGCAAGACTGGACGTATCCTGGCGGCGCAGCAAGCGGTGGCCATTGGGATAAAGCACAAGACGGAAGTTTTGATGAATATTTAGACAAAAAAGCTGTTCCGCAAGTCAAAGAGATCCTCGCTAATTATGGCGGATTAGATATTTTATGGTACGATACGCCGCAAGATATGACGAAAGCAAGGGCAGATAAATTTATGGCCATCACCAATAATTATCCCAATTTAATCATCAATAATCGTTTAGGCGGAGGTTATTTGGGAGATACAGAAACACCGGAACAGTTTGTGCCGGCAACAGGTTTCCCGGGATTAAACTGGGAATCGTGTATGACGATGAACGATACCTGGGGCTTCAAATCCTACGACCAAAATTGGAAAAGCGCGGAAACCCTGATCCGGCAATTGGTGGATGTAGTAAGTAAAGGCGGGAACATGCTGCTTAACGTTGGCCCAACTTCTTTAGGCGAAATCCCGCAGGCAAGCGTAGAACGTTTGGCCGAAATTGGCAAATGGATTAAAGTAAATAAAGCATCAATTTATGGCACTTCGGCAAGTCCGTTCACTTATCTTTCCTGGGGAAAAAGTACCCGGAAAGGGCAAAAATTATACCTGCATGTTTTTGATTATCCTGCAAGTGGCGAGTTAAGGCTTCCAATGTCCAACAAAATCAGCAAAGCTTATTTGCTGGCCGAACCTTCGAAATTATTGAAGGTTAAAGCAGAAACTAACCGTTCGATGATCAAACTGCCTGCTGCCGTTCCGGATAAAATTAACACCGTTGTTGTGGTAGAATTTAACGGCGAAGTTAAAGTGAAATCTTATCCAACAGAAGGAAAACAAGTGGTTGTATCTTCGCAAAAAACAGAAGACCCAAC
>CAZZVO010000435.1:0-2050 GCA_964657505.1 uncultured Mucilaginibacter sp.
AACTATTTTAATCGGTGATAAAATGGAATTTTTGGAGTTTAAAGAGTTGATCGCTAACAAAACAGAGTTAAGCGATAAACGCCTGCAATTACTTCGAAGTGGAAAAAAGGCCGAGCCGGTTTTAGGTAGATTGGTTTGCAGTTGCAACAATGTGGGGGCAGGAAATATCTGTAATAAAATAAAAGCAGGTTGTGTTGAAGTTAAAGCATTAAGCGCAGCAACTGGCGCAGGAACAGGGTGCGGCTCTTGCCGGCCTGAAGTAAAACGGATTTTAGATGAGTTTCTGGAGGCCGAATTGTTAGAAAAAGCGGACTGAAATGAAGGAAGCTGAACATATCATCAAGATCAACTTACCTGGCGGGATTATTTCTCCAGGGGATTTGCAGGAGATTTTAACCGTTGCTGAAAACTGCGGTGCAACTGACCTGGTTTTCGGTAACCGCCAGCAACTTTTTTTCTCGGTAAAAGAAGCACAACTGGAAAATTTGCACCACGAACTGTTGATGGCCGATATCCATTACGAAGTGGATGCAGACCAGCATCCAAACATCATGAGTTCTTACGTTACCGATGATATTTTCGATAGCTCGCACTGGCTGCGGGAAGGTGTTTACAAAGATATTTTCGATCTGTTTAATTTTCGGCCAAAACTTAAAATTAACATGGTTGGCAGCAACCAAACTTTCGTCCCGTTTTTTACCGGCAACGTAAATTTTATTTCTTCGGAGGTTAGCAATTACTGGTTTTTGTACATCCGCTTCCCAAAAACCAACCAATTGTACTGTTGGTCATCTTTGATTTACTCAGAGGATATCCCCGCAATAAGCAAGATATTGGAAACCGAAATGTTAGAAAATCGGGATTTATATTTCGACCGGCCAAACATCAACCCCGAATTGCTTTATCAGAAAATAGGCGATAAAAACAGTATTGCCACTCAGCCTATCCAGCAGCCGTTAAAACTGCCAGATACGAAGGCATTAACCGTTATGGTAACAATAAACTATGGCTGGGAATCTATCGGCGCAACGAAGCTTTTGCCATCAACCTGTTAAAAGATATTTGTAGAATCTGTTTAAAAACAAGGATCGGCCAGTTGCATATAACTCCCTGGAAATCTTTAGTAGTGAAAGAAATTGAACCGGCTGACCGGAAATTCTGGGGAAGGATTTTGGATCAGTACCGAATCAACGTCCGCCATGCTTCCAACGAATTGAACTGGCAATTAGAGAATAATTGTACTGAAGGTTTACGTTTGAAACAGGAACTGGTAAAGCAGTTTGAAGAAGCCGACCTGCGCACTTACAAGCTTTGCTTCGCAATAAAAACGCATTTAAAATCGGGCTTGTTTGGCTCCATCATTATCCGCAAGTTATTGGATAAACCGAATCAAGAACAGCTTTTTGAAATCTTGCATACCCGAGATTTTAATCCCAACACCAAAGAATTTATCGTTTACAGAACTGATTTGCAGCAATGTGACCTCGGCGATGAGTTGATCAGTTTATGCAAGCATTATTACGGTTTGCAAATCGGGCAGGAACTTCCAACATCAAATGAAATTATTGCGGAAAAAACACCCGTGGACATAGAAACATACTTCATTTACCAATGTAAAAGTTGTTTAACTATTTACGACGAATTTTGGGGAGATGAACTGTACGGTATTTCTGCCGGAACTGATTTCGAAACTTTAACAACTTATTGTTGCCCAACTTGCGACTCTCCTAAAGAAAATTTCCTACCGCTAACCAAACCTTTACCGGTTTTTTAATTGATAAACTTTATATTCTATTTAATTAGGTGTTGGTTATTTTGAATGGCAGGAAAAAGACAAGTAAAACCAAAATTCTTCCTCTTAAAGAATTAGCGTTAAACAATTTCATGATTTTTCTTAAACGCGGATATTTACTAACAGATAGCGCATCCAGAGGCAAAAAATAAGGGCAAATCAACTACTAAAGTTGACTTGCCCATTATGGCAACCCGAAGCTGGATCAAACTAACAGTCGAATGGCACCCCTTAATTTCTAATTAGATTTCACATATT
>CAZZVO010000436.1:0-2036 GCA_964657505.1 uncultured Mucilaginibacter sp.
AATTTTTCGGGATGAATATTGATTATCTCTCCATCAGGTAGCCGAACTGGAATTAATGTCACTGTCATAAAATTTTACCATTTTTTATTTCAGGGAAAGGTTTACAAATATTTGTAATCTGACTCGTTACTAGGTCTTTAGTTGGAATAAAATTTACACTTGTATATGATGCTAAAGTTTCTTCAAGTTTATCTAAAAAAACTTCAACTACTTCGCTATTTGGAAGTTGAACTTTAACTAATCCAATAGATTCTAAAGGGACTTCAATTATTTCGCCATTAAACAATTCTACATTTGCTGTTCCAGATAAAAAAACATCAATTACTTCGCTATCAGGAAGTCTTAACATAGTTAATTTGTTATCCATATTTTTGTTGCCTTTTAGAAATTCAACTGAAACAATTTAATAAATTTACGACAATCTTCTTGACTAGGTTCGTTTAAATAAATCCAAGATGCAGCAATGTAATTTAATGTTTGCTCAAACTTTGATATTTCGTTATTTGTTGATATCGTTTTTATATACGTTTCGGTTAGTAATTTTATATTTCCAGGCAGAGTTATTTTATCTTTCTTTAAAGCTATTACGAATAAATCAAAAGGCAAAAATACATATTTGTCCCTGGCTTTTTGATAATCCTTATTGTAACTTTTGTTCATGTAATTAGCTAAAGCTGTTTCTTCAGAAATATAAGCGTGTTCAATCAAGCTATTCATTTTGTTTATTTTGTCTAATACGCTTATATTTTAGCAATTATTTAATATCATTGCAATATTGCAAACACTACTCGCGCCACAACACCTTGCACCAAAACTTCATTAATCTTTTCTGGTACAAAATTACGCTTCGGCATTTTACGAGTCCCAGTGCGGGGATATTGCATATAGTCCTCATGCTCAACAGCGATCGCCCCTCCAGCTTTCACCACCACTCTCACTGATTGCTTTCCTTTGCCAGTCCGCACCAACTTCTTTGCGCCTGGATAGAGTCGTTGCTTTTCCCGCAGTGTCGCCGACGATAAATCAGCCCAAGGAGAATTGTCATTGGGATCTAATTCCCCTTCGAAACTGCGCTCAATTTGCTGCTGGTATTGGGCAGCTATTTGCTGGAGGATTGGCGTAGGGTTTGATATTGTATCTCTTACTGCGCGGAGCTTGGCGATCGCGTCTCCGATAAAGTTGGTAGTAAACATTGGTTTTATTTTTATTTTGACAGAGCAAAGAGCGAGTAGGCTGCCCTTTTTGATATTGGGAATAGCTCAGGGTAAGGATTGCAATGTTTTAGCAGCCCATTTCCTAGGTCTCCACTTTATGGATGTAGCCGTCGGGGAAAACATTGAACACTAAAATGCCGCGTCATCGTTTACTAGGGATTGCAATGATTCGCTCCCTTTGCTAGAGCCAATGGCGAAGTATTTGTACTAAGTCAAAAATAATCAAACATTTGAAGTTTTTGAACACCTAAGAACTTGGGTTTGAAGTTAGCCTTTTCGACATCAATATCCTTGATTTACAATCTTTCCATTGTTTGCACACGATATAAAGGGTGATGCCATTCCCTTATATAAGATCAAAGTCATGTAAGGTGAAGGACTATTGGTAGCATTTTTATTTTGGGCAAAAAAACTGAGAGGTGATCGCTGTTCTGGAATATTGAGCACCCAGCAGCCTTGCCTTTAAGAATCCGCTTTACGAGTTCAAAATGTCCGGCTAGCACAGTCTTTCCATTGTTTGCACGCGATATAAAGGGTGATGTCGTTTCCTTATATAAGATCAAAGTCATGTAGGGTGAACAATCTTTAATTTCCTGCCGACGCGACGACTTTGCTCTAACTTTACAAAAAAAAGAGATCGCTATCCTGGGATATTGAGCACCTAGCAGCTTTGCCTCTAAGAATTAGCCTTACGAGTTCAAAATGTCCGATTAATAGGCTTTCCATTGTTTGTACATGCGAAATCAGCAATGCTGTTCCCTTATATAAGATCAAATTCGAGTAAGGTGAAGAATATCCAAGCAACATGCCACACATAATTTT
>CAZZVO010000437.1:0-2027 GCA_964657505.1 uncultured Mucilaginibacter sp.
TGCACACATTTTTAAAGGATTTTGCGGTGCTGAAAGGTTTTAAAATCCTGGTGCACGGCGGCGGAAAAGTGGCTACGCAAATATCTTCTTCGCTTGGCATTGAAGCTAAATTAGTTGACGGAAGAAGGATTACCGATATCGAAACCTTGCGTGTTGTTACAATGGTTTACGCCGGGCTGATCAACAAAAATATGGTGGCACAATTGCAGCGTTATGGCAACAATGCCATTGGTTTAACCGGTGCCGACGGCAATTTCATCCGCGCCAAAATCCGTCCCGTAAAAACTATTGATTATGGTTTTGTGGGAGATTTGAACGAGGATTCTATCTCCGCAGAAAACATTAGCAAATTATTAGATGCTTCTTTTACACCTGTTTTTTGTGCGTTAACACATGATGGCGACGGACAATTGCTCAACACAAACGCCGACACCATTGCTTCTGCCCTGGCGGTTGCTTTAGCTAAAATTTACGAAACCACGTTGATTTATTGTTTCGAAAAGAAAGGCGTTTTGCAGGATATTGACGATGAAGATTCGCTGATCCGCGAGATCGACCCGGAGCGTTACGAAACTCTAAAATTGGATAAAATAGTTTCCGAAGGCATGCTGCCAAAATTGGATAATGCTTTTGCTGCCATAAAAAGTGGTGTAAAAGAAGTAATCATCGGTCAGGCTGATGAATTGCATTATTTGAATAAAGGAAATACTTTTGGAACCATGTTGAGAAGTTGATTTTTAGAAGTTGACAGTTGTGAGTTTTCTGTTGCGAGTTTAAACTGTTTATCCAACTTATAATTAGATACTTTAAATTTTTTAAGCATGACACACCCCTAACCCCTCTCAAGAGGGGAAATATGGCGCAGACCTGTCCAAACCAAAAAAACTAAAAGTAGAAATGTTGACGTTAGAAATATAGCAAACTATACTTCCCCTCTTGAGAGGGGTTAGGGGTGTGTCCTTCCAAGTATTAATATTTAATTCAAAGTTTAGCTGAAAATCAACATAAAAGTTTAAACAACTTCAATATAACTTACAACTCAAAAACATGATCAACAAAAAAATAGCCATATTGGGCAGCGGTAATATTGGATTATCTTTGGCAAAAGGTTTGGTGAAAGCGCAAATTTCCGAACCATCACAAATTACATTAACGCGTCGCAATTTAGCTGCTTTGCAACCACAAGCCGAACTTGGATTCCAAACTTCCAACAACAATTTTAATGCGGTAAAAGAAGCAGACATTGTAATTATCGCAGTGTTACCTCAACAATTAAACAAGTTGCTGGACGAAATAAAAGCAAGTATCCAAGTAGAAAAGCAATTGTTTATTTCGGTTATTTCCGGTGTGAGTTGTGCTGCCATCCGCAAACAATTGGAAGCTGATGTGCAAGTTGTACGTGCGATGCCAAACACGGCAATTGCCATCGGTCAATCCATGACTTGCTTAGCTACCGATAATGCTTCCGCAGAAAACCTAAAACTGGTTACTTCCATGTTTGATACCGTTGGCGTAAGTATCGAAATCAATGAAGAATTGATGACTTCTGCCACAGCTTTATGTGCTTGCGGGATTGCTTTCTTTTTACGTTCCATCCGCGCGGCATCACAAGGCGGAACTGAAATTGGTTTCCACGCACACGATGCTTTAAAAATGGCCGCACAAACAGCAAAAGGTGCGGCAGATTTGTTGCTGCAACTGGCTTCTCACCCGGAACAGGAAATCGACAAAGTAACTTCACCAAAAGGTTGCACCATTGCCGGATTGAACGAAATGGAACACAACGGTTTTAGTTCGGCCATGATCAAAGGCATTAAAACTTCGGCCATCAAAGCCGGGGAACTGTACAAAGAAGATTGATGCTTTTTTATCACCTGAAAAATAGTAAACAAGGAAAATCTGCGCTCCCGTTTCTTGGAGAATTAAAAGCATTGTAATTAAAAACTTTAATTACAGCGACAGGTTGTAAATATAGTATTAATCAAATTTTAAACTAATTAGTTATGATTTTAAAAGCAGACAAGATT
>CAZZVO010000438.1:0-2017 GCA_964657505.1 uncultured Mucilaginibacter sp.
CCGATAAAAGAAGCATCGGTACAAAGCATTACCAACTTCAAAAGTATAACCGGCGCAGGAATTTCTGCTGATTATCGAAACCAAACTTATTTTATTGGGAAACCGGATTGGGTAAACGAAAGCTGTAATTTATCTCCCGAAAAAACAGAAATTTCGGTAATTACTGATCCTTCAAACACCATTATTTATTTTGCAAAAGCAGGAGTTTTATTAGCTGTTTTAACTGTTGCGGATATAATTCGCGCCAATGCAGCTACTGCAATCGAGCAATTAAAACAAGCCGGAATAGAAGTCTGGATGCTCACCGGTGATTCCAGCCTTACTGCAAATCAAGTAGCAAAAATAGTTGGTATTGAACATGTTATAGCGAACACTTCTCCTTCAGAGAAAGCTAAAAAAATTAAGCAATTGCAGCAGCAGGGAAAAATTGTGGCGATGGCTGGAGACGGCATTAACGATGCAGAAGCTTTGGCAACGGCCGATGTTTCTATCGCGATGGGTTTAGGTTCTGATATTGCGATGGACGTTGCCCGCATCACTTTAATCTCATCCAATATTGCACTACTGCCCGAAGTTTTAAAATTATCGCACCAAACCATTCGCACCATCCGCCAAAACCTTTTTTGGGCGTTTATTTATAATTTAATTGCCATCCCTATTGCAGCAGGTGCTTTGTATCCGGCTTGGGGCATCCACCTCAATCCAATGTTTGCCGGTGCAGCTATGGCGTTAAGTTCGGTTTCGGTTGTAACAAATAGTTTAAGGTTGAAGTGGGTTAGTTGAGACCTGAAAACGTTCTAAGCTTAAACAGGCTTTATTCTGACTGGTACATTTTTTCGTAATACTCCTTGGCTAATCTTCCAGATTCAAATGCCGGTAAAACATCTGCTGCTGCTTTTTTTAGGATGCTGAGCCACTGCGTCTGATCGTTATAATACATCGGGACAACAGTATTTTCTAAAGTATCCATGAGGTTGATGTTTTCCTGCTTGTCCTTTTCTTCCGTCCACAATTCATCTGCTGCTTTTGGAATCAAAAAGGAATTTACTTTGTCTTTCGCAAATTCCGGCACCCATCCATCCGGTAACGAAAGGTTGATACTACCATTCATCGCAGCGGTCATGCCGCTGGTGCCCGAAGCTTCCCGGTACATGCGCGGGTTGTTGAGCCAAACATCAGAACCTTTTTTAAGCAAAGCAGACAAAGCCAATTCGTAACCGATCAATACTGCGCAGTTTTTAAAGGGTTTAGCCCTGGAAATGATGTGGTTAAATAAGTTGATGCCCGAGTAATCTTCCGGGTACGGTTTTCCTGCCCAAATCACCTGAACCGGGAAAGACGAGTTATTGATCAATTTTAAAAACTTTTCCCAATCGCACATCATCAAATCAGCACGTTTATAACCAGCAAAACGGCGCGCCCAAACAATGGTCAGTACGTTTTCATCAAACAGTTTTCCGCACTGGTTGGCCACTTCTTTAAATAGTTGGCGTTTTAGTTCTTTTTTTCTGCGGATGATGGCATCGTTGTTATTGCTTGTAATGGCATCTTCCAAAACTTCATCTTTCCAATAAGTTTTGTTTTGTGCATTGGTTACATAAGTGATCTCGCAAACACCCGGATAATTGCCCCACATTTGTTTGGCTACATCGCCATGGATTTTTGATACACCGTTAGCTTTTCCGGCAAATTTTAATGCGCCCAAAGTATAGTTGAAACTGTCGCCTTCCATCCCCAGCAACGATTTCACTTCCTGTTCCTGCAAGTGGTAAAAGAACGACATCTGGTTAAGCAAACCGTATGAATGTTCTTCATTTCCAGCCATTTCTGGCGTGTGCGTTGTAAACACAACCCTTTTCTTCACTTCTTCCAGGCTTTTGTATTTGGCATACAAATAAAAGTTAAGGGAAACTGAATGCCCTTCGTTCATGTGGTAAATGGCTGGCTCAATCCCTAAAATATCGAGCAACATAGCACCGCCAATACCCAAAACAATTGTTTGTGCAATGCGGGTTTC
>CAZZVO010000439.1:0-2013 GCA_964657505.1 uncultured Mucilaginibacter sp.
ATGTTGTAAGCAATTTCTTTGGTGTTTTCTGGGGATATATCTATCAATTTTAGTGGAATGGCAAGCTCATAATTATAGTTTCCCAAGGCATCATAACCAATGGCGGTTTTAATCCCGTATTCGTTATAGATAGAAATTAGCGTATCGGTAATGTCTTTAAAACCTAAAACTTTTATTTCCTTACTGGAAGCAACCAATTGCTTTCGGGCGGCTAAAATTGCTGCCGAATCTGCGCCGTCTGTTGCCGTCCTTCCTCCAATTCTGCCGCCACCGCCTCGTTGTCCACGCTGCCCGCGGGCTGGCCTGTTAATCACCGGATAAGTTAACACAAATGCGTTTTTATCCTTTTTCTTCCCCGCAGTATTTACCGTAAATGTGATGCCACCGGCGACAATTTTGGTGTTGTTGCCCGCATCGGTAGAAGTTACGGCCAAATAAAGGTATTGCTCGTTATTAGACAAAGTGTAATACAGCTTGGTCGATTTGTTGTAAGCCTGAAAAGAATCTTCCCATTCATTCAAATTGCCATCCACTTTAGCGGTTGCCGGTGCCCAAACGCTGGTAACTTGTACATCTTTTAAATGCGATTGGGCAAAAGCTTCGAAACCAAAAAATAAAAGTAAAACTGCCGGAAGTATGTGTTTTTTCATAAAATTGTTTTAGGCTTTAGGGCAAGATCGAATTGCTGAATTTACAAGGTAGTTGATACAAATATTTTGTTATCGTGTAACAATTGTTTGATGTTATATAATTGTTGCACAAACTTTCGCCTTAATCAGTTCAAATTTTTTTTCATGCAAGTTTTATAAGTTTTAGGGCGATAAAAGAAGCATTTGCACCAGGCAATAAAGATTTAGGCCATCAACAAAAATAAAAGGCTGTTTCAACTGTTATGATAGATGAATTTGCAAGATGGATTTTGCATCCATCCTCGAAAAACCTAAACGAACTCAATTAAAATGAAGGTAAATACTATTTATTTACTTGCCATACTGCTAACCGCGGGCTGCAAGAAAGAAAGCGGAATGTCCACTAACCAAACAACTACCACCACTACCACTACAACAACAACTACCACCACGCCAATTACTATTGTTAAAGGCGCTGATGTGAGCTGGCTTACGCAGATGGAAGCATCTAATTACAAGTTTTATAACAGCAGCGGCACCCAGCAGGATTGCATGCAGATTTTGAAAGATAAAGGTATGAACGCCATAAGGTTAAGGGCTTGGGTTAACCCGGCGGATGGTTGGTGTAACACGGCCGATGTTGTGGCTAAAGCAGTAAGGGCGCAGAAATTAGGGATGAAAATTATGATCGATTTCCATTACAGCGATACTTTTGCAGATCCGGGCAAGCAAACTAAACCGGCAGCCTGGCAAAACTTGGATTTTACAACGCTAACCGGCACGCTAAGTTCTTACACCATATCTGTAATGAATGCTTTAAAAGCCAGTAATATTACGCCGGATTGGGTACAAGTAGGCAACGAAACTGATGACGGGATTTTGTGGGAAGATGGAAGGGCATCAACGCACATGGCCAACTTTGCAACTTTAGTTACAGCGGGCTACAATGCCGTAAAATCGGTAAGCAGCACTACGCAGGTAATTGTACATGTTTCCAATGGTTACAATAATTCTCTGTTCCGTTATCTGTTTGATGGCTTGAAAGCCAACGGCGGCAAATGGGATATTATTGGCATGTCCTTATATCCATCTACAGCCAACTGGCAGAGTTATGATACACAATGTTTGGCCAATATTACCGATATGGTTTCCAGATATTCTACGCCGGTAATGATTGTGGAAGTGGGCATGCAAGCCTCCGAAGCAACTACGTGCAAAGCTTTTTTAACCGACCTGATTGGTAAAGTTAATGCCGTGCCGAACAAGCAAGGCTTAGGTGTATTTTATTGGGAACCAGAAGCTTACAACTGGCAAAATTATGGTTTAGGCGCGTTCGACAGTACCGGAAAACCTACTGTTGCTTTGGATGCTTTTACAAATTAGA
>CAZZVO010000440.1:0-2009 GCA_964657505.1 uncultured Mucilaginibacter sp.
GAAAAAAGCAGTAAAACTTTGAAAAACAACAAGGTCTTGGTTTTATGCTGAAATAAGAAATGTGGGTATTCCATCGTGAAATTGTATTTGTAACAGCAGTCAGCGGAGCGAATTTCGATTTGGTACTGATGCTTCTTTTATCGGGTAAAAATCAGCATTACATTTTAGGTTTTGTCAAAACTTCAACTTAAAATTTCGATAGTGGATTTTGGATTCTTTAAATAATTTGAGTTGAGATAAATCCAAGATCGATCATACTTTTAACCATTGTTTTAAAGCACATTTTGTAACTATATTGCTGCGCTTTAAATAACTAATTTCCAAAATCAACGTACTAAACTTAAAAAAAATCACTCAAAAAATGAAAAAATCCTTGTTGTTATTGGTGCTGATCAGTACCCTTTCTATCGCTACGTTTGCGCAGCAAAAAGTAACTAAAGACGAAGTTAAAGTTAAAAAAACCACTACTGTGCCGCAAAAGGTGCACAACATTTTCAGCAAGCACAAACATTACAGCGGCACAAAAGTGAAGCACGTAAAAAAAGTGGAAAAAGCACATTAACTGCTTTCTGATCTAATAAAAACAGGCTGCCGCAAAGGCGGCCTTTTTTGTTTAAAATTTCATGAGTTTTTAGCTGATAATAGAAGCATTGCTTGTTTTATTCAAATCTATATCGTAATATTGCAATATAATAATATGGGAGCAACTAAAACAGAACATTTTACCGAACAGCAAAACCAAATTGCGCTGATGGCTAAAGCAATGGGTCATCCGGCCAGGGTTGCCATTATTGATTATTTGCTGAGTGTGAAAACTTGCATCTGCGGCGATATCGTAAACGAATTGCCGCTGGCACAGCCAACCATTTCGCAGCATTTAAAGGAGCTGAAAAACGCGGGTTTGATCCAGGGCAGCATCGAAGGCAACGCCATCTGTTACTGTGTGGACGAGCAGGCTTTTGCCAAGCTGCAGGAATATTTCGCTGGCATTGCTTCCAAATCCATCAACCACAAAAACAATTGTTGTTAAACCTAAATCAAATAGAACATGAAAGTATCAGCATTTAAACAACACCTGAACACGTTGGAAAACTTAAACTTTATCCAAGCAAACGGCGAACTTGTTCCAGCACATTTCCATGTTACCGAAATTGGTTTGGTAACCAAACATTTTGTGGATTGTGGGGGAGATGTGCACGAAGAAAAAGCGGCCAACATCCAAATTTGGGTAGCTGATGATGTTGATCATAAACTAAGTCCGGCAGGTTTGTTAACTATTTTCGACCTATCAAAAAAAGTTTTGGGTGATGAAGATTTGGAGATCGAAGTAGAATATCAAACCGAAACCATTGGCAAATACGCGTTGGATTTTAAATACGGTCATTTCGTGTTGGTTGCCAAACACACCGATTGTTTGGCGCAACTGCAATGCGGAATCCCTCAACCTAAACAATTGGTAAACCTGGCCAGTGTTGGTACAAGTTGCTGCACACCTGGCGGCGGTTGTTGCTAAACTCATCACAATGAAAAATATTTTAGTGCTTTGCACGGGCAACAGTTGCCGCAGCCAGTTAGCCGAAGGTTATTTACGATATTTTGCAGGCGATAAAGCACGAATTTACAGTGCCGGAATCGAAACCCATGGCGTAAATCCGAAAGCAATACAAGTGATGGCGGAAGATGGAATTGATATTTCCCAACATACTTCCAACAACGTTAATGAATATCTCAACATTTCTTTTGATGCCGTAATTACCGTTTGTGATAATGCGAACGAAGCTTGTCCGTACTTTCCCGGAAAAACAGAACGCTTCCACCAAGATTTTCCTGATCCTGCAAAAGCAACAGGAACAGCGGAAGAAGTGATACAGGAATTTAGGAAAGTACGCGATATGATTAAGGGTTATTGCGAAAAGTTTGTTGCAGAGCATTTAGGTTGATGCTTCTTTTATCGACTTAAAACCTTTAAGTGATTGCGGGAAACAATAAGCTCTTTTATTTAGTTTTCT
>CAZZVO010000441.1:0-1997 GCA_964657505.1 uncultured Mucilaginibacter sp.
TTATGCGATGACGGGCTGGCGAATTGGTTACACAGCATCCAACAAAGAAATTGCCACGGCTTGCGATAAATTGCAGGGACAAATTACTTCCGGAACGTGTTCTATCACCCAAAAAGCTGGTATTGCTGCGCTGGAAGGCGGACTTTCATCCGTAGAAGCAATGCGCGTGGAATTTAAAAAACGCCGTGATTTGGTTTATGGTTTGCTGAAAGAAATCCCAAATATTAAAGTGAATTTGCCAGATGGTGCATTTTACTTTTTCCCGGATGTAAGCGCTTATTTTGGCAAACAATACAATGGGAAAACTTATGCTGATGCTGCCGAACTTTCTATTTATTTGTTGGAAGAAGCTCATGTAGCAACCGTTGGCGGCGATTCTTTTGGTGATGATAATTGTATCCGTTTGTCTTATGCTGCTGCAGAAGATAAATTGATAGAAGCGGTGAAACGGATTAAAGAAGCTTTGGGAAAGTTGAGTTAGTGCTGTTTTTATAGGGGTAAAATTGAGTCTCGATCAAAGTTTGGTCGAGACTTTTTTTATTATATTGTTATTCTTTGTCTTGATATATTAATAATTTTATATAGAAATTTTACTAATGAAAAGAACAGTTATTTTAATAATTTTATTTTTTTTAACTTTTACAATTATAATTGACATTCTTACCAGAACTATCTATTGTAAAAATATTCATCTAAGTTTTGACTCTCAAGAATTTAATAACATTGCATCTCCCATAATTTCATTTTTTGGATTTATAGGTTTAATAGTAACTGTGTTAATCACGATCAATCAATTTAAACTCCAATTAAGTTCTAACTATTTTGACTATTATAGGAATTCAGTAAACAAAATATTACAGGAAGAGAATAGCTCAAGTAATACCATTCAATTATTAAATTTTCCGTTATACACATATGAAAAATATAATGAACTGAAAAAGTTTCCTTCTTACTTAGATGACTTTCGGAAATATTTAAATGGCGAAAAGGTAAGTAGTAATAACAAAGATTATGATATTCTTTTAGGTACTATACGTTTATTTAGAACAAATCTTGCTATCTTATTAAAAAGATATGAACTATTGATTATCGAAATAAGAGATCATCGAGAAATAAGTCTTTCACATAAAGATCTTCTTTTTAAAGAGCTATTTGCAAATCAGATAATTGAATACATTTCAGGTTTAGAATTTTTAGAATCTGATCAAGAATTAAAAGAAGTAAAAAACAATCTATTCGTCGCATTTATTAATAATCAAAAAGATAGACTTCTTTTTTACAATTCAGATATTTTTATTTTGAAAAATTTAATTGAAAAAGATGATAGACTTAAAAAGTATCTAAACAATAATTCTATATGAAAGAAGGACTTTATTGTTTATAGAATAAAGTCTTACTTATCAAATTAGTTGTTTTTTGTTTTGTGTATTCCATATTGATTATTAGAACGTGGGTTTACATAAGTTCCATCTTTGTGATGTGAATTTGTACTTCCAACATAAGTTCCTCCATGACTTTCTGTATGAGTTTGTCCGCTGTAAATCGGTCTAGAACTGGTGGTCGTTGGAGTTGAATAGTCTGAAGTAGAAGTTGTTGGTGTAGGTGATGAATAAGTTGGTGCTGTGTAAGGACTACCATATGCTTCCTTATTACTTTTATAACGCATATCTGGTGTGCCATCTTTTTTTGTTTGGGCTTTTGCTGTAAAAGCAAACAAAGTGAATGCTGTAAGAATAAAAACTAATTTTTTCATTTTATTAAAGTTTGTCGTTTTGCCTACTCTGTCCAGTTTTCGGCTTCCCCGTTTATTTTTAATCGATAATGTGTACTTCGTATGTTTTTCCATCTTCTCCTTCAACGCTCGCGTTTCCATCTTCATCTAAATCTGCAGCAGTGATATGATCTTCATCAATGTAACCGCCATTTGGAAAATCTATTTGAACTACCTGACAATTTTCGACTTCAACATTTAAAGAATACGTTGTTGAGTAACCTGT
>CAZZVO010000442.1:0-1984 GCA_964657505.1 uncultured Mucilaginibacter sp.
AGTTCTGTTTTCAGGATGCCGTTTACTCTTTCTGCTATGGCATTCTCCAGTGGATCTCCGCTTTCTGTCATACTAATCATTGCATTAGCTTGTTTCAATAAACTCACATACTCATGGCTGCAATATTGTATGCCCCGGTCACTGTGATGGATTACGATGGTTTCCATGGGTTTTTGTGCCAGTGCCTGTTTCAAAGCAACGGTTGCCGAGCTTACTTTCATATCATCACTGACATGAAAACCAACAATCTTTCTGCTGTAAGCATCGGTGATTAAGAACAGGTAAGCAAAGCGTTCTTTCAGTGGTATGTAAGTAATATCACTTACCCAGAGCTCATGTGCCTTCAGCGGGCTAAAGCCCTTTACCAGGTTGGGATAGCGGCGGTAATGGTGTTTGCTCATCGTAGTGTAAACACTCCGGCGTTTTGTTTTTCTTACCAGCAGCTTGTTTCTTTTCAATAGTTCAAAGAATTTATCCCTTCCCATGCTGATGTCTTTTTCCTCATTTAAATATTGAGTTTTCTATACTATTTAGGAGTTGTCATAAAAATCCATATCCAAAACAAAGTCCATTAAGAACCAAGTCCATTGATTATTAGAAGTGTTTTGCTACTATAAAACTTTCTTTTAAAGGTCAAAACTGCTGTAATTAGTAAAAGGTTTATTGAGAGAGAAATTGGTAAAATCAAAAGTCCAAATCCCATTGGTCCTCCAGTCTCCTTTATGTTTATAATAGTTGAAGGCAAGAAATAAATATTTGTCAAGATGATTAAAATTGCGACTGTCCAATTTGCGCTTTTCAATTTTTTATTTTGGTTTGCAAAGTGTCACAATAACATTACTGCCAACGGCTTGGGCTTTCTGCTGTGCTGGCATTAATACCTCATCAGCCGAATACCGAACTAAAGATAAATAGAATTACAAATGTTAACTAAGAGACGTCAGCCAGCATAGCAGAAAATCTTTTGTTGTGAGTTATCCTAATCAATATTTCGTAGCTCTCCTGTTATGAATTTAAAATTCGGTAAGTTGGTGTGAAAGTGCATTACACTTATTAACACCATTAATATGTGAAGGGATAACATTTGTTTCGAGCGTACTTTTTAAGTATGCCAGCATAACGCGCATTTCCGAAGTGCGTAATAGTTGTTGTCCGTTCATAATCTTTCCTGCATCATTTAGTTGGGCATTTTGCTCAATAAAAACCGTAGTCTGCTGTATGTTTTGTGTATAATAGGTATTAAGAGTTATAATGTGTGCAAACACGCTTTCGTGCAACTCAATGATTTTATTCAACAGCTGCTTATCGTCAATAATATCATACTTGCCACTTCCCTTTATTGCTTCATAGTGGCTGATATAAGGCTCCAGTTCCGTATTGCTGAAAAACAGACTGCTATATTTATCAAGGCTGTCTTTGCTTAGTGCATCGCCTGCTCCTACTTTCATAAAATACTTTATCCCGGTCAGACTAAAGTTGTAAAACTGCAGGCTGCTTTGCAGGTTAGCCGTGTCAAACCGCAAGTCGTCCGACAGTTCAGTCAGGAAAGTTCTTGCTTCCTTATCCTCCTGCCTTTTTTCACTCAGATTGTGAAACCAGATGGAAACAGAAACAGCAAACACGATGATGAGAATCTCAACGAACATATCTTTCAGTTTGTGCTTCCAGTTTTTTTCTCTGTCACGCAGTATATTGTAAGCTGCTTTAGTATGCTTCCTTATTTCATCTTCTGCCATAAATCAAACTTGATTGCACTTTATTTACGGATAACAAAGTAAATTTATTTAAAAAATTGGAAAGACTTTTTATTGGTTGCAACGTATGAATGTAGCTGGACAGCGTTATCTTTAAATTACGCACAACGAACCCGGCTTGGCGAATAACTGGTATTTGAAAAACGTCAAGTCCGAACTGTTGATGAGTAAAGATATGACCCGTCCTGAAAAAAGTTGAGTGATTTTAAATAATAATCCTGCTATTGGTT
>CAZZVO010000443.1:0-1979 GCA_964657505.1 uncultured Mucilaginibacter sp.
CCCGGCCTTTCTGTTAACGACCATTTGCCCGCCCTTGGCTGATAGTTCCACTCCCATTGCTGCCCTAAAGTTTTGGCAGTAAACTCATCATTAGTTTGCAGCGGGATAATCTTTTGGTTGGTTACCGGCATTTCTCCCGACCAAACCATCGTCCCTATTTTATCCGAACCAACTGCCCCGATAATTGGCCAGCCATCCACCCAATTTACAGGAAGCAAACTCATAACACGGCCAGACCAATCGCCCGTACCGTGGTGCGTTAAAAAATACCAGTCGCCTTTTTGTGTCTGTATAATTCCGCCTTGGTTTGGCTCGTTAAATTGTTTTTGGGGCTGGCTTAATTGTTTAATTTCCGTGTAAGGGCCGTAAATATTTTGGGAACGTTCCATCATTACTGCCCGCCCGCCAGCTATTACTTCGCTAAAAAGATGATAATAGGTTCCCTTAATTTTGTACAATTTATTGGCTTCGCTGCCTTTTGATTGGTGGATTATTTTATCCGATTCCCCTATCAACTTTTTACCATCAGCACTCATTTTAAACAAATGGATTTTGTAACCATCGCTAAAATTAGTTCCTACTAAATAACCTTGTCCGTCATCGTCCCAAAAAGGGCAGCAATCGTCCCAGCCTTTTTCGGCAAGCACTTGTGTTAATGGTTGCCACGGACCTGCTGCTTTTTCAGCGGTCGTCATAAAATAACCATCGTCTGGCGTACCAAAGTAAATCCAAAATTTATGGTTGTGGTAACGGATGGCACCCGCCCAAATTCCCTTGCCGTAAAGGTTCATCTTGTCCCAGTTCATGGCAGGTGAAATTTGCGTAATATCATTAACAGCGTGGCTTATGATTGACCAGTTAACCAGATCTTTTGAGTGAAGGATAATAAAACCAGGCGAATATTGAAAAGTAGAAGAAACGGCGTAATAATCGTTTCCAACCCGGATGCAATCTAAATCACTGTAATCACTTGGCAAAATTGGGTTACTGTAGGTATTATTTCCCTGGTCGCCCCAAGTTTGCCAATCACCCCATTTGTGGTTTTGTTCCTGTGCAAAAGCGGGATTAATCAGCACAACAACAAAAAGTAAGATTGTAAAAAAACTGTGGAGCATTTATACAGGTTTATATTTAAATGTTTTGCTGAAAAAGCAGGTTTCAATTCTTTAAACCGAACTTCAGCATAAATTAGATTGGGTTGCCGTTATGATCTGTTTTGGTGCTTTGGTTTTGAAAACGGAAAAACATGGCAACCCATTTATTTAGGTCTTTAAAATAGAAAAAAAGCGCGCCGTCCTGTTTACTTCCGTTGGATTTTGCTTCTGTGCCGGTGTCTCCCTGGTTCATGTGTATATCATGGATGCCAAGCGAAGGGTTAGGGTTGAAATAAAGATGTTTATCGGGATGGCTTCCGGCTGCGTTATCGTCCCAACCAGAACCAAAAGCAAAAACTTCAGCATTTGGGTTGTTCTTGGCTTTTTGTACCCAAGGGTCTATATCGCCGTTTAAGTTTTCCCCTGCTGCTGTATCGCTTTTTGGCTTCACAACTTTCATCAAATTTATGGGGAAGAGGAGCGGGCTGAAGTGGATATAATCTAACCACAAAGATGAATCCATGCTTGCTTTAGGCGTAAACCCTTCTTTGCATTTTAAAATGGCAGCCGTAATTGGGTGTTTGTAATTTTCGTCTTTGTAATACATCACCATCCTATCGGTAGTTAATGTTGTATTCCCATCCGGCGAATAATTAATGCTTTGGCCGGCAAACTGCGAATAAACATCCACAGCGATGCGATATAGTTTATCGGCTTGTACTTCAATTTGGTAATGGTCTGCACCTTGTTGATAAGGGGTAGCATTGATAATCTTCCCTCTTAAAACTCCATAGTTGACTACTGGCATAACGATTTTAATATTTTTAAAATTAGGGATAAGATTTGGATGATGCTTCTTTTATCATGCAAAATCTTGTAAGCGTT
>CAZZVO010000444.1:0-1966 GCA_964657505.1 uncultured Mucilaginibacter sp.
AGCTGATGCAGCATAACCTGGATGCCATAGGCCAGGGACAGGTTGATGGATTTAACCAATTATTGACCGAGGAAAATGAAGCTTTTGAACAAAATTATACTAAAGACAATTTTAGGAAAAACTTAATAAAGTTGACCGGTGAAGACCCAGGAAGTGATATTCAAGCGCACCATAATTTACCCGCAAAAATTCCGCGTTATATTTGAAGAAAAATATAACATCAATATAGATCGACCTGAATTTGGATCTTGGTTTGAAAAAGCCGCACATCAAGCATCAAGTCATGCAATTAATAAAGAATGGACAGCGTTTTTAGGTACAAATCCAACTAATGAAGCAGCGCTGTTAAAAAAAGCAGCGGAAATTGCGGATAAATATGGATTGAAATACCATTTTCAAGTGCTAAAGTAGGTAAAACAACCTTTATAATAAATAATAATGGAACAAACAATTTCAAATTTTTATAATTTATCGAGTAAATTATGTAACCGAACATTTCAGGCGCACCCTCTTGGCTTAAATTGGGACAAAATTGAATCATTGAGCAGAGGCATTTACATGGATATTCAATTTCCGATTATTTTTAAACAGGCACAAGGTAATCGGCTGGAAGATATGCTAGACACGGGCACAGTATGCTTATATCTAATTTCAGAAAGGCTGCGCACCCTGTTACAAAATGGAGGGCTGTCGGGCTGGCAAACCTTCGATATTAAATTGTTAACCAAGGACGATCGAGAAATTGCTGGTTATTATGGATTTGCCATTACCGCCGCTGCGACAGGGTTGACCTTAACAAAGGGGAAATTATTAAAAAACAGTTTTTGCCCAACGGGCCGTTGTGGGATTATCGAAAAGGGCTTTATATCGGGTTTGACGAATGGGACGGCGTGATTTCTCCACACCGGAAGGTATGTTCTTTAAAATACTTACAAAGAAAGCAGCCGAGGTTTTTAAACATAACAAGATCACAAATGCTGTCATAGAAAACCTTGCAGATGTAGAAATGAGTGTGTAATAAACCTATCTTGGTGGCAGTCAACTTCACATTTATCCAATGCCAAAGCCTGGAACGCAGCATGGCGTGAATTTTTAGAAACAAACCCGACAAGAGAACAGGCATTCGATTTTGCAAGTAAATTAGCTAAGAAATACGACTTGATCGTGCATTTTAAATAGTGGATTATTTAAGAACATTTTTCTTTAAAACATGAAAATTGCAGATTTTTATAACTTACCAGTGACTGGTCCTCAAGCACATTTCAGGCCCATATCATTTACCCGCCTTCAGCGGTTGATAAGTTTGATGAGCTTAGTAACGGTGAATATCAAGCCATTGATTTTCCTGTTGTTTTTAAGCAAGAATATGGAAAAAAATTGAAAGATATATTAGGTACTGGTACGGCAACATTGTTTTTAATTTCAGAAAAATTCTGTTCCTTATTGAAAGATGCTGATTTAACTGGCTGGCAAACATTCGAGGTAAAGGTATTAGATAAAAAAGGTATTGAAGTGCCCGGCTATTATGGTTTGTCCATCACCGTTCCAAGCCGATGTAATTTAAATAAACTCATTTATTGGAATATTAAAAGATGTTCAATATATAACACAATTAACTCTGAATAGTTATAACTCCTGAATTGCGTTTAGTACTATAACATTTTAAGATGCAAAACGCAATTTTTGATTCATTTTATTACTCAATACATATAAATAGCTGTATTGAAATGTGATTTTCAAGAAATTTTAGTTATCTTTATGTAACGGTTTACAGCTACAAACTGCAATAAGTAGAGTTAGTGAGTAGTTCGGAGAGTCAAGGTAATTCAGCTAAATATAGCATTGATAACCAACGGGTTAAGATGAAAGCCATCTTCCCTACGGGCTACGAAAAACAATACCAAAAGATGCAAACGAGGCCGTCTCATAAGTAAAATTATGGGACGGTTTTTTTGTATAATATTTA
>CAZZVO010000445.1:0-1964 GCA_964657505.1 uncultured Mucilaginibacter sp.
GCTGACAGATGGCGTAAACAATGTTGGCTCAATCCCGCCAATAACCGCCGCGCAAATTGCCAAACAGTTTGGTGTACGCGTTTACACCGTGGGCATCGGTACGAATGGCTCGGCGCCTTATCCTTTTAAAGACCAGTTCGGCAATACACATTACCAAATGGTTCCGGTTGATGTTGATGAAAATACATTGATAAAAATAGCTGATATCACCGGGGGAAAATATTTTAGGGCGAGAAACAACAACGAGTTAACGCAGATTTACGAACAGATCGACAAGCTGGAAAAAGTTAAAATAGCGGTTACGCAATATCATAAAAAAACAGAGCGTTATCTGCCTTTTGCCATGATTGCGCTCTTTTTGTTAACGCTGGAATTTTTGCTGAACAATACCATTTTTAAAGGAGCTTTAACCTGATGCTACGTTTCGCAAATACCTATATTTTATGGGCATTGGTGCTGGTGCCTTTGCTGGTTCTGGTGTTTATCCTCGTACGCAGGTGGAAAAAAAAGGCGTTGGCTGCTTTTGGCGATAAAGCGGTAATCAGCCAGATCATGCCGAATGTTTCCTCTTCACGACCAACGCTCAAGTTTGTATTTTTTATTTTGGCGTACACCATATTGATTATCGGTTTGGCTGATCCGCAAGTTGGAACACACGTAGATGAAGTAAAACGCAGCGGTGCGGATTTGATGATTTTGCTCGATGTTTCAAACAGTATGCTTTCCCAAGATTTTGCGCCCAATCGCTTAGAAAATGCAAAAAGGGCTTTATCGCAATTGATCGACCACCTGCACGACGACCGCATTGGTATTATTGTTTTTGCGGGAGAAGCCTACGTACAAATGCCCGTAACAACAGATTATTCTGCCGCCAAACTGTTTTTAAATACCATTAATACGGGCATTGTTCCGGTGCAGGGCACGGCGATAGGTGCAGCTATTCAGATGGGCATGAAATCCTATAACTTTAAAGATGGCACCAGCAAAGCCATGATTTTGTTAACCGATGGCGAAAACCACGAAGACGATGCCGTTGCAGCCGCACAGTATGCGCACGAAAAAAACGTTACCATCCATGTAGTTGGCTTTGGCTCGCCGCAAGGTGCACCTATCCCGATATTTACTGATGGCAAGCAAACTGGTTTTCATACCGATATTGCTGGGCATACGGTGATCAGCAAACTGAATGAGGAAATGTGTAAGCAGGTTGCTTTAGCAGGAAACGGCATTTACATCCGCGCCACTGATGCCAATAGTGGTTTGGGCACTGTTATGGAACAGGTGCGCAAAATGCAGCAAAAAACCTATGCTAGTAAATCATTTAAGGATTTTGAAGACCGTTTCCAGTTTTTCCTGGCGATAGCATTGCTGCTGCTGGTTATTGAGTTTTTTATTTCCAACAGGAAAAGTTTGAGATTTAGCCGGTTAAAATTGTTTGAAGTAAAAAAGCCATGAAACAGTTTATTATCGCTATTGTATTGATTTTGAAGGGCTTTGTACTTTTCGCGCAGGATGCGAACAGCTTCATCCTGCAGGGAAACCAATTGTATGAGCAAAAAAAGTTTAAAGAAGCCGAAGAAAATTACCGCAAATCCGTAGAAAAAAAGAACCAGAACTTGGTGGGTAATTTTAATTTAGGTGATGCACTGTACAAGCAAAAAAAGTTTGATAATGCAGCTAAGAACTTTACTGATATTGGGTCAACCACAACCAATCCGATGGTCAAAGCAAGGGCTTACCACAACTTGGGCAACTCGATGCTGGAAACCAAAAAATTTCAGGAAAGCATCGATGCCTATAAAAAATCGTTATTGAACAATCCGAAAGATGATGCCACGCGTTATAACCTGGCTTACGCACAAGAAATGCTAAAAAAACAGCAGCAGCAAAACAAGCAAAATCAGCAGAACAAGGATCAGGATAGGAATAGCTAAGCTTAAAAATGTATTTAATGTCCAAACTAT
>CAZZVO010000446.1:0-1952 GCA_964657505.1 uncultured Mucilaginibacter sp.
CACCCTGGTGCGGGAAGGCCCGACAAAACGCCCGGAGGGATCGGGTTTGTCTTGATTTTTTTGCTTCTTTTTGATCAAGCAAAAAGAACGTTAATTAGCCGGATGATTGTAGATTTACAAATTACAATGAGCAAAATTTAATTCCAAAATGACCGCTAACCGTTTTAAACCATTTGCTGCTTTTAGTGCAGCTTGTTTGATTGCTTCTACACTAAATGCGCAAACACCAACCGATAATCCAGCTTTAAAAATCTATCGTGCTACGCCAACCAAAATCAACGATCTGGTAAACACCAAGTTGGATGTTCGTTTTGATTACGCCAAACACTACTTGTACGGCAAAGAATGGGTTACACTGAAACCGCACTTTTATCCGACAGATTCTTTGACTTTGGATGCTAAAGGAATGGATATCAGCAATGTTTCTGTGGTAAAAAATGGTAAAAATGTACCATTAAAGTTTACGTATGATAGTTTGAAGTTGAAGATAAACCTCGATAAAAAATATACTTCCGCAGAAAATTACACGCTTTATTTAAGCTATACGGCCAAACCGGATAAACTGAAAGCAATGGGAAGCACTGCTATCAGCGATGCCAAAGGTTTGTATTTTATCAATTCGGATGGCGCGGACAAAACTAAACCTATCCAGATTTGGACGCAAGGCGAAACCGAAAGTTCGTCGGCCTGGTTCCCAACAATTGATAAGCCGGACCAGAAAACTTTGGAAGAAATCAGCATGACGGTTCCTTCAAAATACGTTACGCTATCTAACGGAAAACTCATCTCCCAAAAGCCTGCCGGAAATGGTTTACGGACTGATACCTGGAAAATGGATAAACCGCATTCGCCCTACCTTTTTATGATGGCTGTGGGCGATTTCAAAATTTACAAAGACAAATGGAAAGGCAAGGAAGTGAGTTATTACTTGGAACCCGCCTTTGCTCCTTTTGCTAAACAAATTTTTGGTTACACGCCGGAACTGATTGGTTTTTACTCGCAGAAGTTGGGTGTTGATTTTCCCTGGAATAAATATAGCCAGATTGTGGTACGCGATTATGTAAGCGGAGCGATGGAAAATACGACCGCAACCTTGCACGGCGAATACGTACAAAAAACCGCACGCGAAATGCTGGACGATAATTACAGTCAGGGCGAAAGTACGATTGCGCACGAACTTTTCCACCAGTGGTTCGGTGATTATGTAACGGCCGAAAGCTGGAGCAACATCACGGTGAATGAATCTTTTGCTGATTTCAGCGAAACACTTTGGGCGGAGCACCGCTACGGAAAAGATGAAGGCGGCGCGCACATTAACGAAAACCGGCTTTCTTATCTAAATTCAAAAGATGCGAAAACTAAGAACCTTGTCCGTTTTTATTATGCAGACAAGGAAGATGTTTTCGACGCAGTTAGCTATCAAAAAGGCGGTTGTATTTTAAATATGCTGCGGAATTATTTAGGCGAAGATGCTTTTTTTACCGGCCTAAATCTGTACCTCCGTCAAAATGCTTTGGGCAACGGTGAAGCGCAACAGCTTCGTTTAGCGATGGAAAAAGTGAGCGGACAAGATTTAAACTGGTTTTTCAATCAATGGTATTACGGCGCTGGTCATCCGGAATTAAAGATTGATTATAAATGGGACGAAGCCAGCAAAACGCAATCGGTTTACCTCAGCCAAACCCAGGAAGGCCAGACTTTTACTTTGCCGATGGCCATCGATTTATATGTTGGCGGGAAGAAAGAACGTCATCAAATTTGGATGAAAGACAAAGCGGATACGCTGACTTTTAAACTTCCATCCAAACCAAATTTGGTTAATGTTGATGGCGATAAAGTTCTTCTCGCACAAAAAATCGACAATAAAAGCACCGATGAATTTGTGTTTCAATATTTCAATGCGCCGCTTTATTTAGACCGTTGGGAAGCAATGAACGCATTAATGGGCAAGC
>CAZZVO010000447.1:0-1949 GCA_964657505.1 uncultured Mucilaginibacter sp.
TCAACCCTCCTGCTTATGATAAAAAGAATTATCGGGCAGCACTTGAAGACGTAGTAGGCAACATCACGCTGGAACAAACCCATCGAAAAACCGGTGTGGACATGATGATTACGGCGAAAGATGTAGCCGACAATGAAGAAACTTTTTTCAATTGCTTTGAAGTGGATGGCGAGATCAAAAATGTTTTTAAAGATGCTTTGCTGCGCACGGTGATGGAAGCTACAATGTCTGCACCAACTTATTTTCATCCTTTAGAGCGCTTTGTGGATGGCGGCACCACAACATACAATAACCCTTCACTGGCGGCTTTGCTGGAAGCCATTTGTTATAGTGGCAAAGGGAAATACGAAGCGGATAAAATTACCATGTTCAGTTTAGGGACGGGTTTAAAAGTGCTTTCTATTGATGCCGATCAGGCTGCAAATCCGGCCGGCCCGGATGCTTATTTCTGGTTAAATTATGTGATGGACGAATCTGGCCAGGATGCAAGTTCGATGCAAATTGACGTGTTTAGAAGTTCCTTGCTGCGGCTCAACTTCCGCCGTTTCCAAATTTCTTTAAACTGCGAATCGGTGCACCAGCTTCCGGATCGTGATATTTCTGCTATCCATATCGTCAACGCAAACCGTTTAAGCGAACTGACAAACGAAGATTTGAACGGCATTGCGATGGACGATGTAAGTAAGTTCGGTTTGTTAAAAGCGATTGGCGAGGCAATGGCCGATTACATCATGAAAGAAAACAAATTTACCAAAGACCTTAACAACACACCAACCCACCGCGACGAGCTGGTTACCGCTTTTTATGGTGTTAAAAAAATACAGCCCTTGATTAGCCAGGCAGACTGGATCAATAGTTTGCCATCTTAACAATTTGATTTGTTATGAAACCTTTTTTCTCTTTCGGTAGAAACCCGGCGGCAGTCCTCAGTACCATTTTGGTAGTTATATTTCTGGGTGCCAGTTATTTGTATGTTTACCGGCCGAGCAACGAAAGAAGGATTAAAGAGCAGGGTTTCCGGGCGATGCAAAACATCGACGGGAACGTGAGGGCGAAAATACAGAACAGTGTTGCACTGCTAAACAATGTGCTTTCTGCAACTATCAGCGGTAGCATGCGCAGTGACAGTATCGACAATTACATTAAAAGTATTTCGACAGAAAAATTCAGGTTCACAAAAGTTGATACCCTCTATGCAAAGGAAACCGAAAAAGAATTAAAAGCCGGAGAAGACAGTGTATCTTCTATTCAGGTCGATGATGCTTCGCAACAGTTTAAGATCACTGTTGCCAAAAGATACGGTAGAATTGGCTACAGAATTAGTATGGTTATAAGCTTTGAGCAGTTTATCAAACCTTTACTGCCAGCGAATTTATTGTTCGACCAATATCTGGTTTTTAGCAAAGGCAAAACGGTTTATCAAACTTTTCCTTCCGGGTTAAACCAGATACAATCAGATTCTTTATTTGGTAAGAAAAGCGTGATTGAAGGTGCCGACATCGTTACCAGGGAAATAGGCGGAGCAAGTTACCAGCTATTTTTGCAACCGGTAAGCTTTACGTCGGGCAGTAGCTGGATAATTGCGGGTTTGCTATCCAACCAAAAATATCAGTACGAAAAGAATCAGTTGCCATCCAACGTAGTACTTTTCATGATCACGCTTGCACTTGCCATCATCATTTCGTTTCCGTGTATTAAGTTATTTCACATGGGTAGCCAAGATAGGTTAACCTTGTTTGATGGGATATTACTGGTAACCGTGACGATGCTGCTGATGTCGTTACTCTTCTTCACCCTATTTAAATACAACGCTAACTTTCGGCCCAATAACAGCCCCGATGCTAAAGAAAATTTAGCCAACGCCATAACCAACGCTTTCAGAAAGGAAATAGGGCGAAAAGACTCCGGCTTAGTTGCTCTCGATAGTTTGGCCCTAAAGGATGCTTTGC
>CAZZVO010000448.1:0-1941 GCA_964657505.1 uncultured Mucilaginibacter sp.
CAGATAACGCCAGCGGCCGCGGGTTAAATCTTTTTTGGTGAGGTTGGCATAAATCACGCGGTCTAATTTTACTACTTCGTAACCTAAATGCTCAAAAATACGGCGCACAATACGGTTTTTACCGCTATGGATTTGGATCCCAACTTCGCGTTTACTGCCGCCGGTTACATAAGTCACGGTATCTGGTTTAATCAAACCGTCTTCCAGTTCTATGCCGTAAGCAATTTTGTTTAGATCGCCTTGTGTTAGGCTTTTGTCCAATTCAACATTATAAATCTTCGTGATGCTGTTTCTGGGGTGAGAAAGTTTATCGGCCAAATCCCCGTCGTTAGTCATCAATAAAAGTCCGGTTGTGTTTCGGTCTAATCTTCCAACCGGATAAATACGTTCTCGGCTTGCTTTTTCAACCAGTTGCATTACGGTGCGGCGTTCCTGCGGATCGTCGGTGGTGGTGATGTAATCTTTTGGTTTGTTCAGCAGCACGTAAACCATTTTTTCGCGCTTTAAAGTTTCGCCGTTATAGCGGATTACATCTTTTATCGGGTCAATTTTTGTACCCAGCTCAGAAACTACTTCGCCGTTTACAGAAACTACGCCGGCTTCAATCAGTTCATCTGCTTTCCTTCGGGAACAAATCCCGGCGTTGGCAATGTAACGGTTTAGGCGGATCAGGCTGTTATCTTTATTATTGCTTTTGCTGCCTTCCGCTGGTTTATTGCGGGAACGCATCACTTTTTTATCGTCTGTTCCTACCGCACTATCAGCTCTAACATAACGTTTTTCTTTTCCGCTGAAATCTTTTTGGTACGGCCTGCCTTCAGAATTGCTGCTTTTGTATGTTGGCCTTTCAGATCGGCTGTTTTCCCTAAAATCATCATTACTCCTGCTTCTGAAAGGCGGTTTGCCGCTGTTGGTGGCAGATGATGGTTTTGGAGAAAAGCCCCGCTCTTTAAACGGCCTGCCTTCGGTGCTGGTTTTGCGGAAAGGTTTTGCGCCGTCGGATTTTGGGCTGCTAAAAGAAGCATTGCTGTTGTCGCGGCTTTTAAAGCTGCTGTTTTCTGTGGATGGTTTGCTGTAACGTTTTTCTGCGGAGGTTCCTTTTGCATCAAACGGCCTTCCGGTTGTGCCGGTAGCAGCAGAAGGTTTTTTTCTAAAACTGCCATCCCGGCCTGTGCTTTCACTTTTTGAAGAAGAGAAGCTTCTGCCGGTGGATGGTTTGCCAGATCTTCCAAATGATCCGGTGGATTTGTCGTCACGACTGTTCCCTTGTTTTTTGTAACCCATTTTTTTTGTGATCAACCCGTTTTTTAGCGGGGGAGGCAAAGGTAGCTTTTTACGCCGTTTTACCCAAATTAATCCGTTTTAATACAAGCAATTAGACCAGTTAAAAGTATAATTTCTTGAACTGGTTTTGAAGCTGTTTTGATCCACGTTTTTGTAACTGTTTGGTAATCTGATTTATATCTTTACCTTTGCCGCAGTTAATCAATAGAAGTATAACTAAAACCAAAATTCTATGTACAAAAAACACTTAATTACGTGCTCCGTAATAGTGGTGCTGTTTGTGCTATCAAAGTTGTTTATCTACAGTACAACGTTAAAGAAAACAGTAGTAAAAGCACAGTCGAAAGGAGATAACGATGTTGTTGTTTCTGATACCGCTGATGCACCGAATGAGTTAAATTTTGCCAATGAGCCAGTTCCAGTAAACGACCCGAAAGTGGCGGTAAAATTGAAACATTCTTTTAAACAACATAGCTTTAAACAGCTACAAACAAATTTACTGCATTCGCGTGCGGCAAGATTATTTAAAGTGATTGAACCAATTCTGAAAGTTTATGGCATTCCGGATGATTTTAAGTACATCCCGATTGTAGAATCAGGTTTGGAACAAGGCGTTTCGCCAAAAGGTGCAAAAGGTTTGTGGCAATTTATGCCTGG
>CAZZVO010000449.1:0-1938 GCA_964657505.1 uncultured Mucilaginibacter sp.
TGTGTTGCCATAAAAGTAAATTTTATGGCGCGAAGGTGAAATTGTTTGGCTTATTTGATTGACAACTTACAGATGTTGGTAGTAATAGTATTAGGCCTTGAACGGAGTGATGGTTTTACATAGCGTCGTTTCGGTCTGACCGAAACATGGCTTGCTTATAAGCCGTTTGATACTTGTCTTTTAAAAGTATAAGGGAAATAATGCCAAAAAGTGGCAGCCTTCTTTGTCGAGAGTTTGACGTGGTGGATATTTTTTATAAAACCTCAGTAGGTTGTTATTTTACATATTTCCCAACTTTTATAGTACCTTATTACCTGACTACAGAAAAAATAAAAGTATTAGCTAATTATAAACTCGTTATATAGGACTAACAGTTTATTTCTCACCTTTCATTATAGTCCGATAATCACCTTTATGTTAAGTGGAAGGGTTTGAGTCTCTGAACATGGACTAATTTTTTATCATTTTCTGACGTTCAAGGAATTGCTGGTAACGTTCGAGGCTCGGCCTTTACTTGAATTTGAAACTCGTCAGCCCAAACCAAAGTTAAAATTGTAACAAAAAGTTCAATACTGTTTTTATAAGCTAAGTTTTTATTCCGTCAGCTAAAACTAAAGCAAAATAGCAAAATAAAAGTTTAATAATTCCTTCAGCCAGTTTTTTGCCAAACCAATGTTAGCAGGCGTTACTTGTTAGCTGGAATATGAACGCCAACCATGCCAGACATGCAATATATAAGAATAACAAAGCAAGTGATCATAAGCACTTTCATAAAGTATTTATCTTTTGTATCGCCAACTCGCCCTTCTGTTTTACTGAAATGTCGGAACAATCTACCTCTTCCTGCTTCGAAGGGAATAAATTCTCTATCGTATGATTCCCAAAAAACTAATCGAATTACATGATAAGCCAAAAAAGTCAATAATGGAAGTTTAGCTAAAGAATAAGGATTAAGCAAAAAGAGGAGACAACAAGCTAACCAAACAAGCGAGAAATAAACACTTCGAAATCGTAGTCCAAGTGGACTTGAAGCAGTCTGAACACCTACCATAAATGAAATTGCAAACAAACCATATCCCATTTCTAAGGGCTTATTATTTAAAAGGTAACGTTGTACCAATACAGCCGATGCATAAGTCGAAAGTATGATAATATCAGCCACTGTAAACCGCCTTACCTCTAGTTTTCCGATTGTAAATATACGCTGTTTAGTATTTGGCATCTTTAAAGGCCGTTGGATAGGTAATTGCTGCTAACGTTCCAGGCTTGGCGAAGAACTGGAATTTGAAACTCGTCCGCCAAAACCAAAGTTAAATTTGTATTCAAATGTTGATGCTTCCTTTACAAGCTAAATTTTGTTCCGTCCGCCGGAACTGAAGCAAAATAGTAAAACAAAAGTTCAATTACTTCCGTCAGCCAGTTTTTTGCCAAACCAATGTTGGCTGTAGTTTTGTCTAAAATAATTAAGTAAAGTATATAATAGTGAAAAGCGTTTAAGATACGATTATGTATTTTAAGAGCCGAACTTTAATTACATTCTGGGTCTGATGTTTCTATGATTTTTTTTGAGTCATTTGTTTTAAATGTGACTTTGATTGGTCCACGGTCATAACCATTATCTTTAGTTATGGTATAATTACAATTTTTTCTCAAAATCAGTCTGTAATTATTACTATCATTACCATTCAAACTTGTCCTCACACTATTATTAATTTGATTGAAATGTATTATGGCTTCTGTACCTTCTAAAATTACTTGTTCGCTATCATTTTCTATTGATAGTCTTTTTAATCCTGTTCCATCACATGAAATTATTGCTTGTTGTTTAATGTCAACGTAAATGTGATTCACATTGGAGCATCCGCTTGTTAATGCAAACATAAACACAGACAACAACTTACAAGTTATTTGGCTTGATTGAAAATTAAATTTCCTTAG
>CAZZVO010000450.1:0-1933 GCA_964657505.1 uncultured Mucilaginibacter sp.
ATCTGCTTCTTTGACGGATATAATATAGAAATAATTTCATCTTCTGGAGCAGCTACTACTACCTGTGACCGCTGGATATCCATAGGTATATCGATAAGTACAGGCCCCGGGCGTCCTTCCATAGCTATATGAAAAGCCTGTTCCAGTACTTCAGGCAAATTATTAACATCCTGTATTTGGAAACAAGCTTTAGTAATTGGCTTTACCATAGATATTATGTCCGTTTCCTGGAAACCCAATTGTCTTATCTTTCTATCGCCTTTTTGCTCATGCCTGTTAACCTGTCCGGTAATAAATACTGCAGGGGATGAGTCAAAATAACAACTGCCTATACCCGTGAGCAAATTGGTAGCGCCAGGTCCGCTGGTTGCTAATGCAACACCTGGTATACCAGTAATACGTCCATAAGCATCAGCGGCAAAAGCGGCAGATTGTTCATGATGCATTGTTATTATATGTATTTTTGTTTTTTGATTTAACGAATCAAGGATATGAGTAATCATTCCGCCCGACAATTCAAACACATATTTTACATTTTTTCTCTCCAAAAATAATGCTATATAATCAGATGCTTTCATTCGTTATGTGATTTGAATTTGCTCTTTAATATGTTTGATTGTTAAATTAAGGGAGGAATAAAAATCTGATACATCAAATTCACCAAATTCTTTGACAAATTTTGAAGAATCACCCTGCATAAACATAGATTGATTTACCCTGTAATCTAATGCACCAAAATTTAATTGAAAACGAGGATTAACTTGATCACGGATATTTTCAATTATGCTTTTAAGAGTTTTCACATGTTTACCGGATATGTTGTATATGCCAGGTCGTCCTTTCTTTGTAATAATTATATTATTGATTGCCCTTCCTAAATCTTCGACGTATAAGTAGGCATATTTTTGTTCTCCTAGTGTTAGGTCCATGTGGTCAGTGGTCATTAACTTATTTACTAATAAAGGTATTAACCATTTATCCGATTCGCCTTTACCAAAAAAAGAAAATAGCCTTAGCCAATACCACTTTATATTAAAGTAATTACAATATTGTTTAACCAATTCAGAACATATAACTTTTACGCATCCGTAAACTTCAGTTGGATCAAGTGGATGATCTTCGGTAATACAACCATCGAAAAACCCGTATTCCGCTTGCGAACCCAAACCAATAAATTGTTTTGTACCTGCTTTTTGTGCTGTAAACAAAATTTGCCTGATAAAATTTATGTTGGCAATTTGACTTTCCCATAAGTTTCTATCAGCATGCTTAACACCTAACCAAGCAGAATGTACAATAACATCCGGTTTAAATTTTACAACTGCTTCCTCCCAATCGCCCTCCTGCAATATCCAATTAATATTATCCTCAAAATCACGGCATAACGCTTTAGAAGAACTAATACGATAAGTAGCCGCAATTCGATGTTCCCCGGTAAGTAAGTATCGGGCAATGTTTGAACCTAAAAACCCAGTTATACCGGTAATGAAGATATTAGCCATTAAAAAATTCGTTTATCTGTTCTTCAGTATATTGAACAATGGTTTCTTTGCTATTGTAAAAGGCTTTATACCATTCTATTGTAAACTTAACTGCTTTGCTTGCATTAAACTTGGGCTTCCAACCTAATTCATTCACAGCTTTACTAATGTCTAATTTAAGTAAACCGGCTTCGTGCGGTTGATCTTTAGGTTTTAAAAACTCGTAGCTGCCTTCCGTCCAAGCTTCAATGGCCAACTCTACCATTTGTTTTACTGGTAAAGCATCTTCGGCATGCGGACCAAAATTATAAGCTTGATTAAACTTATTGGGTTCGTAGAATAACTTGGCACCTAAAAGTAAATATCCCGCTAAAGGTTCTAAAACATGCTGCCATGGCCTAACTGATTCAGGATTTCTTTGCGTTGATCTTCATTTTGAAGGCGAATGTAAG
>CAZZVO010000451.1:0-1920 GCA_964657505.1 uncultured Mucilaginibacter sp.
TGTCGCGCTACGTAAAGGAAAATATCGTACTAAATATCATTGTGGACGATGCTGCAAAAGAAACGGATGTTTTACAGTTGCAAAAACAATTAGACATTAACCCACAGGTAAAACAAACGCAATACATCACCAAAGAACTGGCCGCGCGAAACCTGCAAAAAGATATGGGCGAGGATTTTATCAAGTTCCTGGGCTATAATCCGCTGCTTTCTTCCATCGATGTTTACCTCAAAGCAGATTTTGCAAATAACGCAAACATCACCAAATTCAAAGCCGAACTCACTAAAAGTCCATTGGTAAAAGAAGTAATCTACCAGCAATCGTTAGTGGATTTGATGAATGAAAAAATATATTCCATCAGTTTGGTAATCCTCGGTTTTGCCGGCATTTTCCTGATCGTTTCCATCGCTTTAATCAACAATACTATTAGTTTGGCTATCTATTCGCAACGGTTTTTAATTAAATCGATGCAATTGGTTGGCGCAACAAAAGGCTTTATCCGCTGGCCTTTTGTCGGCTTTGCTTTGCTGCACGGTTTGCTTGGCGGGTTTATTGCAATTATACTTTTAGTTGGCTTATTGTACTTAGGTTACCGTGAAATTCCGGATTTGGTTTTGCTGAAAAACTACACAGAATTTGGGATCATCTTTTTAGGCATTGTTGGCCTCGGCATGTTCATTTCCGGTTTCAGCACTTTCCTGGCCGTAAACAAATTTTTACGTTTAAAACTTTACGATTTATACAGATAATCTCATGGCATTAAAACACACAGAAACAGAAAAACCAGTCCATTTTACTTTTAGCAAAAGCAATTACCGTTGGATGCTCATCAGCATGGCCATTGTAGTAATTGGTTTTATGCTGATGATTGGCGATACCGATATTTACGATTTCCGCAAAATTGTATTAGCACCCGTGGTAGTTCTGGCTGGTTTTGGGGTAGGATTTTATGCGATCTTAAAAAAAGCTGAAACGAAAGCATGAATTTAATACAAGCGATCATCCTGGCAATTATTGAAGGAATAACAGAATTTTTACCCGTTTCCTCTACCGGCCACATGGTGATTGCCAGTGCTTTTATGGGCATCGGCAAAAACGATTTTGTTAAGCTGTTTGAAGTTTGCATCCAGTTGGGCGCCATACTTTCGGTGGTCATCCTTTATTTTAAACGCTTTTTCCGCTCGATAGATTTTTATTTTAAATTGATTGCGGGCGTAATCCCGGCCGTAATTGTTGGTCTTTTATTTAAAAAGAAGATCGATGTGCTGCTTGAAAGTCCGCTTATTGTAGCTTTTATGCTGCTCATTGGCGGCGTAGTTTTGCTTTTTGTAGACGATTGGTTTAACAAACCGGCTGTTGATAAAGAAAAGGAAATTGATTATCCAACCGCTTTTAAAATTGGTTTATTTCAATGCTTGGCCGTTATTCCCGGCGTTTCCCGTTCCGCAGCAACCATTGTTGGTGGTATGAGTCAGAAACTTTCCCGCAAAGCAGCCGCGGAATTTTCGTTCTTCCTGGCTGTGCCAACTATGTTTGGTGCAACGGTTAAAGAACTTTGGGATTATCACAAGCATCACGCGCAAATGTTCGATGCCGACCAGATCAAGTTCCTGCTGATTGGTAACGTTGTTGCTTTTGTAGTAGCCATGCTCGCCATTAAAACTTTTATCACTTATTTGGAAAAGAAAGGTTTTAAAGTGTTTGGCTGGTATCGGATTATCGCAGGTATTGTATTGATTGCTTTGTATTTTACTGGACATTTTGCTGCATAACATTACTATATTTTGTCCGATAAAAACAGCACGTTCAAACAATTCAACTTCCCCGAAGGAGAACTCCTTTTAATCAACAAACCTTACAATTGGACCAGTTTTGATGTAGTTGGAAAAATCCGAAATTCATTCAAGCCCTTAAAATTAA
>CAZZVO010000452.1:0-1897 GCA_964657505.1 uncultured Mucilaginibacter sp.
TCCACATATGCGAACTGAAACCTTCCATCAAAGCGCGGTACTGATCGTAATTAACTAACTGGGCTTTCGTGGCAAAATCCCGCGCATTTTTCGCTTTCCCGTAAGGATCGATAAACGCATCATAACCGATGTATTTGTGGTAATCCCAAACAGAATCTACTTTTTCAGTTTTATTTTGTGCCGAATATTGCGGCGCGATCAGGTTTTTTTCGGGGATGAAACGCTGTAAAGATTCGTAATCGCTCACGCCAACCGAACCAACTTCCGAGTTGAAAGGATAAGTTTGATGCTGCCAAAATGTAGTAATATCCTGGATACCATAAGGCCCGTCGCCGTTGCCGCCCAAATTATTCAACGACATTTTATCGGAATTGGAATATTCTACAAACCAGCGTGTTCCGTCTAATTTTGGCATCAACGTATCGCGAACGGCCAGCAAAATATCTTCCGGCGGCGTAGTTTCATTTCCGCCGCACCAGATGGCAAGTGAAGCATGGTTACGCACCAATTTAATCTGATCGGAAACTGATTTTAAATATAAAGCGTGATCGTCCGGATATTTGCGCCGCGTCCATTGGTCGTCTTTTTTGTAAGGATCAAACCATTTCCCGTCCGCGTCGCCCGAGATCCAAAAATCCTGAAAAACCAGTAAACCATATTTATCGCAAGCCTGATAAAATTCCGGCCGTTCTACCAAAGCGCCGCCCCAAACCCGAATTAAATTGAGGTTCATATCGCGATGAAAACGGACTTCCGCATCGTAACGCGCATCCGAAAAACGCAGCATCGCATCCGAGATAATCCAGTTGCCACCTTTAATGAAAACTTTTTGTCCGTTAACTTCAATCTGCCGACTATGCGTTTCGGCATTCCAACTTGATGTAATTTCACGAACACCAACAGAAACATTTTCCTGATCAGAAACCTTGCTTCCAACCAAAAATTGAATTTTTGAATTATACAGATTTTGCGAACCGTAACCATGCGGCCACCACAATTTTGGATTTTTTAGTGTGAGATCGGCCAGCGAAATTTCCTGAGTGGAATTAGGTTGAAGCGTTACGTTTTTAGAAACCGTGTTGCCATCCAAAGTAAATTGCAATACTCCTTTTACCGCATGATTTGTTGCGTTTTGAAGTTCTGCGGAGGCTTTGATAATCGCTGGTTGCTGCATTCCTGAAACTTGCCGAACACCAGAAACTACAGTAATTACATGCGGATTTTGAAGGTTAATTTCCCCGGTTTTCTCAATCGTAACTTTATCCCAAATGCCGGTATTTCGGTCGCGCATCGGCTGGATCCAATCCCAACCAGCCGTATATTGTAAGCCAACGCCTTTTGCAATTTGTCCGTCGCCGCCTTGTCCGCCATTTGGATTGCCAACCGGATTTGGCGGATAAACTAAAACAGCCAGCCTGTTTTTGCCATTTTTATTCAGCAAAGAACTGATGTTATAACTTTCTCGCAAAAACATGCCAACATGCGTTTTTGGGTTTACTTTTTTTCCGTTGAGATAGATTTCTGCGCTGTAATTAATCCCGCGGAAATTCAAATAAACCTGGTTGCCGTTTGTTGGCGCGGCTTCCTCAAAATCTTTTACAAACCAATAAGTGTACTCATCGCGACCAGTTTCGTAAATATCTTTGATGTGCGCGTTGTTCATCCCGTAAAAAGGATCTGGCACTTTTTTATTGTTTAAAAGCGAAGTCAAAACCGTTCCTGGAACTGTTGCTGGCAGCCAGTTTTGTGTTGAAGAATTTTGTTGCGATAAAGAAATTCCATCCGACTTAAATCCGGAAATTGGCGCACATTTCCAACCGGAATTTAATTCGTAAGACGTTTGGGCATTCGCAATCGGGACCAAAAAAACACCGATAAAAACAGTATGAAAAACTAT
>CAZZVO010000453.1:0-1889 GCA_964657505.1 uncultured Mucilaginibacter sp.
ACGCTCTTTTATGCCTACTGTCCGGGCAGGTTTTGCTCCGGTAGCATTCGCGTTAGTTTTGGTTTCCACATTTTTCCTTTCGTTAAGGCGAAGACAGTTTTTTATTTCCCGACTTTGAATTAATTAGTTTCGCTGTCCTTAGTTTTCCCGCCGGAAAAATCATTGTTCATTACCTAATTTCAAACGTCGTCCCGGCTTTCAAACCTCTTTTTAATGGGATTATTTGTTTTTCTCCATGACAATCCAAGATTTTAAAATATTAGTAGCCTCCGCAGAACATGCAGATTATGCTGCCAAAATTTGTGATGAAATGGCCGAATCCGCCAAAGCACGCGGCACCGGCATTGCAACACGCACACCAGAATATGTGGCCAATAAAATGCTGGAAGGCAAAGCGGTAATTGCAATTTATAAAGATGGCACCTGGGCTGGTTTTTGTTATATTGAGACCTGGAGCCACGGACAATTTGTGGCAAATTCTGGTTTAATTGTAAATCCGGTATTTAGAAAAGTTGGCTTGGCGAAAGCCATTAAACACGAAGTTTTTAAATTATCCCGCAAAAAATATCCTGATGCCAAAATTTTCGGTTTGACGACAGGTTTGGCTGTGATGAAAATTAATTCAGAATTAGGTTATGAACCGGTAACTTATTCTGAATTAACGCAGGACGAAGCGTTCTGGCAAGGCTGCAAAAGCTGCGTGAATTACGATATTTTGATGAGTAAAGAACGCAAAAACTGCATGTGTACCGCTATGCTTTTCGATCCGGAAGAAAAAGCAAAAGAGATTGAAGACAAGATGAAAAAGCTGAGCCACAAAGCAACGTTGCTGGAACGGATTGAAGGTGCCTTAAAAAAATCGACCAAAACAATAGAGACTTTAGGTTTGGGCATTACCAAACTAACAGATATTTAACCATGAAAGAAAAAGTAGTTTTAGCTTTTAGCGGAGGTTTAGATACTTCGTTTTGCAGCATATATTTATCACAGGATTTAGGTTTGGAAGTGCATTCCGTAATCGTAAACACCGGTGGTTTCAGCGAAGAAGAATTGGCTGATGTGGAACGTCGTGCTTATAAAATGGGCGTAACTTCCCACGCAGTTGTTGATGAAACAGAAAACTTCTATAATACCTGCGTTCGTTATTTAATCTACGGAAATGTGTTGAAAAACAACACTTATCCGCTTTCTGTAAGTGCCGAACGCGTGAGTCAGGCTACGGCAATTGCTTTATATGCCAAGAAAACTGGTGCAGATTACGTAGCGCACGGAAGTACCGGCGCGGGAAATGATCAGGTTCGGTTTGATATGATTTTTAACATCATCATCCCGGAAGTAAAAATTTTAACGCCAATCCGTGATTTAAAATTGAGCCGTGAAGCAGAAATTAAATACCTGAAAGAACACGGCGTAGAAATGAATTTCGAGAAAGCCAAATATTCTATCAATAAAGGTATTTGGGGAACGTCGGTTGGCGGAAAAGAAACGCTTACTTCGCACGAAGGTTTACCTGATGATGCTTGGCCAACTCAACTTTCAAAGGAAGGCTCGGAAAAAGTAACACTGGAATTTAAGCAAGGCGAACTGGTTGCGATTAATGAGGAAACTTTCGATCATCCAACCAAAGCCATTCAAAAACTACAAGAAATTGCTTCGCCTTATGCGATTGGTCGTGATATCCATGTTGGCGATACCATAATCGGCATAAAAGGTCGCGTTGGTTTTGAAGCTGCTGCGCCGATGATAATCATCAAAGCGCATCATACTTTAGAAAAACATACGCTAACCAAATGGCAGTTAAGTTGGAAAGATCAGCTTTCTATTTTCTACGGCAATTGGCTGCATGAAGGCCAGTTTCACGATCCGGTGATGCGCAATATGGAAGCTTT
>CAZZVO010000454.1:0-1879 GCA_964657505.1 uncultured Mucilaginibacter sp.
TATCATGCCAAAAAAAGCATTGACCTTGTTGAAGTCCTCGCTTCCGGCAGAAGATGTTGCCGTATCGGTAGAATATAATAGCACCAGTGCTTTCTTTAAATTTGGCAACATCAGTTTGGTTTGCCGTTTAATCGACGAGCGTTACCCGGATTATGATGCCGTTATACCAACCAACAATCCTAATAAATTAACGATAGACCGTTTGGCATTTTTAGGTTCTTTAAGCCGTGTGGCTATTTACGCCAATAAAACAACCCACCAGGTGCGGTTAAAAATTGACGGGAGCGAATTGAATATTTCTTCGGAAGATATCGACTTCTCCAATGAAGCCCACGAAAAACTAACTTGCCAGTACGAAGGTGAAGATATGGAGATTGGTTTTAACGCCCGTTTCTTGATCGAAATGCTTAAAAATTTAAGCTGTGAAGAAGTTTCCCTCGAAATGTCGACCCCAAACCGCGCAGGTTTATTGTTGCCGCAAGGCGGAGATGAAAACGAAGATGTATTGATGTTAGTGATGCCCGTAATGCTAAATAGTTACGCCTAACGAACTAATTTTTGCTTTAAAAATCATATTTTATATTTTGTAACCTAACGTTTATGGCTGCGTATTAAGCACTCATTTAAACGTTATTAGTTATGAAATCAGCTATTAAATTTCTTAATCTTGGCGGTTTAGTATTTGTTACTGGCCTGATGATGATCCTTTCTTCTTGCAGTAAAGAGGACGATGCGGCCACACCTACTTTGGGCAATTCAAAGGTGCTTTTAATCAATAGTGCTTCAACTTCTTCAGCAATAAATTTCTACTGGACCGGCAATAAATTAAATAAAGTTCCGCTAACATTCGGGAATACTACTGGTTACCAAACGGTTACTGCCGGCATTCGGGATATCCAAATAAAAGCCAATACATCTAACCAATTACTTGCTACCAGTTCTATTAAATTAGCCACGGATTCCAGCTATACTTTTTTTGTGTATAATGATAATAACACCATTAAAACTGCTGTAGCTGAAGATGATATGAGCATTCCATCATTGGGAAACGCCAAGTTTAAATTTGCCAACATGTCTTTTGGTTTGTCTTCTGCAGATTTGGCCATCAGTAATGGCCCGGTAATTTCTTCCAGTATAAGCTTTGGTGCGATAGGTAATTATGTAGAACTAAAAGCCGGGACTTACAATCTTGTTCTGAGAGTTCACGGCAGCAATAAAGTAATATACAATATTCCTAATGTGCGCTTCGATAATGGTAAAATATACACCATCTGGAGTGGTGGCAATGTAAACAGCGGAGGTCCGGACAATTTGAGCGCACAAACAATTATCCAATAAAAGAAGCATTAAACGATTTGCCAAAACAGCAATTATTTAAATAACTGTAGCTTTACATCATGAAAAAGCTACGGTTATTTTTTTACGGATGGGTGATAGGCGGCTTCTGTTTAATTTTGTTTTCTTGCAATAATACCGGTGTTACGCCAACAAACTATGCACGGTTCCAAGTGGTTAATGCATTGGCTGGCAGTACACCTTTTAATTTCTACCTCAATTCTACCATAAAAAGTTCTACCAGCATTACTTTCCCTGCTTCTTCCGGTTATGTAAGCACTACTCCCGGATCTTATTTTTTTCAGGTTTCGCTGGCAACAACACCAAGCACCTATATCTATAGCAGCCTAAATAACCTGGTATTTGGAGTGGATAGCAGCTACACAGCTTTTATTACCGGCCAATCCACCACGCCAATCGCAATTATAACCCGCGATACTTTAACGCTTCCCGCAAACGGAAAAGCTAAAATCCGTTTTGTTAACACTTCCTACAATTCCCCTGGTTTAGATATTACACTCAATGCGGTTACTGGCTATAAAAA
>CAZZVO010000455.1:0-1879 GCA_964657505.1 uncultured Mucilaginibacter sp.
TGCGGGGCTTAGAATTGGGGATTAAAAGAAGTATGTTAGGTTGAAGAAACGGTTTAAATTAAACTCAATAATACTTATTTGTATAGCTTGTATTATTACAGCTATACTTTTTAAAAGCCGCGCTTTTACTATTGGTTTTTTTTACAAGCCTGTTGTTTATTATAATTTTAAAGTATGATAAAACAACAAAACAGCTAATTCTATTTTGTTCTTTACTTTTGATAGCTACATTGATAATAGCGGTGTTTTGTATAAAAGTAGATTCATCATTAGGAAGGGTATTAATTTATAAGCTGTCTTTTCAGATATTGAAGGACAATTATTTGTTGGGTATTGGAATTGGCAAGTTCAATCCAATTTATATGGAATACCAGGCGAGGTATTTTGCTACAGGCCATTACACTACTAAAGAGTTGCTACTTGCGGATAACGTTTTATACGCTTATAACGATTACCTACAGTTTATCATATCAACAGGAGTTTGCGGTATGCTACTGCTATTTGTATATTTTCTATGGGTTTGGGTAGTACTAAAAAGAATAATATTACAGGCTGGAAATAATTCATACGTAGTACTGCTTGCTACGGTAGTATTTATATCGCCGTCCGTTGCAGCTTGTTTTACCTTTGTTTTTGAACGGTTGGCCTTTCAAATAGTGTTTATTATTGCCATTACGGTTTTATGCTATTATGAATATTTTGCCTATAATAAAGGTATCTTAAAATTTGTACCATTCGTGGTATTTACCCTTCTAAGTTTAGTTGTTTTAAAAGGATATAAAGAACGTCTTATTTATTTTGATGCCTATTCAAAATTTTCTGAAACTAAAGACCTTTCTGGTGCTGGGTTTAAAACAGAATCCTTGAGTAACCTACAAGAATTATATCCGCGGTTAAAAAGCGATCCTGATTATTTGTGGTTTTATGGTACAGAATTGATGAACAAAGAAAATTATGGGCAGGCAATTGTAATTTTTAATTATCTCTCGGAGATCAAAAAAAACAATAGTTTATATGCCGCCTTAGGTAAATGTTATTCTGCTCAGGGCAATCTTGTTAAAGCAGAAGCCTCTTTTATAAAATCTATCAACATGGTTCCAAACAGATTTGGATATAGGTTTGAATTGTATAAGTTTTATATTAAGGTTGGTATGCAGGAAAAAGCAAAAGAGGTACGTAGGGAAATCTTACGTTTGCCTGTTAAGGTTAGATCAGGTCAAGTTGATTTTATTAGAAAACAAGTGAGCACTATAAAAGCATTTCAATAAAAAGCGTTCTGTTTATCCCTAAAGTTAACATTTTTCATAGCTTTTTGAACATTTGTGCTATCTAAATAGGAAGATATACTAAATTTATATCTGTAGGTTAGTTGAAATCAATACCGTTTATTTTATGAAAAAATTTACCTCTTGTGCGTAGCTTTCGCAATTTTGTTTGTTTTCCATGCCTGTCGTAAGAGTACAAGCCTTGATGAAAAAACTAACGTTGGAACAGATGAAAGCTTGCTACCCAAACCCGGATTTATTTTTAGTTTAGGTGAAGCGAAGAAATTTTTACAAGCTGATCTTTATTCAGGAACGCCTTATATTAGGATTACAAGTACTAATAAAGATAAGCCCAGGTTAACGGGATTTTTATTTTGGACACGATCACGTACATATAAGAAAGGTATTTATGAAGTAGTTGAGATTCCAATGAATTTAGATTCACGGGCTGTAAGTTTGTACAATTTACCTAAAAACAAACCCCAAACAGCACCTGATCTTTCTGTGGCTGTTGCAGCGTTTAGTCGGCTAATTGTTTACAGAAATTATGGAACTGGAGAAATTGACAAAAGAATTGTTACTTACATACCGGATAAATCTTATTTAGCTACACA
>CAZZVO010000456.1:0-1842 GCA_964657505.1 uncultured Mucilaginibacter sp.
TAGCCCCAATTGGCGCTATTAGCTTTGATGGTGTGGAATTTGCCCTTAGCGACCCGGCAACCCGTGAGTTCTCGACAAAAGTTTTGCAAACACTGGATGCTATCCGTTATGGTAACGCGCCCGATACGCATGGCTGGAACTATCTGGTAGGATAAACCACTCTTAACCCTCCCCTAAGGGGGGCTTTAAGAAATTTGTTTAAGTTTCTATAAACGGTGTCATGGGAGCTTATCACCCCCTTACTGTTCGTAATCTAAGACTATGAATATATATATCTGAAGTCTGCGACTTCAGACAGCGCGGGCACAAATTTTACAAACTAAATGAGTTATAAAATAATATTTCAAATATTTTTATTTCTATTATTAGAAGCGGCTTTCGGCTATTCACAAAGCCTGGCGGATTCTTTATTAATTAAAAAGTTTGAAGATTCTTTTACATTTCGCATAATACATCCTGTAAAACTTTACGCGAAATGTGTTCCTGTAATGTGCATGTTAAAAATTGACATTAATGCTAATGCAAAGGTTGCAACTATGGAACTTTCAGACAGTGCAGATTCATTATTCATTAAAGAATTTAATATCAATAAGAATAGGATTAACTTAGACCCATTAGAGAAATATTGCAATCAAAATTATTTAAAAAATAAAATTTTAATTATTCCAATATATTATTCTTTTCCAAAAACTATCTGTCCATTACCTATAATAGATTTTAATTTATTAGCAAAGTATAATGTATTTCATGGACAATCTTTGAATAAAGAAATAAATTTTTTACCGGCTATTGCTTTACAGTCTACAATGCACGATTATTAATTACCCTTGCTGTTCGTAGTCTAAGACTATGAACATATATGTTTGAAGTCTGAGACTTCAGACAGCGCGGGTAATGATTATAGAACTGGTAACAAAGGTACTAAATGCCCCTAAAGGATATGAAGACAACTAAATTTGCCTTTCTGATATTATTATGTTATTTTTTAAATTTGAAACAATGTAATGCACAAGATAGCATTGTATTATCCAAAAAATTGACCCTTAACAATATAGATGATCTTAAATTGTACTTTCAAGATAATTTTAACCCAGGAGAAGATTACATTGCCCATGCTTGTATCAAATGTGCTGTATTTATCAAATTTAGTGTATTAGCAAATGGAAAAGTAGATTCTATAGATATTTCTAAAGGTGCTCCTGCACAAATAAAAGAAGCCTTAAAAAAGGCTATCATAGCTACAAATGGTTTTTGGGAAAAGAGTTTATCGGGCAAAACACTTTTAGTACCGGTATTATGTTTATATCAAAATGGATGCACACCCGGTGTCTTAGACACTTTTCCGAAAAAAGCCGCAAATTTAAAAGAGGCATTTAAACCCGACATTATTAAAGGGCGTTTTATATTGTCAGTGACAGATTTACTTGAATTTGACTCAAAGAATTTCAGTACCCTAAATTGTATCCTAACCCATCCATTTACGGTTGGCACCATGCAGTGATTTTCAATCCACCCTGACCGATACTGTAGCAGTTTTACCAAAAACAATTTTTTGTGCTGTATTGCCCGGTGCTGTATTCCATAAACATTCCCTTACGGTTAATGCCTTACTTCTGGCATCCATTGTTATGAGCATAAAGGACAACAGCTTTTCATCTTTTGATGAATATTTTCGCTTCATAGGCGAATCTGCGCGGAACGTGGGCAGGTTTACATCGTTATCCGGGCCTGTATAGGTGTAAAACTCTGTCCAGTTGTTATGCCCGTGAAAATACTCCTTGATGTTAGGGTGGGCCTTCAGGGACTTTACGAAGCCGCGCTGTTCAATAGCTGTACTGGTGT
>CAZZVO010000457.1:0-1804 GCA_964657505.1 uncultured Mucilaginibacter sp.
TGTTTTTGTATTTTTGTAAGGGTATTTTGTATTCAACATTTATAGTTTCTCAAGTTTTTTAGTTATATTTAGAAATTATTGAATGATCTGTTTATGGGTTTATTATCGTGAGAATAATCATTATTATTAAGGATTTTTACCTGTTTATCGTTTTGGTTTGCTGTTTTGTTGTTTTTTTTATTTGTATAATTTTAACCGGGATTAAAAGCTTTTTTAAAATCTGGATGTTCAAAAATTGATGCTTCGTTTAATCCCTAAAATACCTCGAGTTAATAGGCGTCTACAAAAAAAATATAGATGGTAACAACTTTATCATCCTAAAAGAAGTATTGTTTGGACTACTAATTTTATTATTAAAAATACGTTATTATTAACATGAAGTCTATTTCTTTTCTGCTACTGTCCTTCATTTCTGTATTTTTAATTTCTTGTAAAAAACCTACTTTATTTCAGCAAATTTCTTCTTCACATTCTGGTGTTCATTTCAATAATACCATTACAGAGACCGATAGTTTAAATCCGCTTACCTCTGTTAATATTTACAACGGCGGCGGTGTCGGTATTGGTGATTTTAACAAGGACGGGTTACAGGATATTTATTTTGTTGGCAACGCTGTTTCAAACAGGTTATACCTAAACAAAGGCGATATGAAATTTGACGATATTACCATTAAAGCAGGGGTAGGCGGTAAAGGGGGCTGGGGACGTGGGGTTGCAGTGCTTGATTTAAACAACGATGGCTTACCAGATATCTACGTATGTAACACATTGCTTAATGATCCTGTAAAAAGGACAAATTTGCTCTACATAAACCAGGGTTTAGATAAAGATGGAATACCACATTTTAAGGAAATGGCAAAAGAATATGGTTTAGATATCAATATACATTCCACGATGGCTTCGTTTTTTGATTATGATAACGATGGCGATTTAGACATGTTTATCACAGTTAACGAGCTACACCCACAAGATAACCCAACATTGTTTAGGCCAGTATTTAAGGATGGTTCCTACCATAGTACAAGTAAATTATTCCGTAGTGATTGGGACTCAACATTAAAACATCCTATTTTTAAAGACGTGTCAAAACAGGCTGGCATATCAATCGAAGGATACGGACATTCAGCATCGATTGTAGATATTAACCGGGATGGTTGGAAAGATATTTACGTAACGAATGACTTTCTCACTAACGATATACTTTACATCAACAACCACGATGGTACTTTTACAGATAAGTCTCAAGAATATTTCAAGCATACATCGGCAACTTCGATGGGCCAGGATATCATAGATATTAATAACGATGGTTTAGCTGATGTTTTTTCCCTCGATATGAACCCGGAAGACAATTATAGGAAAAAGATGATGCTGAGTTCTAACAGCTACCAAACCTATCAGAATTTTGATAACTTTCATTATCAGAGGCAATATCCCCGTAATACTTTGCAATTAAACCAGGGGCCACGTGTAGGGCAAAGTGATTCTGTTGGCAGTCCCGCTTTTAGCGAAATATCTTTTTTAAATGGTATTGAACAAACAGATTGGAGTTGGTGCCCATTAATTACTGATTTTGATAACGACGGTTACCGAGACTTAATCGTAACAAATGGTTATCCACGTGATGTAACAGATCACGATTTTTTAGCGTTTAGGCAAAATTCTTTCGCCGTTGCCTCCCTTAAACAAACTATGGACCAAATCCCAATCGTAAAAATCCCTAATTATGCTTTTAAAAACACCAACGGACTTCAGTTTGAAGATGTAACAAAAAGCTGGGGCTTAGATATCCCAACTTTTTCTA
>CAZZVO010000458.1:0-1798 GCA_964657505.1 uncultured Mucilaginibacter sp.
ACATAGTACAACCGTAGCAGCCCTTTATTTATAAAAGAAACGTTTCTGCATATTTCATTTTCTTTTACTAAAAATTTGTCCTTTGATATGTACTGGATGGTTAGTATTTCTTCTAGTGCTGAAAGGTCGTCCGCAGTTAAAGTAGGAATCAGCGATTTATAATATGCTTTAATAAAAGAAAACACGTTAAGTAATGATTTGATGTAAAGTTCTGTTTCTTTTAACAGGGCGACAAATAATCAATGGGCGAAGGCTGCCTGAAATTGTCATGGTTTCTAGGTTTTAGTAAGTAAACCGGAAATGACCGCTAATGTTGAAGACTTGGCAATGGGCTGAACTTCTGTGGTTCGTCCAGCCCGAACTAAAGGTGAGAATTGTTACCGACCCGTCCTGAAAAGAGTTGAGTAATTATTAGTGATAATCCTGCTACTGGTTGATGAAGATAATTCATCCTGAATACGGTTGAGTCATTACGTTGTTTGTCTGTGCGAGGGTAAAAATAGTTTCGTGCCTTCACCAGCTAAGAAACTAATTTTTGTGCGTTGGCTTACTTACGTTTTCTGCATAGGCACAACCTTTCGTTTTGCTGAGTAATAATAGTTTTTTCATCTTCTTACCTGTGGTCCTTTTTGCTGGTGCACAACAGCCGGTATCTGCCAGTTCAAACTGCTGTGCCTTCTTGTGTGACAGAATATTTCTGTTGCTTTTCTGTTGGTGGCAAGTTATGGATTCCCTGGTGTATCCTCACCCATTGGCAAATCATGGTGCGGCTGGTGCCATACTTCTTAGCAAGCTTTCTAAAGCCGCCGCCCTGTGGTAAATACTCCTGAATGATCTGCTCTTTCAAATCCATAAAATCAGCTGTTTTTTACTCAACCTATTTCAGGACGTGACAGAATGATCATACTGAAATTCTAAACAACAAACTTTTATTATAAAATGTAAATCTACCGCATTTGCAACCTTATGAATTGCACATTTAGGTAAGAAAAATGTACAGGATGCCAAATCTAAGCGGTTATATTGATGGTTCTTTGCACTACTTATAACATACCAGATACTAATTATTTAATTTAAAACATGATTTTAACCAGCAAGACTCATTTTCAAACAGAATTCATTAAAGTTGTATTGTTTTATGTTTTAGTTTTTAGTTACGCGATAAGCTATGGTCAGCAATCAATAAATAATTACTTTTCAAAATCGGACACGGCATCCGTTCCCAAAGAGATCGAAGATCCCGAATGCATAGGTATCAATAAGGAACCTGATCATGCTACATTGATGCCTTATGGGTCGCTGCAGGAAGCGTTGGCTGCCAATCGCCATGCTTCCACTTATTACCGGAGTTTGAACGGAGCCTGGAAGTTTAACTATGTAGACTGGCCGCAAAAGCGTCCGGAAAATTTTTATCAAACGAATTATGATATTTCTAACTGGAACGATATAACTGTTCCATCTAACTGGCAGGTAAAAGGTTACGGTACGCCGTATTACAGCAACTTCACTTACATCTTTCAAAAAGATTTTCCTCATGTAATGAGCACACCGCCCGTGAAGTACACCGCTTACCAGGAAAGAAATCCGGTAGGCAGTTACCGGAGAAATTTTGAAGTGCCATCCGATTGGAACGGTCGTCGCATATTTGTGACGTTTGATGGTGTGGATGCAGGCTTTTTTCTTTGGGTGAATGGAAAAAAAGTAGGCTACAGTGTGAACAGTCGCAATGCTGCGGAATTTGATATCACTGATGATGTAAAGCCGGGCAGCAACATGATCGCTGTTGAAGTATACCGCT
>CAZZVO010000459.1:0-1795 GCA_964657505.1 uncultured Mucilaginibacter sp.
TAATATTTCCCTGAATTCACTCAGGTCTTCTTTTGTGATGATCTCTACTGCCATAATGCTTAATCCTATTTCATTGCAAATGTGCGGCATTGATTATTCTGCACTTCACAACTTTTACAGGTTGGTACAAATAAGTGCAGCTACTTTAAATTGTATTTAAGCAAAGTCGTCGGCAGGTATTTAAAACAATACAGGGGGGGAAGATACTTTTACCAATTATGTAACATGGAGGATACTATTTTCCCTTAACAAGCTACTTAACACATTCTACGATAATTATTGGTTATTATAGTTGGAAAAAAGGCGGTCCTTGCGTTTTCTACTTTAGTAAACGTACGACAGTTTATTTTACACACTTGACACATCAGAACTTAAATGTAGAATAATACATAAAAGCCAGGTTTAATGATTTAAACCATGACTTTTATGTCACGCCGGCTTATTTTTTGTACGTCAGATATTAAACAAGCCTTCAGAGTCAAAAATCTTCCGTCGCAAATCGTTCATGTTGTTACTTATTTTTCGTTTAGTAACCTTCGCATAGATTTGTGTTGTGCGTATATCTTTATGTCCGAGCATATTACTAACGGTTTCGATTGGAACATCATTTTCTAATGTAACTGTAGTTGCAAATGTATGTCGCGCGGTATGCGTAGTTAAGTGTTTATTGATCTGACATAAATCAGCCACCTCCTTAATATAAGCGTTGTACTTTTGATTGCAGTTAACCGGCAAAAGCTTGTTGCTTGCCAAACAATAGGGGTCATTTTTATATTTAGATAGGATCTCTAAGGCCATGGGCAAAAGTGGAACCGTTTCTTCCGAACCTGTTTTTTGCCGGTTTTTCGTTATCCAATACTGTCCATCAATACCCTTGAAAATATTGCTTGGCTCAAGTTTAAATACTGTTTCGTAGGAATACCCGGTGAAGCAGCAGAATAAGTAAACATCTCTTACTTGTGCTAAACGGGCAATATCAATAGGCTTTTTATAAATAGCATAAATTTCCTCAATTGTTAAATATTCCCGCTTTGGTTGTTTGTAGGAGCATTTGTAACCCGCGATCTGGCTGAACTTTATCCAACCCAAATTTACCGACTTTCTGATAATTTGTTTTAACGTTTTTACATACTGGTATGCTGTATTTTCATTTTGTTCTTTTGTAAGCAAATAATGAAAGAACCTCTCGGCAAAGCTGTAATCAATTTTGTCCAAAATGATATCAGAAGCTTTATATTTTATCTTAATAAATGCTTTTATTTTATTCTCGGTTCGGACATACCTTCTTAAAGTACCTTTCGCCTTTTTATTTACCACAACGAGTTCCCGGAAGTCGCTGACAAAAATGTTTACTGCTTCTAAGAGAGTCTTATGTTCCAATTGCTTTGGTAAATATGAATCCTTAAGCATGTCAACCGTTACAAGCTCTTCAATTGAAGAAAGCCTGTTGTAGTGTTTTTCAAGCTCGGAAAGTGTTCTGTTGATATAGCTAGTTATTGCCTTCCCATCTTTATACTTACTTGAAGGATATCCCGTCTCTTCGTTCCAGTTAATGGGGTCAATTTTTTTGCCGGAGGAGAATTCAGCTCTAAGGCCATTTACCGTTAACCGCACGTAAATGGGTACTTGGCCATCTTTTGTTTTTTTTGACTTAAAAAGCCAAAACAGTACTGAGAAATTTTCATTGATTTTCATTTTTTAATGAAGTATAAGTTAAACAATTGCCCTTCAAACTATATTTTAACGACAAATACAATTTGAATTCGGTTACCTAATTTCAGTAAAACCAATAGGT
>CAZZVO010000460.1:0-1795 GCA_964657505.1 uncultured Mucilaginibacter sp.
TGGTGCCGGTTTTTTCTTCGGCCAGATAGGTTTTATTGTACAGATCATCCATAAACGCATAAGTAAAAGGTTCTTCCACGTTAAACTTCTCCCATTGATGCTTCATGGTGGTTAACAAACCGGAAACATCGCCCGTGCGCACTTTAAAAATCAATCCCGATTCGGGGTTCAGCACCATAAACAAAGGCGTAATCGCTTCGTGTAAGGATTTAAAGTGGAAATCTTTTACCACGCCAATCACACGATAATTCACTTTCTGACCTTTGTCGCCATTAATCCAGGTAATGTTTTGGCCGATGCTTTTATCCTTAAAACCAAACGCATTGGCAGCGGCTTCATTAATGATGACGGCAGAAGAATCGGTTGGAAAAGCTTTCGAAAAATTTCTGCCAGCGGTAATATGCATCCCGAAAGTTGGAATGTATTGCTCGTCCACATCAAAACGGTTAGTGCGCATCACGGCGTTTTCGTTTCCGCTTGGATAAACCATCGAATTGTTGCCATTGCTTGGACCGGCTGGTTTGTAGCCGGAAACGGTTGCATTAACAACGCGCGGATCTTTCAACATTTCCTCTTTAAAAATCCGTTCGTTTTTCCCCAAAGCCCAGGAATTAGGCAGCACCAGCAACTGTTCTTTATTGTAGCCTAATTTTTTGTGGTGGATGAATTGCATCTGCTGATAAACCACCAACGTGCTGATAATCAAACTCACCGAAATAAAAAACTGAAATACTACCAATCCGCTGCGCAAACCAAAACTTTTGTTGGCCGTACCCAATTTCCCTTTAATAATCGAAATGGGTTTGAAGGAAGAAAGGTAAAACGCCGGATAAATTCCCGCCAAAATACCGACCAGCAAACCCAACGATAAAAAAGCCAACCAAGGTTTAATGGCATAACCCAGACTCAAACTTTTACCCGAAAGCTGGTTAAAAACCGGCAAGGCAAACTGCACCAATAAAAAGGCGATAAACAAAGCAGCAAAAGTAAGCAGCACGGATTCGAGCATAAACTGTTTAACCAGTTCGGCCTTATCAGAACCCATCACTTTGCGTACGCCAACTTCTTTTGCGCGTTTAGAAGCACCGGCGGTAGAAAGGTTGATGAAATTGATGCAGGCAATCAGCAATACAAAAAGGGCGATGGCACTAAAAATATACACGTATTTAATATCTCCGCCAGGTTCAAACTCGTAATTGCTGTTGGAATGCAAATGGATATCCGTTAAAGGCTGCAAAGCAAAACCCAAATTGTTGCCTTTGGTACGAAATTGCGACAAGCTCATGCCCATCGATTGCGCAATCTGCGGACCCATGTATTTCTCGACCATGCCGGGCATTTTGGCTTCCAGATTTTTGTAATTGTAGTTTTCTTTGAGTAGGAGATAAGTAAAAAAGCCGGAAGTCATCCAGGACGGGTTTTTGGAATCAGGCAGGTTTTGCATCGATCCAAACAAGTCAAAATGAAAATGGGCGTTGGTTGGGATTGCCGCAATCACGCCGGTTACTTTGTACAGTTCGTGGTTGTTTAGATCTAATATTTTCCCGATCGGTTCTGCTCCGCCAAAATATTTTTTAGCCATTTCTTCCGTAATTACCACCGAATTGGCTTGCTGCAATGCTGTTTTTGCATCACCTTTTATAAAATGGATTGTGAATACTTTGAAGAAATTGGCATCGGCAAAAGCAAAACTTCCGTCTTTAAAAATCTTACTGCCGAAGGTGACTTTCGGTTTGCCCATTTCGCGCAGCCGCGTGGCTTCTTCCACTTCCGGGTAATCGTTTTTTAAAGTTTG
>CAZZVO010000461.1:0-1792 GCA_964657505.1 uncultured Mucilaginibacter sp.
ACGTTTACCGTTACAACCGGCCATCAGCTTAATATTTTTACCGGTCCGCTTTACTTTATTTTTAAGATTGTAACGGCAATCAAACTTGCAAAAGATTTAAAAGCCGAGTTCCCTGACAAAAACTTCGTCCCAATTTATTGGATGGCTTCCGAAGATCATGATTTTGCGGAGATCAACCACACGCAAATTGCCACTAAGAAAATTGCTTGGAACGAGGAAGTTTCGGGTGCAACAGGCCACATTTCTACCAAAGGAATCCGACAAGCTTTAAACCAATACAAAGGTGTTTTAGGAATTGAAGGTTTTGCGGAAGAATTAGCAAGCTTAGTAGAAACGGCTTACGCAACACAGGAAAACCTGGCCGATGCAACGCGTTATCTGGTGAATGCTTTGTTCGGTAGATTTGGTCTGGTGATTATTGATGCAGATAATCACAAGTTAAAAAAAGAATTTGCTGAGATTGTACTCCAAGATATCATCCAACAAAACAGCTTTAAAAACATTTCCGCAACTAATGAAAAGTTACAGGAAGTTGGCGTTCACATCCAAGTCAATCCACGCGAAGTCAACTTTTTTTACCTGCTAAAAGAAGTACGCGAACGCATTGTTTTTGAAGATAATCAATACAAAATTTTAAACACAGAAATTGCTTTTTCGGAAAAAGAATTAAAAGTAGAAATTGCAAATTTCCCGGAAAGATTTAGTCCGAATGTTGTGATGCGGCCACTTTACCAGGAAGTAATTTTACCGAATATTGCATACATCGGTGGTGGTGCCGAAGTTGTTTACTGGTTGGAACTCAAGGCTAATTTTGATTTTTACAAAGTTGATTTTCCAATTTTAATCCTGCGAAATTCTGGTTTGTTAGTCAGCAAAAGAGCAGCTGCAAAAGCCGAAAATATGGGTTTAACTTTGACTGATTTCTTTAAAGATTCAACTATTTTAAAAACTGATTGGATCAAAGTAAACAGTCAGAACCAATTGCAATTGAAAAAGGAATGGCAGGAATTGAGTGCTATTTTTGATCGGATGAAGTTGCAAAATTCAAAGATTGATCCAACTTTAGGTCCTTCTACAGAAGCCGTCAAAAAGCGGTTGGAGCATGCTGTTTTTAACCTCGAAAAAAAGTTAGTTAAAGCTGAGAAACGCAATTATGAAACGCGTTTAAACCAGATTGATCAAATTAAAGCTGAACTTTTTCCGGGTGGAAGTTTGCAGGAACGGAACGAAAACTTCGGTTTATTTTATGTAAAACAAGGAGCAGATTTTATCGAACAATTGGTAGAACATTTTAAACCGCTCGACTTTAAGTTTACAATTTTATCGGAATAGGTTTTAATTCAATAAACAATAAAAAACCTTCTTTTAAGCATAAATTTAATGCTTGAAAGAAGGTTTGTGTTTTTAAAAAAATAATGAGGTTGATAAAAGAACATACTTCTTTTATCAACCCAAATCTTACTTTTTAAATTTGTCGCTCACCATCACATTTACATCGTTTCTGGAGAAATCGTGTGTAATCTGGTTCATTTGCTCTACAGACAACGCTTGTCCGCTCTTGCTGCTTAAACCTAAAGTAACCGGGCCAGCAGGAAGCGCATAAGTGCCTTTTGTGGTGTAAGAAATAGCGTGGGCCAATAATCCTTCGTTTACATCTCCAAAATCATGTGTTACATCGTCGTTGGCAGCAAAACCTGGGTAAGTGGCAGAACCTGGCGTCATTCCGGAATAATAACCTCCCTGACTGGCGGAGTTTTTCGTTTCAAATTCTGGCGTATATAATTGGTAAGCG
>CAZZVO010000462.1:0-1777 GCA_964657505.1 uncultured Mucilaginibacter sp.
CGTTTCCGGCTTTACGACTTTGCCCGTCGTATAATGGAAAAAAATCCAAACGCCGATAGTACTTATCTCAGCCATCTTAAAGATCATACAAACGCAGTGTATTTTGATGGATCTTGGGTGAAATCTGTTGGCTATTCCAACCGAAAGATTACCGATAGCACAAACCGGTATAACCACGAAGAATCTTTAACCATTGCTGTTCTCAACCAATTCCGTTTTTACAAAGATTCATCGGCGATTAGGGAAAGCAATTTATATCAGTCTAAAGCTACAGACTTGAGCTTCTTTTACAACCCTTTATTTAGTGATGCCTTGTACAACAACAACGGCACTACAACTTATCTGGAAACACGCAAACCTGGCGGCTACCTCATGCTCCGCTCTTCTAATCTAAATTACCGTTTGCCAGTGATATTTGATAAATGGGAAATTCTGTTCTGGCTGCTGATGCTTCTTTTACTGCTTGTTTTTTATGTGATGATTTTAAACATCATCCGAAAGCTATTTGCATTAGACCTACCTGCCACCAATATTTGGAAAGCCATCGATAAGGAAGTGCTGCTTTGTAATGATTTAAACAAACTGCTGTTTATCATCGGGTTGCCAGGTTCGCACAAATTATTCTACCTTTTAAATAAGATCAGCACCAAACAATTGGTGCAGGAAAACGGACAGCCATTTATTTATGATCCGCAGCAACCCGAAAATAACAATGTTTTGGTACTTGATCTGATTGAGATTCCGGACAATAACGATCCTGCTTCCGATGATAATATCCGCTGGAAAAAGAAACAGGATGACCTTTTTGCAAAAGATTATAAGCTAATCTTGGTTAATCATTTTGAATATAATATTAAGGATGAAACAACCAGCCGCATCAAACTAAACCTGTTAGAAAGGCTGATGGTTGAGAATAAGTGTAAGATCATTATCCTGTCGGCCATTCATCCAATTGCTTTCCTGGATTCTTTAAATGCCCTGGCAGAAGCAACAGCAAGTAAAGCCGTGCAGGATTTGGAACGTTGGCATGTATTGTTGGGCCATTACCGCATTGTAATCCAGCCAATCGAACGAAAAGCTTATAACAAACGCCTTCCGGATTGGGAAGAAATGATTGTGAAGGAAACGCAATACACGCATTTTTTAATCAAGATGCAAAACGCAGCGATCAAAGCTGCAGGCTCACTTCCTCAAAAAGAAAAAGCAGCCAACGGAGATGCGCTGGCCTTTAAATTACAAGTTACGGCACATTATTTTTACATGTACATCTGGCAATCGTTAACCAAAGAAGAGAAATTTCTGTTGTATGATTTGGCCGAAGATGGCTTGGTTAATGCTTTCGACGATTACAATTTGAGCATGCTGATCAGCAAAGGCGTAATTGTCCGTCCTGATGGAACTTTAAAATTGTTCAACCGTGGTTTCCGGAATTTTATATTGACAGCCATTGGCAACACCGAAGCACAAAAGATAAAAATCCAAATGCAAGACAACGGCAATTGGGGCAAATTGAAAACGCCCTTATTAGTCGTTATTTTTGCCATCCTGGCCTTTCTGCTCACCTCGCAACAGGAAGCTTATTCTAAACTGATTGCTTATGTGAGTGCACTTGCGGCCGGCATACCTGCTGTTATCAAACTTTTCTCACTATTTGATAGCGGCAGCGGGCAAAAGAGCGCTTAGAAAATTATTGGTTGTTTCAATAGATTTAGATTGATACGATGCTTCTTTTATTCCACTAAATTTGTTTTGGAATTTGTTTCAACCAATAAAAAAG
>CAZZVO010000463.1:0-1775 GCA_964657505.1 uncultured Mucilaginibacter sp.
TGTTGGCCATGCCGGTAAGCGGAATTGTGGCAGTCAACCAGGTCATCAACCTAACGTCTAAAATGCAAGCCGATGGCACTTTAAACTGGGATGCGCCAGTCGGAGATTGGATTATTTACCGTTTTGGCCATACCACAACCGGAACTTATATTCAGCCTGCGCCCTGGAAAGCCAAAGGTTTGGAGTGCGATAAAATGAGTGAAGAAGCCATTAGTTTCCATATGGATCACGTGATCGGCGAGATCCGGAAACATTTGGGAGATTTGATCGGCACAGGTTTTACGCACGTTCATTTTGATAGTTTTGAAGCTGGCAAAGCCGATTGGACTCCAAAAATGGCCGAAGAGTTTTCTAAGCGGAGAGGCTACGACCTCACACCTTACTTAGCAACTTTTGCCGGAAGGATTGTTGGTAACGATAAAACTGATTCGTTGAAATTTGTGAAAGATTTTGATGCCACCATTAAAGATTTGTATCGCGATGTTTATTTTACCACCATCTCCAAAAAACTCGCCGCCGCCAACCTAACTTTTTTGTGCGAGCCTTATGGCGGGCCATGGCGGCAGGAAGAAATTATGCCTCTGGTAAAAAATGTAATGACGGAATTCTGGACGCACGGCGGCAAATTTTCACCATATGAATTGGAGCCAACAGTAAATGCACTTCGAAAATCAGGACAAAATATTGTGGAAGCAGAAGCTTTTACCGGCGATTCTAAAGAAAGCAAATGGAGCGAAACCCCAGCCTGGCTAAAACCAATTGGCGATGCCGCTTTTTGCGCCGGTGTTAACCGTTTTGTGATCCATCGTTTTGTGCAGCAAGCTTTTGCGGATAAATACAAACCTGGCGCAACTATGGGCCGCTGGGGAACGCATTTCGATCGTACCCAAACCTGGTGGGAACCTGCAAAAGCGATGGTAGCATATTGGCAGCGTTGCCAGGCTTTGCTGCAATGGGGGAGGATTGCGCAACCCGTGCCTAATGATTTTACCGCAACTGGTACCAATACAGATTCACTAAAATTCATCCATCGCCACAGCGGCAATACGGACGTTTATTTTGTGGCGAATATTTCGCGCGTACCGGTTTCCGTAGTTTGCAATTTTAAAGTTGCCGGTATGCAGCCCGAATTGTGGAACCCGGTTACCAAAAGCAGGCGCAATTTAAATCAGTATAAAGACAGCACAGGTTATACTGCCGTGCCAATTAATTTTGACAAGGCGCAAAGTTTTTTTATAGTTTTCAGGAAAGCAGCTAGCAAATCGTCGGTTAAGAACACCAATTTTGCAGTGGTAAAAGAAGTAAAGGCAATTACCGGAGCATGGACGGTTAAATTTGATCCAATTTGGGGCGGCCTGGCAAATCCGGTTAATTTTACTTCGCTGGAAGACTGGACAAAACGCCCGGAAAGCGGAATCAAATATTTTAGCGGAACGGCTGTTTATTCCAAAACCTTTGATTTCTCTCCCATCAACAAAAATGAAATCTATTTAGACTTAGGCAAAGTAAACCATATTGCCCGTGTAAAAATTAACGGAACGGATTTAGGCGTAGTTTGGACAGCTCCGTGGCAAATCAAAATTCCCGCAGGTTTATTAAAAGCGAAAGGAAACAAATTAACCGTCGAAGTAACCAATGTTTGGGCAAACCGCTTAATTGGCGACGAGCAGGAACCGGAAGATGCACAATGGCTGCCTGCGTTTTTTAACGATGGAAAATACCTGAAGGAGTTTCCCGATTGGTTTTTAAAAGATCAGCCGCGGCCATCAAAAGGA
>CAZZVO010000464.1:0-1774 GCA_964657505.1 uncultured Mucilaginibacter sp.
AGGGCTTTTAAAACAATCAAAGTCTACGTGCTATTTTCTTTTCGATAACTGTTGCACATTTCCTGGGCGGCGGTTTGCAGTTGCTCTTTGGAATGTGCAACCTTATACCACCAGCGCCGTTACTTCTGTTAAAAAAATTGTCTGAATCAGCTTCAGTCACGACTATAAGTTTTTTTAATTTTTAATTTATTGAATGATTAACGAAATTCTCTAAGGTCACATTTTGTGACCTTAGAGATCATAAGACTAAATTCTAGCGTATTTTTGTTTGATGGCTGCCATGTCCTGGCTAACTTTTAAATCCAATATTTTAGCGTAGTGCTGTGTAGTTTTAATATTGGTATGACCTAACATTTTGCTTACGCTCTCTATAGGTACACCGTTGGATAGTGTAACGTTAGTGGCAAAAGTATGTCGGGCAATGTGAAAAGTCAAAGGTTTATCTATCCCGCAAATACCTGCTATTTCTTTTAAATAAGAATTCATTTTTTGATTGGTACTTACCGGAAGAGCTTTACCAAAATTACTGCAAACTGGATGAGCTGTGTATTTATCAAGTAGAGTTAAGGCAGATGGTAGTAATGGAATACGGCTTGGGGTATCTGTTTTTTTACGTTTTGTGAATATCCACATTTCTCCGTCCAGACCTTTAACAATTTCGTTGCGTTTAAGCTTGTTTACATCAGCATAAGCTAAACCCGTAAAACAGCAGAATAAAAAAATATCCCTTACCTGGTTTAAGCGCTCTGTTGAAAATACCTTGTTCGCCATAGCTTGCAAATCATCTCCATTAAGGAAAACCCTGTCAACCTGCTTAATCCTTATTTTGTAATTGATAAATGGGTCTTTGTCTAACCACCCGCTTGATAAGCAAATGCCAACGATTTTTTTAAAATTCTTTATATATTTTAAAGCAGAGTTATTAGCACAATTGCGTTCTGATCGGAGATAAAACTCATAATTGGTAATAAAATCATGATCGATTTTTTTAATATCTATATCCGACATTTTGTATTGCCACTGTAAATATTCTTGGGTGTGTTTTAGTGAGGTTTGATAGCGAATCGACGTACCTGCGGCATATTCTTTACCAACTAATGTGGCAACTTTTTTATTATGGTCTTTAAATATGTCTATAAGCATTCTTGTTTTTTCGCTTTTACCCAACAATTTATCCCTAAGAGTTTCAGCGGTAATACTGCTTTTTACTTCGGTCAATTGACTGTGCGCTTCATACACTTGTTTTTGCAAAGTGTCTAAATAGGCGTTAAATGATTTAGTGTCTTCTTTAGTTCCTTTTAATCGGCCAGCAATGCTGTTCCATAGGCTGGGATCACACTCGCGCTCGGTGGTAGTTTCCGAACGTTTACCATTTACGGTAATACGTAGATAAATAGGCACCAGGCCGTTTTGATAGTTCTTTGGCTTTTTCAAATAAAAAAGCAAGCTGAAATTAGTTTTCATAATGTTTTAAGCATTAAAAAGTTAAACAAAATTAAGCTTGCAACCACAACTGTACAAGATGTTCAAAATTTTAACACGTTGATTATCAAAGCAATAGGTCGTTTTGGTGAGTAAGGAATTTCTAAAACTTACTCACCGAATTACGCTCCTTTTTATTGCGAATTGGTGAATAATATAGCCATTTGACTAAAAAACAAAAGCCTGCAATCATTTGATTTGCAGGCTTTTAGTCTGTTTTAACATTGAACTTAGTGGAGCCGGAGGGATTCGAACCCTCGTCCAAACATGGTATAAGGTAAGCTTTCTACAT
>CAZZVO010000465.1:0-1772 GCA_964657505.1 uncultured Mucilaginibacter sp.
TAAGCATCTTCTTTTTCGAAGTTGTAATACGGGAAACCGGTTGCCAACAAACTATCCGCCAAGGTTGGTTTATCAGAAACATGGATTTCTTTGCCGTTTAAATAAGCTGGCGCATCTTTCCAGGCATAAAAACACTCGTCCTTGTTAATCTCATAAACCACACCTAAAACCAGTTCTTCGTATTCTTTTAGCGCAATGCTCACCGAATAAATTGGCAATCCGTGTATAAAATTCGTAGTTCCATCCAACGGGTCAATTACCCAATTGTAACGTTCTGCTGTTTTTACCACTGTTTTTTCTTCGGTGATAAAACCTGCTTCGGGCAACAATTGCTGTAGTTTGGCTACGATCATCTCTTCGGAAGTTTTATCTACGTAAGAAACCATATCGTTTAAACCTTTAAACTCGATGCGGTCGGCATTAAACTTTCCGGCTTCTGTTTTGATGAAATTTCCGGCTTCTTTGGCCAATGCCACTACTTCGACACACAATATCTCTAAATTCATTTTGGACTTCTTTTAATGTTGAATGAAAAAAACTTATGGACGAAATAACTGGCCACGCCCAAACTTAAAGCAGCAATAATCCGCGCCAGCGGCGGATAGAATTTGAAGCTGTAAACAAATAGCTTCAATAAAAGCAGGTTTGCAAAGAAACCCAGAAAAGCGACAGAAAAAAAACGTAAAAATTGGTTCCGCGAGGAGAGCTTGGAGTGTGCAAACACAAAATATTTGGTGAGCAAAAAATTGCAGATGATGCAACAGGAATAAGAAATAATCAGGGAAATGACAGTCCTCGAAATGGTAAAACCAAAAACTTTAATGCCGGTATCAATAAAAACGTAATGATAAACGAAGTAGTAAACTATTGCGTCCACTAAAAAACCAACACCAGTGGATAGAAAAAACCGCACTACCTCGTTTTTAAGCAGCTTTTTTACAAAAGGATTGCGGATAGTTACAGCCATTAAACAGTTTGATGAATGCTGTTTTTATCCCTTAAAAATGCTTGGGCACCAAACCCAATCCCAGTCAAAACCAAAATGGTGGAGATAAATTCGGCTTGGGTAAAAGCAAGGCCAGCGACATGATATTTAGTGTTTACGCGAATCAGTTCGATCAAAAACCTTTCTGTACCATTTAAAATCAGGTAAATACCAAACATTAAACCTGGTGTAATGATATATTTCCTGATCTTCCACAAAAACAGAAAAAGCGCAATGCAAATAACAGATTCGTAAAAAGAAGTTGGATAAACAGGAACGGGAAGTTCGTGACAGTATTTGCCGATACAACCGGGAATTGCAATACCTTCATCACCAACATTATGCGGAAAACGGAAAGACCACATCCAATTTGGTGCCCAACTTAGCCAGTTTGGTTTCGGCGAAGTGTTAGTTATTCCCCAATCGCCATCGCCAGAAAGCTGGCAACCAATGCGGCCAACGCCGTAAGCGATCATCATTCCGGGCGAACCAATATCGGCCATGTGAATGAGTTTGATGTGATTTTTATGCGCGATATACATTACTGCTGCCCCACCACAAATCAGTCCACCGTAAAAAGTTAAACCGCTAAAACCAATAAGCATCCCAACCGGGTCTTTTACCAGTTCGTTCCAGTTTTCTAACCCGTTAAACAGTTTGGCACCGGCAAATCCCCAAAACGCAGCCCAGATCAGCATCGTTCCCATTAATTCGTAAGGGTGAACGGTGATTTCTTCTTTTTTAGGCTGAGGCAAGGCGAATTTTTTCTTTTCAGAATAAGCCCAAT
>CAZZVO010000466.1:0-1758 GCA_964657505.1 uncultured Mucilaginibacter sp.
GGCAATCTGCTCGATCATCTTGCCCATTTTTCCGTATCCGAGTAAAGCTATTTTCATCGTTTTTATAGGTATGGGCTTAAAGGTATCAGCTATCAGCCCTAAATAAATGCAATAGTAATTTATAATCCAAGCCGGAGATCACATTGACCCGAACCTCATGCCTCATACCCCAAACCTCCTCCTCACCTCATCCTCAAAGTAATTTTTACTCCGGGAATGTAACTGTAAGCAGACATTGGCCCGCTGATCATGGTTGGTGTAACCTTGAAACCTAAATCATTGTCCATCGTGTAAGAATGCTGGAACTTGGCAGCGATGTAAGCATCAATCGATTGGATTCCCCAAAAAACAACTACACCAATAATCGTTAAATCACGGTTTCGGTGATAGAAATCGACGTAAGGCGTAATTTGTGTAAGGGAAATATTTTTGAATTTATCCTGGTCGCCTAACTGGCCGTGCGAAAGTGCTGTAGCCTGTTTTAAATATAATTTGTAATTGCTTTGAGCCACATAATATGAGTAGCCCAAACCAACAAATCCGCCATAAACAATAGGCAGTTTCCAATATTGGTGATTATAAATCTGGCCTAAGCCCGGCAAAGCCAAGGATTTTAAAACTGCTTTATGCGGACTGTGCGTGCTGTCTGGGTGATAAATTTTGTCTTTGGGCTGCTCTGATTTTGGTTTGAAAGGCGATAAAACAGACGTGGTATCGCCGGTTTCGGTGCTTACCGTATCGCGGTGTTGCTTTTTTACCGGACGTTTTTGGGCCGAGGCTGATCCAACATAAAAAAACACCAGTAAAAGAAGTATGGCCGAAATCCGCATATTACCAATCGAGCATTTCGAGTATTCGGCCTAAATCATCTTCCGATAAAAACGGGATCTCGATGCTGCCTTTTCCATTTTGGCCAACTTTAACTTTAACTTGCGAATTAAACTTGGAAGACAAATCTGTTTGCACCTTTTGCACTTCAAAAGAAACTGCGTTAGGTTTTGAGGCGATGCTTCTTTTAGCACTGCTTTTTTGAAGTTCGCGCACCATATCTTCCACTTTCCGTACCGATAAACCTTTTTCAATGGTTTGATGATGGATGAAAAGCAACTTCGAAGCATCTTCTACATTTACCAAAGCGCGTGCATGTCCCATCGAAATTTTTCCGTCGCGGATGGAAGATTGCACCACCGGCGGCAGTTTTAACAAACGCAAATAGTTGGTTACTGTTGACCTGTTTTTGCTTACACGGTCGCCCAATTCTTCCTGTTTCAGGTTGCATTCGTCGATCATCCGCTGAAAACTTAAAGCCATTTCTATAGCGTTCAGGTTTTCCCGTTGGATGTTTTCAATCAAAGCCATTTCCAGCATTTGCTGATCGTTGGCCGTACGCACATACGCCGGGATTTCCGTCAACCCAGCTATTTTACAAGCACGTAAACGCCTCTCGCCCGAAATTAACTGGTAAGAACGCGCACCAATCTTCCTCACCGTAACCGGCTGGATCAAACCCTGCACTCGGATAGAATCCGCCAATTCCTGCAAAGCTTGCTGGTCAAATTCTGTTCTTGGCTGGAAAGGGTTTACTTCAATCTCACTAATTTTAACGGCGTTAACAGCTTTTAAACCTTCTGTTTCTAAATTAACCGTGTTTGGCTCTGCCGTATTTTTTCCGTTTGTTCCGTTTACATGCACAGAATCATTCAGCAAAGCGCTCAAGCCTCTTCCCAAAGCATTTCTTTTATCTGCACTCATCCTTTT
>CAZZVO010000467.1:0-1757 GCA_964657505.1 uncultured Mucilaginibacter sp.
GCTTCCAAATCGTCTTTTGAATATTCCTTTGCTTCTTTTACAAACTCAAATTGTTCGTATTTGTGGATGCCTTCGGTTAAGCGGACGGCGTAATCTTCGGCTTCCTGTGGTTTTTCCCGCCAGAAATCAGCCAAATTTACGAGCAAGTTTAGCCAGTCTTTTTTGGGGAAATACGTTCCACCGTAAACCGGACGCTGATCGGGCAAACAGATGCAATTTAACGGCCAGCCGCCGCGGTTTGTCATCAATTGTACGGCACTCATGTAGATTTGATCTACATCCGGCCTTTCTTCCCGATCTACTTTAATGCACACGAAAAAGCGGTTCATTACTTCGGCAACTTCTTCTTTCTCAAAGCTTTCGTGCTCCATTACGTGGCACCAGTGGCAAGCGGAATAACCAATACTGATCAGCAATAATTTATTTTCATCCTTGGCTTTTTGCAGTGCTTCCTGTCCCCAGGGAAACCAATCCACCGGGTTATTGGCGTGCTGCTGTAAATATGGCGACGAAGAATTGGCGAGGCGGTTTGGCATAATGCTGTTTTTATCGGTATAAAATTGGTGTTATGGATACTACCAGAAAAGCTGGCGTTTGGTTTGCTCGCAAGGCTTTTGACTTTCGCTAAACAATAAAAGCCCGATACTTGTTACAACACTAAAACAAGAACATGACAGAAGTTAAAGCTTACGCGGCACAAGCAGCCGAAGCACCATTAGCACCACATCAAATTGACCGCCGGGAACCTGGCGCCGATGATGTAGAAATTAAAATTTTATATTGTGGCGTTTGTCACTCTGATATTCACACCGCGCGCAACGAATGGGGCGGCACACAATATCCGGTTGTTCCGGGACATGAAATTGTTGGAACAGTAACCCGGGTTGGCGAAAACGTATCTAAGTTTAAAGCAGGCGATACCGTTGGTGTTGGTTGCTTTGTAGATAGTTGCGGCCATTGCAACAATTGTAAAGACGATTTGGAGCAATATTGCGAAAACGGAAATACGCAAACTTACAATTCGCAATCGCAGGATAAAAAGACCATTACTAACGGTGGCTATTCTTCACACATTGTTGTTACCCAAGGTTTTGTGTTGAGCGTTTCTGATAAATTACCGCTGGAAAAAGTTGCTCCTTTATTATGCGCTGGTATCACTACTTATTCTCCGTTAAAACATTGGGGCGTTAAAGCTGGCGACAAGTTAGCAGTTGTTGGTTTAGGCGGATTAGGACACATGGCCGTAAAATTAGCTGCATCAATGGGCGCAGAAGTTACCATGCTGAGCCGTTCTCCATCTAAAGAAAAAGATGCACAGGAATTAGGTGCACATCATTTTGCTTTAACTACCGAAGCAGAAACGATGGAAGGTTTGGCAAACACGTTTGATTTTATCATCGATACAGTTTCTGCTAAACACAATTACAATGATTATTTGCCATTATTGCGCACTAATGGCGTAATGATTTTATTGGGCGTGCCGCCAACACCATCCGAAGTACCAGCTTTCCCTTTAATTATGGGTCGCCGCAGTTTGGTTGGTTCTTTGGTTGGCGGAATTAAAGAAACACAAGAAATGCTGGATTATTGTGCCGAAAAAGGGATTACTTCGGATGTAGAAATGATCAATATCGATCAAATTAACGAAGCTTATGAGCGCACGTTAAATGCAGATGTTAAATATCGTTTTGTAATTGATATGGCTTCGTTAAATTAGAATCCAAAATTTAACCACATAAAAAAAGCATGGCTAAATT
>CAZZVO010000468.1:0-1744 GCA_964657505.1 uncultured Mucilaginibacter sp.
TTATAGATGCGCAGCTCGACGGTGTAAATCTTTACTCCGGGGGTAGTCTAGGTACACATTCGTATAACAGACAGATACGAATCAAACCCCAATTTTGACTGTCTAACTTGATAATAGTTAAAACAGCCCCATTCGAACTGACGAAGCTTCAAACGATTTATCCGTGAACTACTTGCTCTCGCCTATGGACACGAACAGGATATGCCCACAGTACTTTATACCAATGCTTAAGACACATCTTTTACAAAATGTGCCCCTCAGTATTGAGCACAAGCTGTGTACAAGCTTGAATCAGCAGGAATACAACTTTTTAAGTTGTAGCCATAAGATTACTATGAAATGCAACTGCTTGTCGCACGACCATCTGTCCATACAGTTGTCCAAGTACCTGTCGATGACTCTGCAGCAACTGCGGCACCAGCCTCTTCGGGCGGTACTCCTTGTTGCGGAGTCATACGGAATGCTGCCAGGATATCTGTATCTTTTACTTGGTAATCTGGAGTAAAGTACGTAAGTCTATAATCTTTAACACCAGCCTTAAAACCAGCACCAGTTTTCGTTTCAGTTTGTGGAGCCATGAGTAATACTTCACTTAAAATTTACATAAAATCATACAATCTACCCGTCTCTCTATAAGTTTTATATTGCCCTTTTCCTCAGATTTTCTGAAACAGAAAAATAACTCATGTTACAATTTTTTTGAGAACAATTGCCTTGTTCTGCTTAGAACAAAAATATATTTTCTGGGTAAGGCTAATGGACACAAATAGATGAGTATAAAGTTAACAATCTCAAAGTATTTAGTTTTATTTGTTTTTTTTTCTTGATAAAGAGATTATCATTTAAAGCCCTTAAAGTCAATGCTTTTTAGAAAATTAAAGTTTGCTGTATAACAGTTTGACAAACTGAAATTGCTAAGGTAGCAACATTAATCACTTAGGGTACTTCGATGTACCTCGAACTATGGCAAATCATTCTTACTAATTCATTAATTTTTGACGAGTCTTCGCTATTGCTAGATCAGACTTCCTCATAAATCGCTATTTGACCAATAGAAAGTAGATATGTTATACCAGTTCATAAAATGTCCACAAATGTGTATACAGGTATTAAATATACTAAATATTTAGTATATTTAATAAATTTTTTATTCTTTTTCCCTTAAAAGGTATCAATATATTGAAAAAAAACAATTATTCAACAAATGTAAGATCAGCGTCTGTGCGTGAATAAAAAAGTGACAAAAGAATGCTTTCCTCATACAGGCTGTCAAGATATTATCAAGATTCTGACAAATATTTGTGTTATTGTCAGCTATACAATGTTGCTTGGAAGGTGGTCTCCCGAAATAAACTTGATCGAGTCCCAAATGAAGACTATACAAAAACACCCTATTTGAGCTGATACAAAACAATCTGCTATCAGAGGCAGTGTTAGAATAGAAAAAAAGATTAAGAGAGAGTGGTAATAACCGAAATTTTAAGTATGGTCTTGTCAGTTTGGATAAGATTAATGGCGTGATATATTACCTGATAGATACTAAATCGCGCCCAATTTGACTCAGATAAGCTATTTTGTTTTGCTGACAAAATTCGTTGCTTATCCTCTTAAAATTAAATAAAAAAATGAAATCGAAATTTTGCTTTTAAGGCGGCAAATGGTATATGAGTTTTTATTACACCCCGTCTTCCACAAAGACTTGCTTACTTTGCTTGAAGCAGAACTTTATTTCGACAAATATTCA
>CAZZVO010000469.1:0-1742 GCA_964657505.1 uncultured Mucilaginibacter sp.
AACGGTTGACTTCTGATGGTTTAAAGCCAACTCATCCCCAGCTTTTCCGTGGATAAAAACCCCTAATAAAGCAGCTTCAAAAGAAGTATAACCCTGGGCAAGAAAGGAAGTGATAATTCCAGTCAGCACATCTCCCATTCCACCTGAAGCCATTGCCGAATTTCCGGTTGGGTTAAAATAAAGTTGACCATCAGGCGTGGCAATAATTGTGTATTGATTTTTTAAAATGACCACTATTTTTTTTGCCGAAGCCTGTTTCCTTGCCGTTTCCAATCTCTCCCACCAAGAATGATGTTCTCCAAACAAACGATCAAACTCTTTTACATGCGGCGTAATAATAGAATTTTCTGGGATTGATTTCCACCAATCAGCGTTTTCGGAAAGCATATTTAAAGCGTCGGCATCCAGCACAATTGGCTTTTTATAGTTTGATAAAAGTGCTTCCATCAGTTCCTGCGAATCTTTTCCTAATCCCGGCCCGGCTGCAATTACCGTAAACTTCTCCCATTCAATTTTCGGCATTTGTTTTTCTTCCCGCACAATCGCCATCACTTCCGGTATCAAAGTATTTAGAGCGGTTAAACCAGAAGCCGGAACGCAAGCAGTTGTTAAACCAGAACCAGCGTAAGCCGAAGCGGTAGAACAAAGTAAAGCTGCGCCCATCGTTTTTTCCTGACCGGCGATTAATAAAGCATGTCCAAATGTTCCTTTATGCTGAAATTTTTTGCGCGGCAATACTGTTTTTACCACATCTTTTTCTTCGATCAAATGGAAATAACTGTCTGCGTTTTGTATGAAGTTTTCATCCAGGCCAATATCAACCACTATAAAATCATCCATAAAAGAAGCACTTTCGGGCAGCAGAAAATTCAATTTTGGCCGTTGAAAAGTAATTACCAAATCTGCTTTTAAAACGGTTGCTTTTGGGTCGATTACACCTTCTGTAAAAAACCCAGTTGGCACATCAACTGCAACCACCTTTTTTTTAAGGAGATTGAGATGCGTAACCAGATCAGCAAAAGCACCTGATAATGGTTTATTTAAACCGCTGCCCAGCAAAGCATCGACAATTATTTCGGCATTTTCCTGCGGAAATTCTCCTGTCTTTAATTCTATAAAATCAACCATTGCTTCTTTTATGCGGTTAAAATTGGTGTCGAAATCTGTCGTTGAATGAGATGAAAAGCGTGCTATTTTTACATTGATGCTTTTGTATTGATCTGCTTTCAGCAATCGTGCAATGGCTAAACCGTCTCCACCATTATTTCCTGTTCCGCAGTAAACAGAAATGAAAATATTTTTATCAGGAAAATGGTTGCAAAAATAGTTTACAAAAGCTTTACTGGCACGTTCCATTAAATCAACAGAAGTAATTGGTTTTGTGTTGATGGTATGCGTGTCCGTTTCGAGCATCTGTGCTGAGGTAAGTAGTTTTAGCATAAATGGCTAACAGGTTTTATTGCGGCAATGTTTATAAAAAGCGAATGCTTCTTTTATCGGCATAAATTAAGTACCGTAGGTACGGCGCATTTTGTAGCAATGGGTTTTAACTCATTGTATTAGCAATTATAACCTGTTTTGTCAACGGAATTAATTCCGTTGCTACAAAATGTACCGAGGCTACGCTTCTTCCAAATCAAACAGCCAAACCCATTTCCTTTTGCAAAAACTTTCCGGTAAAGCTCTCTTTCACTTTGCACAAACCTTCCGGAGTACCAGCGTACAAAATCTTTCCGCCACCA
>CAZZVO010000470.1:0-1723 GCA_964657505.1 uncultured Mucilaginibacter sp.
AAACAACTTTAAACCAGGGAAACTGGCTGTAATAAGAGATGATATCGATCAATTGGTTAAAAAAAACAAGATACTGGTCTGGCTTAAACATGTGCTCGTCAAAGCCATCAATCACGAGAAAAAAATTATCCACGCCAGTGTTTCGTTCTTCAAACAGATTAATCAGGCTTTCATTTGGCTGCAGCCCGATAAAAGATAAAAACCAGTTGCTTAAGTTCAGATCATTGGCAGAGATGGAATTAATGGCTAACGTGTTAAAAAAGAGTACCGTATTTTTATTGGTATTTGAAGCAACGTTTTCGTCAAGGATATCATCAACCAGGTGGCATAGCCCAATTGTTTTGCCATAACCAGATGGAGCAGTAAAAAGCATAACCTGCTGCTTGCTTTGTAAAAAAGCATCAAATTGTCCCTTTATAATTTTCCTTTTGATGGTTAAATCAAATGGGATTCCCGAGCGTTTTTTTAAAGCCTGTAGTGTAAATTGTGTAACCCTTCCGGCACGAGTTTGCAGGTTCCGCCACGAGTTTTTTTCGGTTGCCGGCTGTTCATCCTCCGTTTCCTGTTGTTCACAAAAATCTTCCCAGCCTTCATAACCGCAATATTCTGTAAGTGCCTGTATTGTAAAAGGTGACGGTTTAAATTTAGATAACGCAAAACCATACACCCGTTTGATAGTGGTTTCGCTTACCCTTTTTTTAGTTCGTGCAAATATCAACAATGATAGTCTATGGCACTCAGAAGGAATTAAGTGTTTGATCTCAGCTTTTGCCAGCACACATTCCTTGAGTAGGGAAAAGAAATGTTGGCTGTAAATAATCATAAAACAAGATTAAAATTGGCTTAATAAAAAAATACTCAGTAATACAAAGATTTATCGTACGGTGTACGCTGGCTTAGAAGTAGGTTTATTTAACTGACCATTTACGAAAATTGTTTATACGCGATTTTTTAAAATTTTACAATGAATAAAATGAACACCATGCTTTTTTATGAATAAACTGATTTAGAAATATTTTTTAAACCGCTCGTAGTATTGGTTTCAAATAACGCAGACGACGATAGACAGCTAAGTCTTCTGCAAACCAAAAATAAAACTACAGTTTATGCAAGTACGCGTTACTTTTAGAAAACCGAAACAGCATGCCGTGCTGTTTTTAGCCATGCTTTTTTTAATGCTGATAAACCTGCGTTCCGTTGCCCAAACACGGGTTTATGCAAACACCCAAGCAACCGGAAATACTGGTGTACTTGGCGTTTGTGTTGGTTGTGTGGTAACCAATCCCGATAATGCAGTAAATTCCAACTTTAGTGATTACGCCACGATAAATGTTACCGTTGGTATAGGCGGGATTTCAACTTACGAAACGTTAATTTTTCCAACAACAACCACACCTGCAGCCGGAACACCGGTAACGGTAAAAATTGGAACGGGTGATCAGTTACTCAGTTTAACCGTTCTCGGCGCCGTAACTATACAGGCATACAACGGAAACACTGCGATCGGCCAACCTTTGGCTGCTTCAACATTATTAACTACGGTTAGCAACAACAACCAGGCAGAAGTTTCGATCACCCCAAACCAAAATTACGACCGGGTCCGTGTTACTTTAAACGGCGGGGTTGTAGGCGCTTTAAGCAACATCTACTTGTATGGTGCTTTTTTTAATACACCGGGAGCAGTTGCTTGCAATACTGCAATTGATGAATTGAATGGCATTTC
>CAZZVO010000471.1:0-1723 GCA_964657505.1 uncultured Mucilaginibacter sp.
CTAAGAGTGCTACAAAACAACTAAATAAACTACCAACCAATATTAAAGAACGCATCGATGCAAGAATTTTAGATTTGGGTACAAAACCGCGTCCAGACGGAGTTAAAAAATTAAAAGTTGATGAAAATTCTTATCGAATTCGAGTAGGAGATTACCGCGTAATTTATGAAATATATGATGATATTTTGTTAATAAGTGTAGTTAGAGTAGGACATAGAAGTAAAATTTATCAAGACGAAACTTAACAAATCAGAAAATCTTAGGGCTGGAAATGCCATTATTTTAAATAAACAAAAAATACTATTAATTTGTTGTTGTCTACTTCAATACCTTTCGGCGATACTTTTTTAAATTGTTTTAAAACCGCTTTGAAAATTTCTACTTTATGATTTAGCTCATTTATAGTAATAGCCAAGGCGGTTAAGACGTTAAAGGTAGACGATATTCTCGCCTTGGCAGGGTGAAAAACTGCGTTATGAACGCCTGTCGTTTGTCTTCATCGCGCTCACGGTAGCCATAGGTCTTTTTTTTCGCGTGAAGCCAATTTTCTTCAGGATTCGTTTGGGGAATGTCAATTATTTAGCTCATATAAACGCGAAGTTTGTAACCGCTCCATCCATTTTTTAAGAAATACTCGATTTGCCTGTTGTTCATCTAAATCTTGAGAATTTAAAGGAAAAGGTAATAGGCCTAAAATTGCCCCATTAGTTACACAAAACATTGATTTTTGGAAACTCAGACAAATTTGTACCAGCAAATCATCTTCTCCGCGTAGACTACGTTTATAGATTTCATGCAAATAATTTGGCAGAAAGTGGGACATATCTTGCATGAGTAAGGTAGGAGGAATCCCCGCACCACCAGTAGGTAAAGGATCGGCATACAAAGCGCCATATTGAAATCGACTTTGATCGGGGGAAATTTGATAAGCTTGGGCGTTATATGAAACTGTACCGTGAAAGGGCGTTCCCCGGAAGAAAACTGCTTCTACATAGGGTATTGCTGTATCTGCAAGAAAAGTCAAGCCAACAGAAGCGGGAATAATTTCATACACTTTATCCTGAATTTTGACAGCATAGGTAATTGGCAGATTTGCGTTTGCTACTAAACCATCTTTTACGTGTTCTACAACATCAGGAATAGATTTGATTTTACCGCGATCGTACAGGTCTGACAAACTCAGGAAAATATCAGCCATGACACGCCAAAATTGCCCCAATCCAGTATTGTAAGCTGATACCCGCAATTGTTCAGTTAAAAAGTCAGGAAACAGTTGATTAAGCAACGAAATCAGGGGATTATTTTTGAATTTTACCTTAATAACGGCATCTGCTCTATCTTTAAATTCCTTGGACTCTAAATATGTATCTAATCCACCCCCACCATGCCAAAGCATTGCTCTCATACAATACTCAGCATATTCAAAATTGATTCTATTATGCCATAAGTGCTGGAATAACTTTTTGAAAGAAAGGTCTCCATTAAAGTATTTAAAAAATGGGAAAAAGATTAAATACTGTTCTCTAGCCATGTAATTTAGGATGTTTGAATAATTATCCAGAACTACACCATAGCTTTTGAGAATGCCGACTACTTCCAGCAAGTTTTGAGGAGTGTCAGGAAGTAAAGTCCCACCTGATTCCAGACGCTCAACATACTCATTTAATTGATGGTTAACAGGTTTCTTTGAAAGACTTACCATTTGATAGTTGATGGTTAATGG
>CAZZVO010000472.1:0-1721 GCA_964657505.1 uncultured Mucilaginibacter sp.
TGGAACAAGGCGTTTCGCCAAAAGGTGCAAAAGGTTTGTGGCAATTTATGCCTGGTACGGCGCGCACTTATGGATTGAAAGTTAACGGTAACCACGACGAGCGCCTCAACCTAAAAAAATCTACGGTTGCCGCTTGTATTTACTTACGCGAATTGTATGGCGAGTTCCATAACTGGACGCTGGTTGCGGCCGCTTACAACAACGGTTCTATCAAGTTGGCGCATCAAATGAAAAGGCAGAAAAAGCACAATTATTTCCGCATGCATTTAAATCATGAAACAGGCAGGTACATTTATGATTTGGTTGCGGTTAAACAAATGATTACACGGCCAAATGATTTCGGTTACAACCAAGCCGACTACGTGGCGTTTAATTAAACATTACACAAGGAGCACAATGCAAAAAAGGCTGTCCCACATTTGGGATGGCCTTTTTTGCTTATTTTTGCAAAAATTCCTTCAAAATTATTTAAGTTGAGGCTTGCCAAATTTACAATGCTTCTTTTATGCCGATAAATTTGGGGTGATAAAAGAAGCATCCGTTTTACTGAAGAATTTTCAAACGAACATTAAGTAAAAACTATTTCTGAATTGAACATGGCTGAAAAAACGATTGACCTGGGCGAGCAAAGTGAAGTGGAAGTGTACGGTGCCCGGGTGCACAATCTTAAAAATATTGATATTTCTTTTCCGCGCAACCAGTTGGTGGTAATTACCGGTTTAAGCGGCAGCGGCAAATCTTCCCTGGCTTTTGATACGATTTATGCTGAAGGACAGCGCCGTTATATGGAAACATTTTCGGCTTATTCGCGCCAGTTTATGGGCGGAATGGAGCGGCCGGACGTTGATAAAGTTTCCGGGTTAAGTCCGGTTATTGCCATCGAACAAAAAACGACGAGTAAAAACCCGCGCTCAACGGTTGGTACGATTACCGAAATTTACGATTTTATGCGCCTGCTTTTTGCCCGTACCGGCGATGCGTATTCGTATATTACCGGGGAAAAGATGGAGCGTTTATCCGAAGACCAGATTTACCGAACCATTTTCGAAAGATACAACGGACAACCTATCAATATTTTAGCACCAGTTATTAAAGCGAGAAAAGGCCATTACCGCGAACTTTTTGAACAAATTCGCAAACAAGGTTATCTAAAAGTTTGGATCGATGGTGCGATACAAGATGTAGAACCAAAAATGCAGTTGGACCGCTACAAAATCCACGATATTGATATTGTGATTGATCGGCTCGTTATCACCGAAAAAGATGAAAAACGACTGCAAACTTCGCTACAAACGGCTTTAAAAGTTGCCAAAGGGATCATTCGCGTAGCCGATCAGCAAAACCAGGTTTCCTATTACAGCAAATTTTTGATGGATCCGGTTTCGGGGATTTCTTATGATGAACCTCAGCCTAACACCTTTTCTTTCAATTCGCCTTACGGTGCTTGTCCGCGCTGCGATGGCTTGGGTTATATCTCCGAAGTAGAAGAAGATTCTGTTATTCCGGATCGTAAACTGAGTATTTTAAACGGAGGTTTGGCTCCGCTTGGCGAATACCGCGAAACTTGGATGTTCCAGGTTTTGAAGGCGTTAGGCAAAAAATATGAGTTTTCGTTGGCTACGCCGATTGAGAAGTTATCGCCAGAAATTTTAAAGATCATCCTAAATGGTTCGCCGGATATGATCACGGTTCCTGTAGAATACAATAAATATAATGTGCAG
>CAZZVO010000473.1:0-1720 GCA_964657505.1 uncultured Mucilaginibacter sp.
GGCCGATTCGTCAATCGTAGCCAAGCCTTCGGTAATTTCGCCGTCTGTTGGAATGGTATCTCCGGTTTCGCAAACAAAGTAATCGCCTTTTTTTAGCTGACTGGAAGAAATAGTCGTGATCGAGCCATCTGCTGCAACCATTTTTGCCGGTGTTTCTTCCCGGGTTTTGCGTAAACTATCGGCTTGTGCTTTACCGCGCGCTTCTGCAATAGCTTCTGCAAAATTTGCAAATAACACGGTGAGCAGCAAAACGATAAAAATCGCCAGGTTGTATCCAAATGAACCTTGGCCGGTATGTGTTAAACTGTAAATCGTAACATATAACATCACTGCCGTCCCAATTTCTACAGTGAACATCACCGGGTTGCGGAGCATCACTTTGGGGTTAAGCTTTATAAACGATTCTTTTAGTGCTGTTTGCACCAAAGCAGGTTCAAATAATTTATTAGACTGATTTTTCATTTTAGTATTCTAAAACTTCTTTCTGATGAGGTTTGGGGTGAGGCTTAATGAGGCATGGAAAAATACTCTGCCAACGGGCCAAGTGCGAGTGCAGGAAAATAAGATAAAGCATTTAAAACCATGATGACCGCAAACGTCATGATGCCAAAGGTTACGGTATCTGCCCTTAATGTTCCTGCCGATTCCGGGATATACTTCTTTTGTGCCAGTAAACCTACTATCGCAATGGGGCCGATGATTGGTAAAAAGCGGCCTAACAGGATCACGATCCCGGCAGAAACATTCCAGAAAATATTGTTATCGCCCAAGCCTTCAAACCCGGAACCGTTGTTTGCATTTGATGAAGTGTATTGGTACAACATTTCGGAAAAACCATGAAAGCCAGGGTTATTAAGCCAGGTTGATGGTTTAACTGCCCAATCTGCATTAGGATGTACTGTTACGATATAGGAAGATAGCGCCGTGCCGCACATAATGAGAAACGGACTTAATAACGTAATTAAGGCTGCAATTTTAACTTCCCTGGCTTCTACTTTATGGCCTAAAAACTCGGGTGTGCGCCCAACCATCAACCCTGAAATAAATACGGCAATAATGAGGTAGATAAAATAGTTGAGCAAACCAACGCCGCATCCGCCAAAAAAACCGTTGATCATCATCGCCAGTAATTCCCATAAACCCGTAAGTGGCATGGTACTGTCGTGCATGCCATTAACAGAACCCGTGGAGGTAACTGTAGTTAAAGTGCTCCAATAAGCAGTGGCCATTGGTCCGAAACGGACTTCCTTGCCTTCCATTGCACCGGTTGTTTGGCTGATTCCCATTTTGGCAATAGCCGAACTACCGCCAACTTCACTAAAAATAGTGGGTAAAAGAAGCATCAATAGACCAATCATCATCACCCCAAAAATGATCCAGGCTAATTTCTTCCTTCTGATAAAATAACCAAAAGCCAGTATCATCGCTACCGGTACAATAAATTGGGCGACGATCTCCACCATATTCGTCAGGTAGTTTGGGTTTTCTAATGGATGTGCTGAGTTAGCACCAAACCAGCCGCCGCCGTTAGTGCCTAAATGTTTAATCGCAATCATTTGTGCGGCTGGTCCACGGGAAACATTTACCGTATCACCTTGAACCGACAAAAACTGGTCTTTGCCTTTGTAGCTGGTTGGCGTTCCGTTAAAAGCCAAAACGATGGCAATCACAAAAGATACCGGCAGCAGCAAACGCGTAATGGTTTTTACAAAATAATTCC
>CAZZVO010000474.1:0-1700 GCA_964657505.1 uncultured Mucilaginibacter sp.
ATCTAACATTAATAAAATGAAAATCACAATATTTTGCTTTTTAGGAATAATATGCTTGTTTTTAAATGCATGTAAAAAAAACATCTACACAAATCCGCAGCCCCTTCTTTCCTCTGTAACTGTTGTTAACGCAACTACAGGTTTAGGTGCAATAAAATTCAACCCATATGCAACGGGGTTGAGTTATGCAACGAAGGTGGATTCAATCATTTATAAGGGTACGCGTGAATATGGTATTCCAGCTGGTTTGGTTTCCCTTAGGGTTGTGCCAGCCAGAGATACGCTTAACCAATTGTTGAATGGAAGTTTTACTTTACAGCCTTCAACAGCGTACTCATTATATGTTACTGGAAACCAGTCTAATTATCAAACTATATTTAACCCGGAAACAGCTATTCCCAGGTATATAGATAGTGCAGTTGCTGTCCGCTTTATCAACATTTCCATAAATAGCCCGGCAGTAAATATCACGTTACGTACCACTCCTACCATCAATGAATTCGCAAACCTCGCTTATAAAGATCAAAGTGCTTTCAGTAAATATACCCTTACTGCTGCTATAGCTAAAACAGGGTATATTTTTGATGTTAGAAATACTTTGGATAATAGTTTGATGGCTTCTTATTCACTTCTGCAAACATCATCACCTACAATCCAATCTGCCCGGTTTAAAGCTATTACACTTGTTATAAGCGGCAGATATGGGGCGGCTTCAACATCGCCGGACGCCTATAATGTTTTCGCTGTTAAAAACTATTAGCTAAAATTATGAAAACTATATTACTTACAATTACTGCATTTGTGCTAAGTACTTGTTTGAGTCAGGCACAGACTAATCAAAAACAGAAATTTTTTGTATCGGTTGATTTAAGCCAGTTAAAGGTAATGCCTTCTCAAATATATTTGGTTTACTATAAAAAGGCATTAACCGGTCTTGAAACTATTACGGATAGCGCAACTGTAAAAAAAGGCGTTGCTAAGTTTGACGGTTTTACAGAAGAACCTTTAGCGGCTATATTATGGTCAAAGATGTCTAACAAGGGAATGAGGTTTTGCCTTTCGCCCGGCACTATTAATATCAATGTTGGTTCAACCTGGGGAGAATATAATGTTGTAGGATCTGTTTACCAGCAGGATTTTGAAATGTTGAGTAAGATGCAGGGGCAGTACCAAAAGCACCTTAATGTAATTGGAGAACAGATTAGAACCTATGGAATGGCAAAAGACTCTGTCAACCTATCTAAATATCGGGCCGAGTTTGACAAAGTTTCCGGGCAAATGTATGATAGTGTTTTCAAAGCTTATGTGATAACACATGCTAAAACATCTGCCTTGAGCATATTTGCACTTAATATCTATGCATCTATTAAAAAAGGTTTGGCCTCAGATACCCTTTATAATTTGCTTTCACCTTCTTTTCAAAAATTACCTACTGCCATTCTCTTAAAAAAAGAGATAGATCAGTTCAATAGTATAATGATAGGTCATCCGGCACCTTTGTTTTCTCAAAAAGACACCAGCGGAAAACTTATTAATCTGCTCAGTTTACGGGGTAAATACGTTTTAATTGATTTTTGGGCCAGTTGGTGTAAGCCCTGCAGGGCAGAACACCCATCGCTCGTAAAAATTTATGAAAAACACCACTTAAAATCATTTGAAATATTAGGTGTGTCGCTTGATAGCGAAAGTTCCAAAAGTAG
>CAZZVO010000475.1:0-1693 GCA_964657505.1 uncultured Mucilaginibacter sp.
CTGGTCTTTCAACGCTTCGGATGTATCAGCAAAACAGCTAATGTACGGTGCTATTAAGGTTGATCAAAATGTGCTTTGTACCGATTTCGACCATTCGAGTTTTTATAAATCGCTCATCAAATTCCAAAAACGTTTGCCAAAGTTTACCGATACTTTGATCGCGCCTTGGGCACAATTTAATGATGGCGTTACCTTTGGCGGCTACTACGACTTTCTTTTCCTGGTTTTTGCCAAACTATGCCGAATAAAAGAAGCAATGGCATCGGATGAGTTTGCAAATGCGGTAATCGCTTATCCACTTTTTCATACGGAATACGAGCAGGAATACCTCAACATGCTTGATGTTGATCCTGAGTTAGTTGTTGATAGCAATGCTTATAACGTAAAATTTAACAAGGTCATCTTAGGCAACAGTGGCCATTGGTTTTATCCAAATATTGCCGATATACATGCTTTGCAAAAATACGTAAGCAGTAATTTGCAGATTAGCAAAACACAAAACAACAGGGTTTACATCAGCCGTGCAACGCGCAGAAAAATAACCAACGAACCAGAACTGATTGTGCTTTTAAAGGAATTCGGCTTTATCATCATCGAAGATCGTTTTAGGACAATTGCCAAGCAGGTAGAAATCTATAAAAATGCCTCTTTTATTATCGGCCCGCATGGCGCATCGTTTTCAAATGTGATTTGGTGCGAGCCAGGAACGCATTTGTTCGAGTTGTTTTCCCCAAACTATATGCCCGGCCATTTTCTATACTTAGCAACATTAATGGGTTTGGAATACACGGCTTATCACAACGAAGAACCGAAAAAAAACCTATCCTATAGTGCTTCTCTTACGGAAGATATAACGGTTTCCATCAAGGATTTGAAGGATTGTTTAACCGCTTTGTTTAATCAAATCCCTCATGGATAATCCGGCAACAAATATTTGCAAAGTACCGTTTAATACAAGTTTTAGGTCGATAAAAGAAGCACCCCTAATTCCATCCCGATTAAATATGCTGTTAAACTGTTTGGGTAGTTCGGATTATTTTTATCTTTAAAAAGCATTTCAAAAATTACCTCTGTTAAATATAATGTCAAACCAAGATCAAGCAATTAGGGCTGCAAAGCCGGGTAGTTTACCCAAAACGCCAACCGGCATAACCGGTTTAGATGATATTACCGGCGGCGGCTTACCTAAAGGAAGGCCAACATTGGTTTGCGGGGAAGCAGGATCGGGCAAAACGCTGTTTTCTTTAGAATTTATTGTACGTGGTGCAACAGAATTTAACGAACCGGGTGTTTTTATCGCTTTCGAAGAAAAGGCCGAAGAACTGGCCATGAACGTAGCTTCTTTAGGTTTTGACCTGAAACAGTTGCAGGAAGAAAAAAAAATTAAGGTGGATTATGTTTACATCCAGCGCAGCGAAATTGAAGAAACCGGCGAATACGACCTGGACGGTTTGTTTATCCGTTTAGGTTATGCCATTGATAGTATTGGTGCTAAAAGGGTTGTTTTAGATACCATTGAAAACTTGTTTTCGGGCTTATCCAACCAAGGCATTCTACGTTCAGAACTGCGCCGGCTTTTCCATTTCCTGAAAGAAAAAGGTGTAACGGCCATTATTACCGGCGAAAAAGGCGATGGCTCTTTAACGCGGCAAGGCTTGGAAGAATACGTTTCTGATTGTGTGATTTTGCTGGA
>CAZZVO010000476.1:0-1683 GCA_964657505.1 uncultured Mucilaginibacter sp.
AAATTGCTAATACTTCTTTTATCACACTAAAATTGAGGTGGTAAAAACAGTATTGTGAATTTCAAAAAGCTTTAGGTCGAAGCTAGTAAAAATCGTAACACCTGCGGGAGCCGGGAAATTTTTTAGACTCGCGGTTGCTGGTTGGCAAGGTTGTTTCGTAACCCAAACTTCCTTCGGTTGAGCCGGTGGAGTTGGTGTAATTGGTGCGGGAGAAATTGGCATCATGACTCATCCCAAAACGAAGCTTTTCGCCCGAATCGCGGTTGTTGAACAAATCGAAAATCAACGTTAAAACAAAAGCTTCCTGGCCTGTATTGCCGCTGGAACGGTACCATAAACCTGCGTTTATGCCCCGTCGTTTATACTGCAAACCAGCGTTGATAGAAGTTACTTTAGCCTGGTTGTAAGCAATAATGGAAGGAATGATGTATGAACCGTCTTGTCCGTCATCATCACCATAACTGCTTAAAGGTAAACGGTAACTCACATGAAAAGTAGAACGCATGGGCAATATTGCTTTTGCACCAGTAAAAGATTCGTTCGGACTGTTAATATGCTGTAAAGCACCACCAAGTAGCAATCTATTTAAAGTAAGTGAAACGCCTGCGCCAGAATCAAAATAATACTTATTGTTAAAAGCGGGTTGTTCTGCCGAGGTACTTTGCCCGGCAATAATACCAATGGTTTGGTCGAGCTGGTCATCAAAAATCAGCTTGCTCCAGTCGATCACCCGGTTAGTAATCCCGCCCTGCAAACCGAACGATAGTACAAAATCGTCAGAACCAACGCTGTAAGAATACAGACCCGAAATATTGTTTTTGGTAAGATAAGCCGTGCCTTCAGCAGATCGGGTAAACATTAAACCGATGCCGCCGCCAAAACGCGGTATGTTGTAGTCGAAAGAAGCGGTTAAGTAGGACAAGGTGCCCGGGATGGAAGCCCACTGGTTGCGGTAAATTAAGTTCATGCGGAAATCGCCGTCAAACTGTCCGTTCAAAGCCGGGTTTAAATACAAAGGCGAGTTAAAAAACTGCGAATACATGTGGTCCTGCGCATTGATTTTGGGTTGAAGTAAAAATATGCACAGTAAAAGAAGTATCCCTACCTTTTTCATTTCCTTTTATGAAGTACAAAAAACCGATTATCGGTTAAGCCATTTTTTGTACGACAACAAGGCGGAATAGTTACTCAAATTTAGGTTGATAAAAACAGCATCAGCCAAAAAACAAATACGAAAGCAAGATGGCAGCTACCACGCCGGCAAAATCTGCCAGCAAACCAGCCGGGATGGCATAACGTGTTTTTTTAATTCCTACAGAACCAAAATACAAGGCCACAATGTAAAAAGTAGTATCCGCAGAACCATATAAAACGCTGGATAAATGGCCAATAAAACTATCGGTGCCGAAGTGCCGCATATTATCCAGCATCATGGCGCGCGAACCGGCACCGCTTAAAGGCCGCATAAAACCGATGGGCAAAACTTCTGTAAAACGGGTATCAATGTTGAGATGACCGAAACCCCATTTAAAAACATCAACCAAATAACCTAAAGCACCGGAAGCACGAAAAACACTGATGGCAGCGAGCATCGCCACCAGGTAAGGAATAATGCGAAAAGAAGTTTCCAACCCACCTTTTGCACCTTCAATAAAAACCTCAAACACATTGATTTTTTTGCGG
>CAZZVO010000477.1:0-1667 GCA_964657505.1 uncultured Mucilaginibacter sp.
AACAACAGGCACCAGCAAATCCGCCAGTAAAAAAGTAAAAATTAAAAAGACAAATATGACAGCCTCCGCCAAAAACGGAGGCTTTTTTTAAACCACATGAAATTACCTTATCTCATTTCTGCTTTCCTGCTCTTTGTTTTCTGCGGAAAATTGCAGGCACAGAACCCGGTAAAAACGACTACAAAAGGGGCGCGTTATCAAATTATTGATGCACATCCCGGCGACCGGATCAAACTAAACGATGTGATTACGTTCAACCTCGCCATTAAAACTGAAAAGGATTCGGTTTTGATGAGTAGTTACCAGCGCGGCAAGCCGTTTACTACGCAATGCCAGCCATCGCAAACGGTAGATGACTTGATGGATATTTTCACCCAGCTTACTTTAAAAGATAGCGTGCGGATAATGGTTCCGGCCGATTCGCTTTTCAAAAACCGCGAACAGCAGCGTCCGCCTTTTCTCGCCAAAAATGCTTCTGTTATTTATGTTTTGAAGATTGAAAGGGTACAATCTTTAGATCAAGCCATTGCAGAGAAAAAAGCCGCCGAAGCGAAAGCTCTGGAAGCTACTGAAAAGCTAAAAGCAGATGAAACTGTACGGATCACCAAGTTTTTATCTACCCAAACGGGCGTAAAAACAACAGCTTCTGGTTTACATTATCAAATCATCACACCATCTGCAAAACCAAAACCATTACCTGGCGATACTTTGTTAGTCAATTACATTGGCAAAACATTGGATGGCAAAGTTTTCGACACCAACTCCAAAGAAGAAGCGCAAAAAGCAGGCGTTTTCCAGGATGGAAGGCCGTACGAACCTTTTCAATTTGTGGTGAAAGCAGGGCAGGTAATCCCGGGTTGGGACGAAGGTTTTTTATTGTTGAACACAGGATCGAAAGCAAGGCTGATCATTCCTTCAAAATTAGCTTACGGGCCAAACCAGTCCGGTCCGGATATTGCGCCTTATAGTCCGTTAGTTTTTGATGTAGAATTGTTAAGCATCAAACCCGGGAAACATCCGGCGGTTGCTAAAAAAACACCGGTAAAAAAAGCATCAGCTAAAAAACCAATCAAAAAGCCGGTTGCTGCAAAGAAAAAATAAACAAAACGTGCCTTCTGTAGCCAACAGGAGGCATTTTTATTTAGTTTTGAAACCGATGGTTTTAACGGATACGCATACCCATTTATATTACGAAGAGGATGCGCTGGAACGCGGCTTGAAAATGCAACGCTGTTTGGAAAACCAAATTACCCGGTTGTTTTTGCCAAATGTAGATGCTGCTTCGGTTCCAATGGTGGCTGATCTTGTCAAAACTTTTCCACAGAATTGTTTCCCGATGTTGGGCTTGCATCCTTGTAGCGTTACTAAAAGCTGGGAAACAGAACTGCAAAATATTAAAAGTCTTTGGGACAATCATCAAAAAATTTATGCTGTTGGTGAAATTGGTATCGATTTATATTGGGAACAAAACCTGTTGGAAGAACAGCAAAATGCATTTCGTACACAAGTTAGGTGGGCAAAAGAAGCAAACCTGCCAATCGTGATCCATTGCCGTGCTGCTTTTAACGAGGTTTATTCTATATTGAAGGAAGAGCACGACGAGAAATTACGCGGCATTTTTCATTGCTTTTCGGGAGATTTAGAGCAAGCTAATCAAATCATAGAAC
>CAZZVO010000478.1:0-1666 GCA_964657505.1 uncultured Mucilaginibacter sp.
AGTATAAGTTGGATGTGTCCATTTCCAAGGTTGTTCCACAATGCGAGGGATAGCATTTTCGGCAGGTTTCTCCCCAAACATCAAATACATTGGGATATAATGAAGTGCTTTTTTTCCATTTTGAAAGGTAAGCTGCAGGTCAATCGGCATCGGCATTTTCCCGTGGTTAATCAGCCTGATTTTTGTTTTATTGCCTTCCTGCCAAACGCTGTCAATTCCGTAATCAATGGTTTTGGTCGTGTTGATCCAATACTCTTTATACCAGTCCAATTTTAGGTTACTTACCTTTTCGGCAACGCGCATAAAATCATTGGCATTTGGATGTTTTAGGTGCCACTCGCGATAGTATTGCAACAAAATCTGGTCGCGCACTTTTGCGCCAGTGATGTAACCGAGCTGCTCTAAAAATATTTCACCTTTGGAATACGAAGAAATGGTGTACGCAGCGTTGGTCTCGTAATGGTCTGCGTGTGTGGTTAATGGTTCTTGCAAGCCCAACTTCACCAAAGCAAAATAACTTTTGTAGGCCGATTCATGCGGTTGCTCGTTCAACACCGAGTCCAGCACGTTTAGCCGTTTATTTGTCGGATCGGCAGCAGCCATATTTTTGCGCCTAAAAGCAGTATAATCATGGGTAACCAAATCTTCTGCATAACTGGTGAAGCCTTCATCCATCCAGGGGTATTCGCTTTCGTTCGTGCCCATCATGCCTTGGTACCAACTGTGCATCCATTCGTGGAAAACGGTTCCCAAACTTGGCCCGTTGATTAGCGTTGCCATCGGATATTCCATCCCGCCATCGCCGCCATGAACAAAGGAATACTGCTTCCAAACATAAGGTCCAAAAGTTTTTTGGATGTAAGGAAATTCCTGTACAGCAGCATCCAGCACTTGTTGCCAACGCTCGTCCCAGTTTTTGATGTAGTTTTCTACGTTTTGATAAGTTTCTTTTTGTGCTGGTTTTAACGCTTCAAATTCCTGTTGCAGTTTTTTCGGGTCGCGGTTGTAAATTACGTTGATGGTTTTTCCATCTAAAGTTTGAGCTGATAAATGTTTGAAATCAGGATCAGCAGCCCACATAAAATCGTGCACATTTGGTGCGGTAAAATGCCAGGTTAGCGTATTTCCTGCCGGTTGGTTTACGGTTGTCCCTTTCGCTTCGTACCCAAAACCAATTTGCTGCGGATTTTGTAAATAGCCGGTTCCACCAATCATGTATTTTTTATCGATGGTGATCTTTACATCGTAATCGCCCCAAACACCATAAAATTCACGCGCTATGTAAGGCGTTGGATGCCAGCCTTCGTAATCATATTCGCACATTTTCGGGTACCACTGACTCATGGAATAACGGACGCCAGTTTGCGGGTTATCGCGGCCGCTCCTTCTAACTTGTAAAGGCACTTGCGCTTCAAAAGTCATGTCGAAAACAGCTTTCGCATGTGGCAAAATCGGCGAAGCTAAATCAACAACCAAAATTGTTTCTTCGGTTTTATACTTTTGGGTGATGCCGTTCATCTTCAACGACAATACTTTTTGATAACCAATTTCTTCTGGTTTCAAGTTCAAAATCCGGTCTTTTACGCGCACATCCCAATCCGGTTTTTTATTGATAATGGTTTTGCCCAGTTCGCGGCTGCGGGTATCCATCATGCTGTTGGGTTGG
>CAZZVO010000479.1:0-1642 GCA_964657505.1 uncultured Mucilaginibacter sp.
GCATGATGCTTTATGGAGATAATCTTTTTGCGCTTGTAATTGACTATTACGTCAACTATCACATCAGTAACGAGATGATCAGCAAGCTTATTCAGGAGCAATACGGAATATGGATTAGTAAGATGTACCTGGTTATGTACAAAAGCAAATGGTGGGACAAAACCTGGGAACCGGTGACAAGCTATACCAAAGACATTGTGTTAAACAGTCCGGTTATCCATGTTGACGAAACAACTATTAAACTGGCCACGGAATCGGGTTATGTTTGGGTGTTTGCTACTACGCATTCTGTTTTTTACCATTACACTTCGACCCGTGAAGTAGGTTTTTTAAAGGACTTGTTCCAGGATTATAAAGGCATTATCATTTCGGATTTTTATCCCGGTTATGATACCTTGAACGTGAAGCGGCAGAAATGCCTTGTTCATCTTTTACGTGACCTTAATGATGACCTGTTTAAAAATCCTTTCGACGAAGAATACAAAACCATCGTTTCTAATTTCAGCAGGCTATTGCGCTGCATCATTGAAACTATCGACCTGTTTGGTTTGCAGAAAGCATACCTCAAAAAGCATCAAAACGATGTTGATCTTTTTTTCAAAGAGTTTATTGAACGTCCTTATACCAGCGAACTATCAAGTAAATATGCAAAAAGGTTAAAAAAGCACTGGGAAGAGTTGTGGACATTTCTTCATTACGACAACGTGCCCTGGAACAATAATAATGCAGAAGCGGCAGTAAAAGCATTCGCGCAGCACAGGAGTGGTGTCAAAGGGCAAATGCACGTCCGAGGAATAAAGGAATTCCTACAAATGCTGACTATAGCGCAAACCTGCCGTTACCGTAATATCTCCTTTTTGAGTTTTCTACGAAAAAAGAACGGTATTTGGGCGAACGTTCCCTCAGAAGCCTTGCCAGGGTATTTACCATTTGAACAGGCAAAGTTATTTATTCAAAGGTTAGGGTTTGAGCGCAAAGCAGAATGGAACGAGTGGAAGCGGGAAGGGAAGCGTCCGGCATTTATTCCTTCCAGCCCGGAAAGAACGTATTTAGATAGCGGTTGGATAGACTGGCATGACTGGTTAGGTTTTAGCTTTCTGCCTTTTCAGAAAGCACGTACTTTTATGCGGAAACAAAAACTAAAGAACCGGGATGAATATTGGACTTGGTGCTCTAGTGGCAAAAGACCTAAAAATATCCCTTACAGTCCTGAAAAGGAATATAAACATACCGGCTGGATAGATTTAGGTGACTGGCTGGGAACAGGTAATAAAGACAGGCAGAAAAAGAAAATGCTGACCTATGACCAGACCAAAGCATATGTACAAGCTTTAGGGTTAAAAACGCAGCAAGAATATTTTAAGTGGCGTAAAAGCGGAGACCGGCTGGAAACTGTTCCTTCCAGCCCGGAAATGGCATATAAAGAATTTGAAGGTTGGGGTAAGTTTCTCGGCACTGATAGAGTTGCCAATCAAGATAAAATCTACTGGGATTATGAAAGAGCGAAAGCATTTCTCCAGGTACTTTGCATTCGCTCAATAGTCCATTTTCGCCAGTTATATAATGCAGGAGTTATACCAGGTACGATTCCAAAAAATCCTTGGTCTTATTACAAAAAGGCAGGCAGTTGGATAAGTTACCC
>CAZZVO010000480.1:0-1632 GCA_964657505.1 uncultured Mucilaginibacter sp.
CAAAAGTTCTAATCTTTGTACCGAAATTATAGAATATACTGCTGCCGATGAAGTTGCCGTTTGCAATCTGGCTTCCCTGGCTTTGCCGCGCTACGTAATTAATGGGCAGTTTGATCACGAAAAATTGTATGAAGTAACTTACCAGGTTACCCTCAACTTAAATACCGTTATCGACCAAAATTATTACCCGGTAATCGAAGCACAAAATTCAAACTTGCGCCATCGTCCGGTTGGTTTGGGCGTGCAAGGTTTGGCCGATGCGTTCATCAAATTGCGTTTGCCTTTTGAAAGTGCCGAAGCGCAAAAATTGAACAAAGAGATTTTCGAAACCATTTATTTTGCAGCTATGACGGCTTCAAAAGATTTAGCAATCAAAGACGGTGCTTACGAGAGTTTTCAAGGTTCGCCATTATCAAAAGGAAAATTTCAGTTTGATTTATGGAACGTAAAACCAGATAGTGGCCGTTGGAATTGGGATGAATTGCGTGCAGAAGTTGTAAAACATGGCGTCCGCAACTCCTTATTAGTTGCCCCGATGCCAACTGCTTCCACTTCTCAAATTTTGGGCAACAACGAGTGTTTTGAACCTTATACTTCCAACATTTACACGCGCCGTGTTTTAAGCGGAGAATTTGTGGTAGTGAATAAATTTTTGCTGCACGATCTGGTTGCTTTGGGTTTGTGGAACAGCAACATGAAAAACAAGATCATTACGGCAAATGGCTCGATCCAAAATATCCCGGAAATCCCTGCGGAGATTAAAGATTTGTACAAAACCGTTTGGGAAATCAAGATGCGTACCATCATTGATATGGCTGCCGATCGTGGCGCATACATTTGCCAGTCGCAATCTTTAAATCTTTTTGTAAATCAGCCAAACGCTTCCAAACTAACTTCAATGCACTTTTACGCCTGGAAAAAAGGTTTAAAAACGGGAATGTATTATCTGCGTACACAAGCTGCTGCTCAAGCGGTACAGTTTACGGTGGAGAACCAGGGCGGAAAAAATATGGATGCAGTAATTCCGGAACATATCGATCAGGTTGCAGAAGAAATTTCGGCTGGCCCAAGTTGTTCGATGGAAGAAGGTTGCGTAACCTGTTCTGCATAAAAGTATCAACACTGAAGCCCGATGCTTCTTTTATCAATATAAAATTTAGATCAACAAAACGTTTCTCTCGCGAGGAACGTTTGTTGTTTATAAGCGATACTGTTTTTATGCCGATAAAAACAGTATCAATATAAATCGTATCAGCATAAAAATGACTAAGCACGAAATTATTGCCTGCGAACGTTGCCAAAACCGGATTGAATGTAAAGCCAATTCGTTCACCAAATGCCAGTGCAGCGAAGTGCAATTAACGCATAACGAAATAGAACACATTGCAGAACAATACGAAGGTTGTTTGTGCGCACCGTGCTTGCTGGAGTTGCAGCAGGCGTATCAGCAAAATTTGGTATAACAATTTCTTAATCAATAATTCATTCAAACAACCTGCTGATTTTGCTGTACTTTAAGTAGGTTTGACCTAATTTTAGTAAGCAGGCATGACGAAAACCTGTTGATAATTACCTAAATTTGAACCTTTAAAGTAGCGAAATGAGATTTTTTGAAGAAAAAAGAAGAGAGGT
>CAZZVO010000481.1:0-1629 GCA_964657505.1 uncultured Mucilaginibacter sp.
TCTTTTGCCAGGGAATATTTACTGGCCGATCAATACCAGGTCAACTTTAAAGGTGCTGTTTCCTGGTCGTTCGAGTTTGAAGATCAGCCCTGGTTTGCCGGTTTCCGTGATTTGGCCACCAACGGCGTGGACAAACCGGTTTTAAATGTTTTTAGGATGTTTGGGATGATGACCGGAAACCGGGTTGAAGTGCAGGGCAACAAAATGTACCCGCTAAAAACAGTACGCGATTCGAGCGTGCGGAACCAGACAGATATTGGCGGACTGGCATCCAAAGATAAAAACGCAGCAGCGGTAATGGTTTGGAATTATCATGATGATGATTTGCAGGATGCTGGTTCGCCGGTGTTAATCACTCTCGATCATGTTCCTGCTAAACAAGTAAAAGTTATCGAATTCCGGATCGATCAAAACCACAGCAATTCTTACGAAGTCTGGAAAAAAATGGGTTCTCCGCAAAAACCAACATCGGCACAAATTGCCACATTAGAAAAAGTCGGAATGCTGGAAACTACAGGAAAAGCTAAAATAATTACAACGGACAACGGTTCGATCACCATGAATATCAATTTGCCGCGGCAAGCCGTAAGCTTACTTAAACTGGAATGGGTTGATAAAATTTAGTCGATAAAAGAAGCATTTGAATTTAATATTTATTCAATAAGGTTGTTTAAACTTTTGTTCAGATATGATTAGGCTATAACCAGGTTTGTTAAATATTAATATGGAAGGACACACTCAAGAGGGAAAGTATAGTTTGCTACCTTTCTATCGCCGCCTTTCTGGTTTGGGACAGGTCTGCGCCATATTTCCCATCTTGAGAGGGGTTAGGGGTGTGTCCTGTCTTTAAGCTTTGATATTCAGTCTTTTAGTAAAATAATTTAAATAACTTCAATAATAAAATGAGCAACGATAAAATATTAGATAAAGAAGGAAACGAGATTTTTTTGGATGTAGAATTGCATCCTGGTGAGGTTTTAAAAGATGAATTAGAGGCGAGGAAAATAACGAAATCAGGTTTTGCCATGAAAATGGGGATTTACCCAGGTCATTTCGGCGATATTATAAAAGGGAAGCGTAATATTACAGCAAACATCGCCTTAAAACTGGAGGCAGAATTAGGATTAGCGGCCGAGTTTTGGATGGCACTACAAACGGATTACGATTTACATTTTGAACGCAACAAACTCAAAAAAGCTGTTTAAACCGGAGACGCTAACAATACTGGTTACTACAACTTTCCACCGAAAACTCCGGCTCAAAAGTGCTGTGCTGGATATCTAAATGTAGCAGTTCGTGGCGCAATTCCTCTTTTATATGGGTAAAAGAAGCAATGTTGGTTTGATCGATCACTAAATGTGCGGTCAAAGCATTTTCGGTTGTGCTTAACGCCCAAATGTGTAAGTGGTGTACATCTAAAACGCCTTGGGTTTTCAGCATGGCCGATTTCACTTTTTCTACATCCAATTCTTTCGGAACGCCATCTAAGGCAAGGCGTAAACTTTCTTTCAATAATCCCCAGGTTCCGCCCACAATTACGACTACAATAATTAAACTCACCACGCTATCAACCCAAAACCAGTGCGTAAAATAAATAACGATACCAGAAATAACCACGCCCAGCGAAAC
>CAZZVO010000482.1:0-1628 GCA_964657505.1 uncultured Mucilaginibacter sp.
GATGTGGAAGTTTTTTCGGACTGATACTTCTTTTAAGGCAGAAAAAACCACGTTATATCCGCCCAAAAGCTGGTTTACCCATACTAATCCATCTAAAAGTATGTCGATTTCTTTGGCATCAAGGCCAAAATCGTCCATGATTTCCGGTTGAAACGATCGCTTTGAAAAATCAGGCATCAGCAACAATCGAATTAATAAAATGGCTGTCCGTGACTTTTACTGATCAGGAAATCAGCCACTTTAGGCAAACGGTTCAAGGTTTTTAACGTGAGATCGGTTGCAGAATTTCGGCCAAACAGTTTTTGCATTTGCCTTCCCGTCCACAAACGGTTGGCAAAATTTTTATTCCAGGCCGAAGTATAAGCCTGTTCGAGCATGCTTCTTTTATCGGGTGAAAACTGTTGCGGCTGGTAAAACTCTACAATTTTTTCGGAAAGGATTTTGGCCGAATGGATCGCCATCGTCATGCCATTTCCGCAAAGCGGCGCGATCATGCCAGCCGTATCGCCGCTCATTAAAATGTGCTGTTCTACAGGTTGCTTTTTCTCGAAGGAAATCTCGTTAATCACTTCCGGTTTATCCAGCAAAAATTCTGCTTCTTCAAAAAGTCGGTTTAAATATGGGTTTTTGCGGATCACGTTTTGCTCGAGTTCTGGCAAGTTTCCGTACTTCCGCAAATCGTCACGGTGCGCTAAATAACACATGCACCAGCGGTTGCCATCAACTTTGCTTACGCCGCAATAACCATCTTTATAATTATTAAGTTGGATGAGATCAGTGGGAAAATCAGCTTTAATATGAAATTTTACAGCCAAATACGGACTTCTTTTATAGAAAAATTCCCGGTTCATTTTCTGGTCGAGGTTGGAACGCTTTCCGAAAGAACCGATTACCAGCGGGGCGCCAATTTCTTTTCCGGGAATAAATACCTGGAAGGAATTATCTTGGAAACGGACTTCTTCCACTTTCGTATTAAGCATAAAATTTACGCCTTCTGCCAACGCTTTTTTGTAGAGAAAATGATCGAAAGTATATCTACTCAATCCAAATCCGCCCAAATCTAATTTTTGAGAAAACTTAGCGCCCGAAACTGCGGTAATTTCTAAACGGTTAATGCGTGCTACATCCAGTTCCTCTAAATTAATGTCCAGCTTTTTTAAAAACGGAATGGTTTCGTTGGAGATATATTCGCCGCAAACCCGATGGAAAGGATAAGTTTTACGTTCAATCAGCAGCACTTTAAAACCAGCGCGGTTTAACAGGATTGCGTTAAACAAACCCGCCAAACCGCCGCCGATAATAACAATATCAATCATTGCTGATTTTTTTCAGCACCATGGATTCCACGGTTAGACCCGGACCAAAAGCAAAACTGAGGATATTTTGCTCTGGCTGATCTGTTTTTTCAGTAAGCAACTTTTGCAGCACAAACAAAATCGTGGCGGAAGACATGTTGCCATATTCCTCCAAAACCTTATGAGCAAAACTGTTTTTACACTTGCAAATATTCAAACCTTCTTCTGCGGCTTCCAGGATTTTTTTTCCTCCGGGATGGATGGCAAACAGGTTGATCTCCTCCAAACTTAAACCTGCTTTTTGCAAGCCTTTTTCGGCAACTGAACGGATGT
>CAZZVO010000483.1:0-1624 GCA_964657505.1 uncultured Mucilaginibacter sp.
ATTACCCAACAATTATGAATTATTATTAAAAAAATCAATATCAATACTTATAAAATTTTTGTAAAAACCAATTCTTTTATTTACATACAAAATGTATATATTCGACAATTAGTTCTTTCAAAATCAGTCAAAAGCGATCAAATCATTCGGTTACTTAATCGGTTACCTCTCGGTCTGAGAAAAGATAAATTATTGATAATAAGCGTATTAAAGGAATGGTTCGAGTCCCGTCCATTCCGCTTTTTCAATATCAAAAACAGTAAAAACCCCTTAAATGACATCATTTAAGGGGTTTTTTGTTTTTAGGGCATACCAAATTATTCATCTTTTAGCAAAGTAGAAGGAAGTAATTCGGGAGTCATTTTCATTTAGCTATATTAAATATCAAAAATTGCAGTAAGTACATTGGAACTAATTGGAGCAGACGTATGTTGATGGATCACTTTCCAACCGTTTTCAAATTTAGAAAATCCAAGTGTTATTCTATTCTTCATACTCCTTAAAACAATTCCTTCGCTTGAAATTGCTTTAAACTGAATTAAGGCACTGGCAAACCCTATATTGCCCGAGTGATGAATTTTTACCATTTCGAATTCAACTTTTACTTTTTCTTCGCCTAAAGAACCAAGCCAGTTAATAATGAGGTTATTCCACTCTAATATATTTGAATAGTGGCCTTGATCCCACATGTCGAATATAATGGCTTGTTTATCGTAAAGGTTGATCATTGCCGTTGTATCTTTCTGCCAGGCAGCGGTTTGATAAATTTCAAAAAATTCTTCAATCTCCATAAATCTTAGTTAAATTTTCAAGACAGTCTTTTTATAATGCCTATCTACAAAAGTGACTTGGCAAAAAACTTAGATTTAATCTGTCAGTGTTGCTTACTGATTTCTATCTTGTTCTTGCCCAATTTTTGAACCCTTTATCAATAACCATAACATAAATATCAACTCCCCAAAAAAAGTAAGGGTTATAAACTTTAAGTTGAGGTTGGGGAATAAAAAAGGTTGTAAAGCATTTGTCAGATAACCTAAACCACAGATGATCAGGGATATTCCCATCACATTTGGTATGTAATCAGATTTCAAAACCAAGTAACCGAGAAGAATAAGGTGAACACTAAAAAATAAAATTCCGAAGTGGTAACCACTTTTAAACGATGTAAGATAAAGCATAACCTGCGCATATAACTGCGTTTGTCCAAATGTAGTCAGGTAATCATGAGTAGTCAATAATTGAAAAACAACAACAAGGTTAAGTAGTGCAACCAACGCTATCACAGAAAACACCAATCGAAACCATGCTGTTAACAGGGAAAGAGATCGATTCACGGGTTTAAGCAAAATGTATAGTGCCCAGGATACGACAATATCACCAGAAAAGGTTAACAGGTATCCAAAGATAGCCGAAATGAAAAGCATTTTATTATTGGTAATATTCCTTACTGTTTCTGCCGCATTTGCCGGATAAATTAGTTTTGGATACACAAAAAGTTCAGAAAAAGGAGCAATTATAACCATACCAAAAATAGTAAGACCTGTAACAAGAGCCGCTTTGCGAAGAGAAATTTCGGTTCCAGGATTTGTCATTAGCGTATAGTGATTGTTTGATGCCTGATTAG
>CAZZVO010000484.1:0-1610 GCA_964657505.1 uncultured Mucilaginibacter sp.
TTAAATTCTAATTGCGAAAGTGCACTTAAAGGTTCTACATAAGTTAAACTTGTACGGTAGTTTTTGGTGAGGTTGCCACGGTTAATTGTTCTGTGTACAAGTGAATCTTTGATGATATTTTGGCTTGAATCTTTGTATTGGATTTCGGTGTTTTGCGCCGTATTTTGCTGCTGGTCGCCATGCGTTAAGTTAAATTGGATCGAAATATTCCTTCTTGGTTTTTTAAAAATGTACTGGTATAAAATAATAGCGCCATAAGTTGGCGTAGTGTTTTTACTGGTCGAAAGTCCGTTAGAATATTGGTTAAGCAATCCTGTTTGATTGTACTGCGAATTGTTACTGGTACTTGTGCCCGAATAATTGAAACTTGGGGTGATCCGCAAAAAGTTGGAAGGGTTGGGCGTGTATTCAAATTCAAAGCTGGCATTTTGTGTTTTGGCATAATTAGTCCCGGTACTTTGCCTGGTAAAAGCAGTAGTGCCTAACGAACTAAAAGTTTGCCCAACGCTGTTGTTGATGGAATTGACATTGTTAAAACTGTACCGGTAATTGGCGTTCACTTGTATCGATTTGCTCCACTGGTCGCGGTAGTTGAATGAAGGCCCGCCGGAAGTTGTAGTGCCTCCGCTTCCGCCCGAACTGCTGTTGCCGCTAACTTGCTGATTGCCGTTTCCACTGCTGCTGATACCCGTGCTCGCCACACCATTTACCGTATTTCTGATATTCCCGATGAAACCTAATTGTTCATTGGCATTGATGCGTTGTGCAAAAACGCGTTCATCATAACGGTCGTTATTGCCGTCGCTGGCCGTAAGCCGTAAAATATTCCCTACTGATTTATCTGCCCGGGTGGTGATGTTCAATACTTTAGTCGGGTCGCCGTCTTTGATGCCCGTTCTTCCGGCCTGGTCGCCGTAATCATCCACCACTTGTATCTTTTCCACAATATCCGCAGGTAAATTCTGGATGGCTTGTGCCACATCTCCGCCGGCGTAATCTTTACCGTTTACCCTTGCTTTGGTAACCTGCTGGCCCTGGTGCGTTAAAGTCCCGTCGGAACCTACTTCCATGCCTTCCATTTTTTTGAGGAGTTCGTCCACCGTGGCATTTTCGCGGACTTTATAATCACTGGCGCGATACTCCACGGTATCGGTTTTGTAGGTGATGCTGGGTGTGCCGTTAATTTTTACCTCGTTAAGCACATGCGATTGTGTTTTCAGTACCACCGGATCCAGTACAATCCTTTTGGCAGCATCGTTATTTAAATATCTTCTGGTGGAAGTAACAAAACCGATCCCGCTGATTGAGATCACAAAAGTTGCCATTTTCACATTTTTAAAGATGAAAATGCCATCCGCATTGGTTGCTGTTTTTATCGTATCTTTTTTGGAAGTGAGCGATACTGTTGCACCGATAACCGTTTGGCCGGTTGTATCTTTAACAATCCCGCTTACTTCGCGCAACGCCAAAGGCGGCGGAAGCGGCGTTTGCGCCCTGGTGCGGACCTGCTGCGCAAAAAGCACACCCGAAAGCAGGACGAAGCAAGCTGCAAACAATATTTTTTTCATGGAGATAATGGGCTAAAAGAAGTACGCGGTCGAAAATTTATT
>CAZZVO010000485.1:0-1609 GCA_964657505.1 uncultured Mucilaginibacter sp.
GTCTGTAGGTACTCCATAAAACGACCAGGGTAGTATTAATTTTCCAGGACCTCCACGAAGGATATTAAGTCTTTCAAGAATGGTATACTTCATTTTATCCGTTTGAAATTTAGTAATTGGTACCAAATCATTGATATAGGATAATAAGATGTTCAAGTTTTTAAGTGTGTCTTCAGGAAAATCAATAGTGCGTCTTAAATAATCTTTTTTATAAACGTTTTTGGCTTCATCAATAGACATTGCAGATGCCTTAACCAAGTTAATTTTTTGGTTACGTACCTCAAAATATTTTTCTTTGGAACCGCATACACAAGTTACCATCTGGTCGAAGTTTTCAAAATATTGAATTGAATTGAATAAGTATACTGCAAAACACAATTTCGTGCCCCGAAAATATCCTATAACCTCTTTGTTAAAATAGTTTATTTCAGGAAAGTCGATAAAAAACAAGTTATTTCCTTTTTTTTGTACTGTCAGCGCTAAACTAATTTTTTTATTGAAATTTTGGTCATTTGTACTACCGTTAAAATTTTTTAGCGAACTAAATGAATAAAATTTTCTAAACCCTCTTGTTACCTCATAAAAAGGCAAGTTGTCTTTAGTTACTATTGCCCATGCCTTTGTTGTATCAATAGCTAATCGTGGTTCATTGTTTTTATCGATATAAGTTAAATTACACGTCGGGACGGCAAATATATCCTTGATGCTAAAATTTCTTTTTTCTTCTAAATAGTTTACTTCTTTAAATTGTAAAATAATTTCATTTTTAATTTTATTAATTCGAGTTGTGATATCATCAATAATTGTAAACGCAGATAAAGTATGGTGAATCATTATAAATACCACACACATAAAAATTCTTCTTTTCATATAAAAATTATTGCAACCTGTAATAGGATATGTGTATCCGACTTGCCTTTCTCCCTCCCACATTTGTCTGGCCATAAATGGTGATCGAAATATGCTTGTTTATCTGGCAAAATTTCACATGCGCAAAACGGTTCTGATGCGCCTTCCCGCAACTTTAATTAATAATTTTCTAAAAAAGTTAAAATTAAAAACAAATATAATCGTCATACCTTATATGTAATTAATCAATTGATTGATTTTTTTATGTTGATAATCAGACGATTATATCATGTTTACATTTGTTTGACAAAGAAAGTTGAATTTTAATCAATCGTTTGATTAGTTTTGTGCCATCAAAAGATAATGGACAAAGAGAAGACAGATAAAAAAGACCATATACTGGATGTAGCCGAAAGGGTATTTTCAGAACATGGCTTTGATGGCGCATCCACCAGGTTAATATCAGGCGAGGCAAATGTTAACATGGCTATGCTTAACTATTATTTCGGCTCAAAGGAGGGATTGTTCCTTGCTGTTATTGAACGCAAGATCACCACATTTCAGGATATACTTCAAAACATCGGGGATGACGACAGTATAAGCGCCTGGGACAAGGTTGAAAAATATGTTGAGCTATACAGCGAGAAGGTAGTGACCAACAATTGTTTCCAAAAACTGCTTTACCAGGAAATGGCAATGAACCGCCGTAATGAACTGGCTGAAAAGATCCGCAATATACTGATGGTTAATGTATTTAAAC
>CAZZVO010000486.1:0-1606 GCA_964657505.1 uncultured Mucilaginibacter sp.
TTGGCCATTTTGCGTGCACTGGCCATCAAACCAAAAGTTTTATTAATGGACGAGCCTTTTTCTGCATTGGATAGCAAAACCAAAACCAACTTGATTGAGGAACTGAAGATGTTGCTGGAAATCAGCAGCATCAGCACCATCATTGTAAGCCACAATTTACACGAGTTGGAAATTTTGCCTGGACAGGAATTTATGATTGGAGAAGAGGAAAATGGATAATTACTGCGCCTGCGCAACCGTAACCTTGCTCAAATTATGCAAATACCGCCTTCCAGTTTTAAAATCCATCATCGAAACCATTTGGATATTATCGGGCAATTGTGCTGCTTTTATGCCATTCTTTTCGGTGAGGATAAAAACCTGGTCGCCAACCGGCGTATTGTACAATTCGTTCCAGGAATAAACCACTTGGTAACCATCCGCACCTGTAAAAACAAAATAAAGCCGGCTCATTAATTTCGGGTTGCTCAAGGCAAAAGTGGTGTGGCTTAAAACATCCTTCAGCAAAACTCCTTTTAACGCTTCGTCCTGGTGTTTAAAATCACCTACATGGTTGGTCACTTTTAAACTTCCGATGGCTTTTACCGGATATTGCTGCAAAGAATCCATCGTAATCGTCACCGTTTTGGCCACTTTTCCGCTGATCACAAAACTATTTGTCGGTTTAACCACTTCCTGCGCAAAAGCAGAAGCCGACAGCAAAACTAAAAGCATAAATTTGTACATACACAAAGTAAACCGGATTTTGGCTAAAGGCGAAATGTTTTTAAAAACATAATGCTTTTTTTACCGACTATTTTTTATCGAATTATGTTTTAACCAAGTTTAGGAGCAGGAAGAAAAATGAAAGTGATCAAAAAAAAACATTCGCTGGCCATGCGTTGGTTCCATTGGGTAAATTTCCCGCTGCTAACCATCATGATTTGGAGCGGGATGTTGATTTATTGGGCTGATGACGAGTACAGTTTTAAACTGTTCGGCCACACGTTTTTCCGCTTTTTCCCGGATTGGTTTTACAATTTCTTTAACATCCCCAGCCGGTTATCAGAAGGCATGGCTTTTCATTTTTTGTTCATGTGGTTTTTTGCATTAAACGGCATCTTATACTTCTTTTACACCTGGTTTTCTGGCACTTGGCGGGAGTTGGTTCCGCAGAAAAACTCCTTTAAAGAAGCCTGGCTGGTGTTGCTACACGATTTACATCTGCGTAAAACCGCACCTCCGCAGGGAAAATACAATGCTGCGCAACGGGTTACTTATTCGGCCATTATTGTAATGGGTTTTGGTTCTTTGTTAACCGGACTGGCCATTTATAAACCGGTACAGTTGAACGTTTTATGCAGTTTATTAGGTGGATATCATGCCGCACGGATTGAGCATTTTGTGCTGACTATCGGTTACGTTTTATTTTTTGTAGTGCATATTGTGCAAGTGGTTTTGGCCGGATGGAACAATTTCAGGTCGGTAGTTACGGGGTTTGAAGTGGAAAAGAAATAATTATGGAAGCAGAAAAAACAAACGCACAGGAAGAAGCAAACCAAGAAAATTTGCGGAACGAAAAACAAATCAAGCGGCGCACGTTTATCTCGTTTTTCAGTTTTTTAGC
>CAZZVO010000487.1:0-1604 GCA_964657505.1 uncultured Mucilaginibacter sp.
TGGTGATCAAAGCTTATTTAACGCAGCAACCGCTTTTAACGGTTCCGGCGGCGGTAAGTAAAATCGATTTGCAGCAATTACAAATGCAGTCCGGCTTTTCGTTAGTCCCGGCGATAAATACCGTTCCGGGCGTGCGGATGGAAGAGCGTTCGCCGGGCAGTTACCGTTTATCAATCCGCGGCAGTTTGCTGCGTTCGCCTTTTGGGGTGAGGAATGTAAAGATTTATATGGATGAATTTCCGTTAACGGATGCTGGCGGAAACACTTATCTCAACTTACTCGACTTAAATTCAATTCAAAATATTACCGTTTTAAGAGGACCGGACGGCAGTTTATACGGAGCCAATTCCAACGGCGTGGTTTTGATTGATCCTTTTGGCAACCATCAGCTTAAAAGTTCGGCTGCTATTGGGTTTGATGCGGGTTCTTACAACAGCTTCCACGAAAATATAGCGGTAAAAGAAGTATCGAAAAACAACCAGTTCAACCTAAACCAAAGCTGGCAGCAATCCAACGGTTACCGGCAAAATAGTGCCTTAAAACGAAATTTTTTCCAGGCGACTGACAACTGGAATTATTCGGCCAACAGTCAATTAAAAGCTTTATTTTTTTATGCTGATTTGGATTACCAAACGCCGGGTGGTTTAACGTTGGCGCAGTTTCTACAAAACCCGGAAGCTGCCCGGCCGGCCACAGCAACCATTCCCGGAGCGGTAGAACAGCATGCAGAGGTTTATAATAAAACAGTTTTCGGCGGAGTTTCTAACGAAACTTTTTATTTGCCTAACCTCAAACACGTTATTGCTGTTTATGGCATGCACACCAATTTTGATAACCCTTTTATCACCAATGATGAATCCCGATTAGAAAACACCATTGGCTTGCGTACTTATCTGGAATTAAGCAGTAATCCGCAGCAAAACCTCAACTGGAGAATCAATTTGGGCACAGAACAGCAGCAAACGCGTTCGAACATTAGTGATTTTGATAACAACAAAGGCGTACGCGGAAACCTGCAAACGGCAAGCGATATACTCACCAAACAATCTTTTTATTTTACTCGGTTTGCGGCAACCATCATCAAAAAAATACATGCAGAAGCAGCACTCAGCCTAAACAATTACCAGTACGATTTTACAGATGTGAGCACAGCAGCAGGAACAAACCGTTTTAAACCGGTGCTGATGCCGCGGGTTGCTTTATCGTACACATTAACTCAAAGTTTTGCATGGCGCGCTACTGTTAGCCGTGGTTATTCTACACCAGCCACAGCGGAAGTTAGGCCAACAAGCCACCAAATCAACAATAATTTACAGGCCGAAAAAGGCTGGAACTACGAGGTTGGTTTTAGAAAGCAAAGTGCCAATGCACGTTTTAATTTGGATGTTGCATTGTTTTATTACCGTTTAAACAATGCCATTGTGCGCAGGTTAAATGATGACGGGACTGAATATTATTTAAATGCTGGCGGAACCAACCAGGCTGGGATAGAAACTTCAGCAAGTTTTCAAATTATTCGGCCTAATAGCAGTGATTTTTTCAGAAGTTTAACTATCAATAATAGCTTGACTTTGAGCAAATTCCGTTTCAGGGATTATTTTAAC
>CAZZVO010000488.1:0-1587 GCA_964657505.1 uncultured Mucilaginibacter sp.
TAAAACCTGTTTTTTAACAAGTTCCGCCAAGCAGTTTTGAGATAGTTTTTAAACATAGTTGGATTTTAAGCATAGATCTTAATACTTCTTTTATCGGTAGTTTTTAGGTAAGAGGTGTGAGGCAAGAGAACCTTGCAAATAGCCGATTGCCGAAAGCTGACAGCCTCAAACCTCTTACCCCAAACCTCTAAACCTACATCGTCAAATTAATCCCGCCGATACTCGTTCTAACCGTAACCGGGATGCCGCCGCCGTTTAGTTTGCCAATCATGCGGCTATCATTTTTCTCGCCGTTAAAATTACTGGTTACGTTGGTGCTGATGCGGTTGCCGTGCAAGTCCAGATCCAAACCTTTTCCGGTTGGAATTTGCAGGTCAACATGGCCAACGCTGCCGTTAATTTTGATGTATTTGCCCAAACTTTCCATTTGCACATGCGTGCTGCCGGCACTGGTAGAAGTTTCTAAACTGCAGGCCATCTCCGATAAATTGATGCTGCCGCCCGAAGTACTGGTGATCAATTCGCCCGAAATATGGTCGCCATTAATCGCGCCGCCACTTGTACGGGCATTGATGGTTCCGCTAAGTTTAGTCAAGTGCAAAGAGCCGCCGGAAGTACTCAAAGTGATGTTGCCTTCGCAATTTTCGGCGGTGATGCTGCCACCGCTTGTCCTTAACTCAATGTTACTTTTAGAGTTCGCGACTTTGATAAAACCGCCAGAAGTATGTCCTTTCACAATACCATTCAACTCGTCTAAAGTCAAACTGCCGCCGCTGGTGGTAAAGTTTTGCTCGCCGTTTAAATTACTGAGTTGGATGGCGCCGCCGCTGGTGGTTAAATTGGTGGATACTTCTTTTGGCACATAAACTTTAAAAGAAATGCTCAAAGATTTTTTCCAGTTGAAATTACTTTTGGCTTTGGCAGATACTTCCAGCTCGTCTCCGCTTAAAGAAACATCCAGGTCGTAATCATTCAAGCGTTCGGCCAGTTCTTCTTTAGAAAGATTTTGATTGTTGTTATTGGCGTTGATGTAAACTTCCACATGCGCATCCGCTGCATTTCCGCCGCTAACGGTAATGGATCCGCCGGAAGTTTTAACATTTACATTTTTGATGGCTGCATTGGCAAACGACTTGTTCAAATAAGGCTGCTGATTGGTGTTTTGTGCAAGAACTGCAAGCGACTGGCCAAGCAGGAATAAAACGAAAGTGGTTTTAAAAGTTTTCATAAATTATGGTTGGTTTTGGGGATTAAAAGATTCAATTTCACCATTGTCCTCTCCCTGTTTTTTATTTTTCGGGAGAGGATTTCCGGCTACATTTAACATTAACATTTAAAAAAGAACAACAGCACTCCTACTGTAACTGATACTGTACATCACCTGTACCAAAATGTTAACTTATTGATTATAAAAGAAGTACCGGTTTTTGTTATTCTGTAGATGTCCGTTTTCGTTACAGAAACTGTTCGGTTGTGAACGATAATAGATGAGAGGTTACTTGAATGTTTTTTGATCGGGTCTTCGCCCTCTTTACGTTCTTTTTCCTTGATGAAAAAGAACCAAAAAATCAAGACAAACCCGATCCC
>CAZZVO010000489.1:0-1581 GCA_964657505.1 uncultured Mucilaginibacter sp.
TTGCTGGTGGTAGAACTCGCAGCTTTATTGCACGATATTGCCGATAGCAAATTCCATAATGGTGATGAAGAAATCGGGCCAAAAACTGCCGGGGAGTTTTTAAAAAGTATTGAAGTTGATGCCGCAGTAATTGAACATGTACAGCAAATCATCCGCAACATTTCTTTCAAATCCGGCTTTGATCAAAGTGTTTTTTCCTCAGAAGAAATGAAAGTGGTGCAGGATGCTGATCGTTTAGATGCCATCGGCGCCATCGGCATTGCCCGAGCTTTTACGTATGGCGGCTTTAAAAACCGGGAAATGTTTAACCCGGAAATCCAGCCCGATTTTAACCTCACCAAAGAAGCATATAAAAATTCGACGGCGCCAACCATCAACCATTTTTACGAAAAACTATTGTTGTTGAAAGATTTAATGAACACCAAAACGGCGCAAAAAATTGCCGCGGAAAGGCACCAGTTTATGGAATTATACTTAGAACAGTTTGCTGCAGAGTGGAACGGAAAAAAATAAACGTATTTTCGCGCCCGAACATTTAAAGCAACTTATGTATAAAACTCTTTACATACTTCTTTTATCGATACTTTTTTTATCTGCACAAGCGCAAACGGATACAATCAAACAACAACGGTTTAACCTGCATTTCCAGCAAACGGTTATCACCCAAACGCATCCTGGTTTTAATGCAAAATATACTGGCGACAATAGCTTGTCTCCGAACCACGAAACGGCCAGTTCTTTAACCACCACGCTTTTCGGTGCCGCGCGACTTTGGAAAGGTGCGCAAGCTTTTTTTAACCCGGAAATGTCTGGTGGCGCAGGTTTTAGTAAAACATTGGGCGTGGCTGGTTTCCCGAACGGCGAAACTTTTCGTGTTGGTTCTGCGGAGCCCAAAATTTATGTTGCCCGTGCTTATTTAATGCAGCGTTTTAGTTGGGGAAATGAGCAGGATACTTTATCGGATGATAATAACCAATTGGCTGGCTTGCAAAGCAAACGCTACTTTTCTATCGCTGCCGGTAAATTTGGGATGGCCGATTTTTTTGATGGAAACACATTTAGTCATGATCCGCGTACACAATTCATGAACTGGTCGCTCATGAGTAATGCCGCCTGGGATTATCCGGCCAACACGCGCGGTTACGTTTTTGGCGTTTACATGGATTACCACCAGCCTTCCTGGGATCTACGTTTTGCTGTTACCATGGTTACCACAACCGCAAACGGTTCTATTTGGGACGAGAAGATCGGCAAAGCCAATTCCCAAACGTTAGAATACGAAAAGCGTTACAGTTTTTCGGGCGATAAAAAAGGCACATTCCGGGTTTTAGCTTTTAACAACAATGCCAAAATGGGTAATTACCGCTTGGCAATTGCCCAAAACCCAACTGATCCGGATATCGTTTCGACACGAGATTATGGCCGAAATAAATTAGGGTTTGGCTTGAATGCAGATCAATACCTCACTAAAGATTTCGGCATTTTTGCCAAAGCAAGTTATAATGATGGCCGAAATGAAACCTGGGCTTTTACGGAGATTGACCGTTCCATCAGCTTTGGCGGTACTTTAACAGGAACTTC
>CAZZVO010000490.1:0-1568 GCA_964657505.1 uncultured Mucilaginibacter sp.
CAATGCCAACTCTCTGATATTCATCTCTAAATCTCCTTTATCTGTTAAAATAAAAATTTCATCTTCGCTGAGGTAAGCACCTTGTTCCACTTTTTTTTGAATAGAAAAAGGCAGTTGCTTGGCTGCAATTTCCCTTTTGTTGATTCCTTTTATCGTCTCCTCGTCATCGGCACAATAGATCAGATAATCCGCACCTGTTTGATTTTGGATAATCCTGAATTTTGAATCAGCATAATTTTCCATTTTATATTCGTACCGGTCTAAATGATCGGGCGTAATATTCAACAAAACAGCGATATCAGCCTTAAACTGGTACATATCGTCGAGCATAAAACTGCTGATCTCCAACACAAAATGATCATACTTTTCGGCAGCAACCTGGTAAGCAAAACTTTTACCGATGTTGCCAGCCAGACCAACATTTAAACCTGCTTTTTTTAGGAGATGGTAAGTCAAACTTGTAGTTGTCGTTTTTCCGTTTGATCCGGTGATGCAAATCATTTTTGCTTTGGTATATCTTCCGGCAAACTCAATTTCAGAAATCACAGAGATTCCTTTTTCTTTCAGTTTTTTGATAATCGGCGCTTTACTTGGAATGCCCGGACTTTTCACCACTTCATCAGCCTGTAAAATAATTTCTTCGGAATGCTTTCCTTCTTCAAAATCAATATTCCAGTCTTGCAATTGCAGCTTGTATTTTTCGTTTATCTTCCCGAAATCAGAAACAAAAACTTTAAAGCCCTGCTTCCGCGCCAAAAAAGCTGCGCCAACACCACTTTCTCCAGCACCTAAAATGCACAAGAACTTAACGTTTCCGATAGCTGTTGTTTGATTTCCTCCTGTTTCCAATTCCATTTATGTTTTAAGCTGATGCTTCTTTTACTACCTTAATTTTAGTGTAACAATAGTTACGATGGCCAGAAAAATGCCGACGATCCAAAACCGCGTAACAATCTTAGATTCGTGATATCCTTTTTTTTGAAAATGATGATGCAGCGGCGACATCAGGAAAATCCTTCGTCCTTCGCCATATTTTTTTTTGGTGAATTTGAACCAGCTTACTTGCATAATCACCGAAACTAATTCGATCAAAAAAACACCGCATAAAAGAGGTATCAGTAATTCTTTGCGGATCATGATGGCAAACGCAGCGATAATTCCGCCGATTGCCAAACTGCCGGTATCGCCCATAAATATTTGTGCCGGATACGAATTGTACCACAAAAAGCCGACACAAGCACCTACAAAAGCACCGGCAAAAACCACTAACTCGCCAGAATTTGGAATGTAAACGATGTTCAAATATTCAGAAATAACGGTATTACCGGAAACATAAGCCAACACAGCCAGCGTAATGCCGATGATGGCCGAAATTCCGGTTGCCAAACCATCAATTCCATCTGTAATATTAGCTCCGTTGGAAACTGCCGTGATGATGAAAATTGTGAAAAGCATGAAAACGATCAGCGCATAATGCTCGTAACCTGGGCCAATAAACTTGATCACTTTGGCATAATCAAACTCATTATGCTTGTAAAACGGCATATTGGTTTTGGTGGATTTGATGT
>CAZZVO010000491.1:0-1563 GCA_964657505.1 uncultured Mucilaginibacter sp.
CGACGATTTAAATCTGAAAGAACGCCTTTCCGTAAGAACGCCAATGCAATGGTCTAACGAAAAGAATGCTGGCTTCACCAATGCAGCAAAACCTTTTCGGCCAATCATTGATCAAGGCGAATACAACTATCACAAAATAAATGTTACAAGTGAAGAAAAAGACCGAAAATCGTTGCTAACTTGGATAAAAAACATGGTAAAATTGAGAAAAACCTGCCCGGAGTTTGGTTTTGGAAAATGGGAAGTTTTAAATTCCGGCACAGAAGGTGTGATGGAAATCAGTTACACTTATCAAGGAAAAACAATAATTACACTGCACAATTTCAGCACAAAAGCAAAACAAGTTAGTCTTTCGTCTTCCTCCAAAAACCTGACTGATATTTTAAATAACAATTCCAATATTGCAACCTCGAACGGAAAAGCAACCATCAACCTAAATGGTTACGGCTACAAGTGGATTCGGGTCAATTAAAATTACAAAGGCAATACTTCTTTTATCGGGTAAAAAATTGTACGTCACGTCTGTATCCTGTTCGCAGAAGTTGTATATTTAAAACTTGTAATTCATTGGCCATCTTTAATTGCTATCCTCTTGAAGAAATTATTACCAATTCATACCCGATGGTCGTCCATATTATTTACCCTGTTGGCCTTGGGTTTTATAGTAATTGAAGGAAAGCAAATTCTTTGTCCGCTGGTTTTTGCCATGTTATTTTCGCTGATGCTGTTGCCGGTTGGTAAATACTTGGAAGAGAAATTTCATTTCCACCGTACTGTCGCTTCCATGCTTTCTATTTTCCTGATGTTGTCCATCATTGCTTGCATCTTGTATTTAGTGGGTTCTCAAGTGGCCGATTTGTTAGACGACTGGCCTCAAATTAAAGCACAACTTAACAGTTCTGCGGATAAAATACTAGGTTATGTCCGGGATAATTTTCACGTAACCACGCGCAAGCAAATAAACATGATGCAAAACGCAACCAGCAAAATTTCCGGAGATGGAAGTGCGGCTGCCATTGGTGTTACGGTGCTTACGGCATCTTCCATTTTGTTTTTTTGGGTTTTTGTAATTATTGATACGTTCTTCCTGCTTTTTTACCGCACCTTATTATTGCAGTTTTTAATTGCGGTTTTTAAAAAAGAAAACGCTATTGCCGTTTACGAAGTGGTGGAACGCATTAAATACATCATCACCAAATACATCACTGGTTTAGTGTTGGAAATGATGGTGGTTTCTACCGTTTGTTGCACCGTTTTCCTAATCAGCGGTGTAAAATATGCGCTGCTGCTGGGCTTAATAACCGGACTTTTTAACATTATACCTTATGTTGGCATCGCAACTGCTTTGCTGATCAACGCTTTAATTACGCTGAGCACCGGCGTAGCCATCGGAAAAGTTATTTTGGTTATTGTAACTATCGTTATCATTCACCTGATTGATAGTAATGTTTTGCTGCCCATGATTGTTGGTTCGCAAGTGCGCATCAATGCATTGATTACGATTCTCGGCGTTGTCTTAGGCGAAATGCTTTGGGGGATTCCGGGCATGTTTTTATCAATTCC
>CAZZVO010000492.1:0-1557 GCA_964657505.1 uncultured Mucilaginibacter sp.
GGATAGCCAGATAAGCCGCACCAATTGCTGAAGCATCTTCCGCTTGCACTACCGTTAAACTTTTACCGACGATGTCTGCCATTAATTGCAGCCAAACCGGTGAAGCCGTAAAGCCGCCGCTTACACGTATTTCTTTTATCTCTGGCGAAGATTGCGTAACGGCATCCAGCACATGGCAAATGGCAAAACAAACGCCATCTAAACCTGCTTTCGAAAAGTTCAGTTGCGTATGCCCGGTTTTGATCCCAAAAAAAACACCGCAACTGTTGCTGTCCCACAAAGGCGTGCGTTCGCCGGTGAGGTAAGGCAGAAAAAGCAAACCGCCGTTTCCGGCTGGTACTGTTTTTACCGCATCAAATAATTGCTGGTAATCAGAAGAACTTAATGCTTCTTTTACCATAAATTTTTCGAGCAACCAGTTCAGGATTAAGCCGCCATTGTTAATCGCACCGCCGCAGATGTAGGTTTTTTCATCCAAAATATAATTAAAAGTCATGGCTTTAAAATTATACAAGGGCTTGTTGCTGGTTATGCGTACCGCGCCGCTGGTGCCGATAGTTAAAGCGGCTGTACCGGGTTGATTTGCGCCACTACCAAGGTTTGCTAAACAGCCGTCATTGGCACCGATCATCCAATATAATGCTTCTTTTATGCCTAATAAATTGATAACCTCTTTTTTAAAATCAGTGCGCATGTAACTGGTGCTCATTGGTTCCGAAAGTTGGTTCGCACTTATTCCTGCCAGTTTTAAAGCTTCGTCGCTCCAGCAAAACTTTAAAACATCAAACAAACCGGTTGCAGAAGCAATGGAATGATCAACCTGAAACTGCCCAAACAAGCGAAACCAAATCAGTTCTTTGATTGAAATAAATTTAGCCGTTTGATCGAACAAAACTCTTTGGTTTTCCCGAAACCAAATGATTTTAGTTAAAGGCGACATCGAGTAAACCGGCGTTCCGGTTTGTTCGTACAGGTTTTTTCCTTCCGGGGAAGCACGAAGCGCATCCGCAATGGCGGCACTTCGGGTATCGGCCCAGTTGATCATGTTGGTTAATGGTTTCCCTTCCGCATCAACCAAAATCAAACTATGCATGGCACTGCTTAAACTGATTGCCTGAGGCTCACCTAAACGATCCAAAATTTCGCGGATGCACTTTAAAAATCCCTGCCAAATCAATTCTGCATCTTGTTCGGCAAAACCATTTTCCAACGGCGGCAAGGTGGGATAGTGAATTTGGGTTGAATCAATTGCTTCGCCGTTTAATCCAACCGCCACGGCTTTTACGCTGCCCGTACCAATATCAACACCTAAAATATATGATTGCAAGGTATGCTGTTTTTATCGGGTAAAAGTAAAGGATTTTGTAACTAAATTTGACCGATATTTTAACAGGATGGACAAAGAATTTGCATTGTTAATTGCTGCACTAAAAAATCTCAAAACTGAAGTAAGAGAAACCAATACTATCCTTAAAGATTTCATGGCAATGTCCATTAAGCAATGGGAGCAGCAGCACAAGTTTAACGAATTGATCGTTGGAGAGTTAAAGAATATTA
>CAZZVO010000493.1:0-1156 GCA_964657505.1 uncultured Mucilaginibacter sp.
TTAAGGCTAGTGATGTTGATGACAATGAACCCAGGTAGGTCGTAACCGCCTTTGCAGTCGCTGACCATGATAATACTGAAAAGGCCAGAGTCCTAAATAAAATTGTTAAAGACATAAACACCTGTACTTGAGTGTTCTGGGCCTCTTGGAACACCTTGCACTGAAAAATTTTGTGAAGAAAAATGATCATGTCCCACCTGTGCATGTTGCTTGCTGATCGCATCCCTGCTAGAGCTGAGATGTTACATATTTAATGCTCAATAAACAACATTTTACTTTACCGCGCTCATAAGCCCTCTCAGGCCGCACTTTACAGTCTGCCGCCTTTAGCCACTCAGCCACTTTCCCGGGAGAAACTATCTTTTTTGTGTCAAAAATTTTTCAAGTAAAAGCTCTTACTTTACATTGCGTTCAACATATACACAGCAGAGCTGTGTAAGAGCAATGCCGTCGAAGTCAAACATGCAAGATTGCTAAAACAATCAAAAACAGTAATATACGCTATTTTATACTAAATTTTTAAAAAGGTTAGATAACATAATGGTAATGTACAAGATTGCAAATCTTATAATGGCGGTTCAAGTCCGCCTCTAACCTACCCGTACTTTAAGGTTACACAGCTTTGCTATGTAATAGTTTTAGATTTTTCGATGCCATACACAGCTTCGATGTGCAAGAGTATACGTAAAAAAGAGTATAATCGAGTAAACTTTTATGGGCTAAAAAAGAACATTATGGTCAAATATTCTCTACAAAACTGGGTATTTTATAAATGTTGGAATACATCAAAAGAATGACAAGGGCCTCAAGGCCCTGCCTTTATTTAAAAAATAATGGCCCATACGCAGACATTTCATTTATACAGCTATTTACACAGCATACACAGCTTCGCTGTGTAAATGGCTGTGCATGCTGTGTAAATAGCTGTGTACCAAAATGATAGTATGTATGGGATGCTAAGGCGTAAATTAAGTGTTTAATTTTAGAACACAAATAAAATTAAAAAAGCCATCATTAAAGCGAATAAAGCTATAGCTTCGGTCAAAGCAAATCCTAAAATTGCGTAACCAAAAAGTTGTTTAGTTAAAGAAGGGTTACGTGCTACCGAATTAATTAATGACCCGAAAACGATACCAATTCCTGCTCCTGCACCGGC
>CAZZVO010000493.1:1166-1547 GCA_964657505.1 uncultured Mucilaginibacter sp.
TAGTTGCACAACCTGCTCCTATTAATTTTGCTCCATCTAACATAACTACAAAAATGTTTATTTTATTTTCATTGCTTTTTTTTAAGGTGGAATTTTATCAATGGCAGAATTATAATTAAAAAAAACCATTTTTTAAGCCAACAAGGTACAAAAAGCTCAAAATTAAATTCGACAAATTATGATCTTACCTATCTTACCTAAATAAAATCTATAATTTGTTAAAAGTAAATCGTATGTCGTGTGAATCTTTTTGTAAAGTCTGTGCTATATGCATACAATTTATAAATTCAATGCACTTTTTTTGCGTATCCTCTGGGGGAATTGAACCCCCGTTTTCGCCGTGAAAAGGCGATGTCCTTACCACTAGACGAAGAGGACAAA
>CAZZVO010000494.1:0-1520 GCA_964657505.1 uncultured Mucilaginibacter sp.
GTATTATCCTTTTTGCAGACGTAGATTTGCAGTTTTAATCTGAAAAGACTAATTGGAGGGCCATTCAACTGATTTATTAAAGGAGAATCCTCTAAACCAAATTGAAGACTACTACAAGCTTACCGACTCTACCATATCAAAGTGGGTGAATTTGTGCAGGTTAATTGTTGGAAATACCCTGCGCACCCTTAACGTGCCGGAATTGAAAAAGTCGGCAACTTCTTTCGATTCTGCCTGCCTTACACCACCGTTTATTTCCGGATCACCCATCACCAAGACAGAACCCGCGCGGTGTAGCAGTTCTCCTGCTACTTCAGCTACGATGGCACCTTGTTTTTCTATTCCGTCTATTTCTTTCAGCCAGTCGTTTGTTTTTAACAAAAAGCTGTGTGCATACAGGCCAAGCAGGCAACGTGCAAGTGGTGTGGCAGGAAGGTGATCCCATGTTAAATGGGTGTTAAAATTTTCTACTTTTCTTCTAAAGCCAGGAAATACCTGGTTAGTGTCGTGGATAAGCATTGCGTAATCAAACTGCCAGCGTAGCGGTGCCTCGTAAAGGGCACTCAGTTCCCAAGCATCATGCGAAGTGAAGGCATAGTCAATACCATTAATTACTGCGTCATCATTTTTGGTACAGCCATTTACAACTACTTTGATACGCTCTGGGGCAATATCTTCTGCAAGCAACTCTTTAACTAATTGCGGAACAGTTTTTTTATAAAAGCGCAAACAAGTGGCAATAACGTAAACAATATTGAGGTCACTGCGAGCCTCTGTATGAGGAACCAGGCAAAGCATTTGCGGCATTTCCGGCTCTGAGCAAAAATATCCTACCGGCATACCATTAAAAGTTTGCTGCCAAACAGAGCTTGGAAGGAACCCTCCGGCCCAACCAAAAAAAGCAAAAGCCCTTTCTGATTTTACCGAACCATACTTGTAGGGCTGCCAGGAGCGCTCATTTGGATGATGATAGCCGGTAACACGCCCGTCATCCTGTAAAGTCATCACGCCGAGTGGTACTAACATAAATCCCTCACGCGTTTGGCAATACCTGCAAAATAATTGTGGCACGCCAATTAGCTTGTCCATATCAATGCCAGCCGAAAGGCCGTTTAAAACCGGCTTACTAAATCTGTTATTATTTTCTGTTTGTATAGATGTGATCATATAAAAAACTTGTTTGACCTTCAAAAGAATAAATAGCTAAAAATGTTTAAGTTAATATTACCCTATTTTTCTTGGTCTAATGCTAACATTTTTAAAATATAGCTATAATGATAGTTATCTGTAAATAATTTCAAATCCTTCAAACGTAGAAAATTCAAATGTGTCACCGAATAGGTCTCATTTTCTTTGGCTTTACTCGAATAATTTGGGTTAGAGTAAAATAAAAAATTGGAATAAAATAAAAAACCCCTTAGATCAAACGATTTAAGGGGTTTTACCGGCTTTTAGCGGGCTAATTGTCGGGATGGCAGGATTCGAACCTGCGGCCTCCACATCCCAAATGTGGCGCGATA
>CAZZVO010000495.1:0-1512 GCA_964657505.1 uncultured Mucilaginibacter sp.
TGCTCTTTTATTGCCCTGCAGAGATAGCTGGTTTGCTTGGAACAGCCACTACATTGATCGTTTGCGAGGCACTGCCAGTAAGGTTAGGGCTCAAAGCGTAGGCTACCCGCACCGCATAGCTGCTGCTGCCCGTGCTGGTTGCTGTGGCAGAATAAGTGGCGGACGTAGCACCGGATATGTCTGCCCCGTTCAGCGACCATTGATACAAATACGCATACCTGCTGTTGCCTGCATTGGCCGAAAGCGTAGCCGTACTGCTCCCGTTCGCACAGATCGTTCCGTTACTTACTGCTATAGAAGGACTTAGCGTAGGAAGCACATATACCTGGAAAGGGTCGGAGATTTGCGAAGTGCATTGGTTCGAGTTACTCATCACCAGTTGGTAGGTGTAATAACCAGGCGCAGTTGCAGTTTCTTGGAACGTGTTGCTATTGCCGCTTTGCACTAAGTGCTTAACGCCGGTGCTGTCTAACTTGTACCATTGGTAAACGACATCAGAAGGCGGTGTGCCGCTTGTGCCAGCCTTTACCGATACCGTACCACCTACCGCCAGCACCGTGCCTACTGCAGATGCGCTTGAAGGTGGTGCAGTTGTTGCATCGCTCGGACCTGCTATCAGTTGCACTTGGCCAAAACAAATTCCCCCAAAAAGAAACATGAAAAAAAGAAACGGAGCGAAAACTGGTTTTAATACCTTCAACAACCTGCTGGAAAAGCAATTATTATAAATCGAAAAGCCGTATTCTATGCCTTCAATATTTGGGTTTAGATTATTGTTTTTCATATTAAGATTGCTATTGTGATCGGAAAAAAGTATGTTATTTATAGTTGTCATTTACTGTTTATCAAGTGTAATTTGCTTAAAAACGGTAATTTGTACGGCACGCCAACTATTATGGTTTGTTTTACATTAATTAATAAATTGAAGTATTAAATACAAAAAGTAACTTTTTATGATAATATATTTCCCAAAAAATGAAAAAAGTTATAGGATTTTAAATATGTGTTCCCAAAAAATAAAAAAATTAGCCTGTATTTTTAAAATTGTTGCAGATAGCGCAGAAGTAAATTTTTTTTTAGTTGAAGCAAAACTCATTGCTTAATTTTTGCGCAAAAAGATTTTACAGGTGCAAATTGAATTCAGGTAATTTTTACCTAAAAAATTAAATGCACATTTTAATGTAGATGTAATAGTGGCTCGGCAGGTTTCTCAGCAAATTAAAATTCTTTGGTCAATTTAATTTTGAGTTTGCAGAATTTTCTTTTTGAGCATAACGAGAAGCTTTTTTTGTGATATTTCCTATATCGGTAATTTAAAATAAAATTCCAAAAATATTTTAAAAAAAATTTAATAAAATAAAATATCAACTTATATTCATAATTTTAAAAGCATCAGGAATAATATTTAACAAGCGTTTAACTATTAAAGCAACAAAATTAGATAGGTGTTAAACAAATTTTAAGAATACAAAAAACAGCAATTTGGCAAAACGCGCGTTTTCGCTCCAGCTC
>CAZZVO010000496.1:0-1512 GCA_964657505.1 uncultured Mucilaginibacter sp.
TGATATTCTATGTTTGAGTACTTAACTCAACAATAGAGGTCACCATGGAAAAGAATTGATTTTAAACAACATTCCTTAACAAAAAACAACGTGTCAAATGGGCTCTATCAGAAAGACCCCTTTTGATATTGACGTTAAATTTAAGACAGCTAAAAACAACGTAATTTGGGTTAAAACAAAAGCAGTAGCCACTATTGACGGTTATGGAAAATGCTTGACCGTTAAAGGAATTATCCAGGATATACATATTAATAAACAAAACGAGACCGAACTTAAAACATCATTACATTCAGTTAGTAATCAAAACCAGCGACTGCAAAACTTTGCTTACATAGTGTCGCATAATTTACGATCGTATGTGGTAAACCTGCAGTTTATGATCAACCTGCATGAGGAAACCGACCCGGGCATCAATCGTGAAGAAATTTTTTCACACATTAAAACTATTAGTAATAGTTTAAATACTACCATCGAGCACCTGAACGGAATTGTTAAAATAGAATCTGAAATACAAAACGAAAAAACGCTGATTGAATTTGAACTGCTTTTTAAAAACATTGTTAACTCTTACCAAAGCACAATACAATCTACAAATGCTGTTATAAACCATGACTTTAGCAAATGCCCGTCAGTAATGTATTTACCTGCCTATTTAGAAAGTATTTTCCATAATTTACTTGGCAACGCGCTAAAATACCGCTCACCAGATCGTGCTCCGGTCATAAACTGTGAGAGCAGCATGCGAAACGGCCACGTTTATATCACCTTTGAAGATAACGGCCTGGGCATCGACCTTAAAAAATACGGACATAAAGTTTTCGGAATGCATCAAACATTCCACCAAAATGCAGATGCGCATGGTATTGGCCTTTTTATAACCAAAAATCAGATCGAAGCCTTAGGCGGCACTATAAATATTGAAAGCGAGGTAAACGCTGGTACAAAGTTTACTATTATGCTGGTATAGCAGTAAATCAAACCTTTCAGTACTATACTCGTATAAATCAATACAATTATAGCCAGGATGGACGAGATTATACAAACTGCCTGTATTATTGATGACGATGAAATTTACAAATACGGATTTCGCAAATTTGTCACAGTAAAAAATTTTTGCAAAAAAATAGTCGATTTTCCTAATGGAAAAGAAGCGATAGATTTTTTAAAAAACCCGGCCAACAGAATGAACCTACCAGATATTATTTTTCTGGACATTGATATGCCTGTTATGGATGGCTGGGGTTTTATTGAAGCTTATGAAAAAATCTACACCAGGTTACATAAAGACATAACCATATTTATGGTTACCTCATCTATGAACTACAATGATATTGTAAGGGCAACAGCTAATAAATACATTACCGATTACATCTCCAAACCTATAGATCTTCCCGAGTTTGCCGCTGCTTTTAATGCCCGGCTGCATAAACAACACGCTTAACACACATTGATTGCCTGTTTAAGCATTTCACATTGGGGTTAAGGGACATTCCAAAAATCCATTGTGCGATA
>CAZZVO010000497.1:0-1507 GCA_964657505.1 uncultured Mucilaginibacter sp.
GGAAACGGGCAACCAGATTTTGCTCGTAATTGTACGACATTACATAAAAAAGCACCACCGAAATGCCGCTGGTAATTATTAAGCGGGTAAGCAACATCAAGGCAAAGCTGTGCGAATAATTCCAAACTATTTCGGTGTACCGCACGGCCATTTGCCGGCCTTTTTTAATCCAATCATCACCAAAAACGTATAAAATTGCAGCCATTAGCGTGGTGATGATTTCGAAGGATAAGAATTTCCTGAAGCAAAAAAGGTGTATCCAAGCCATCAAATTGATCAGCAGGATAAAAACCAGCAGCACATAGATTGCCCGGATTTTATATTGAAAGAGAACCTGGTTATCTTCCTTACGGTAACGGTGCGCAAAAATGCCCATTAAAAACCCGGGGACGGCGGTGGAAGAAAACAGTAACATGAAAAAGAATTCTGCAAATGTGGACCGGTGAAAGAAAAAATTGAGCAGCAGCATGATACCAACGTTTAGCAGCGACGATAAAATGTATTGCTGGTGAAAGGATGCTTTCGGGCCGATCCAACTGCTGTCAAACTGTTGCTTTTTAAAAACCGAACGGTTGGAAGAAGCCAGGAAAATAGCTAGCATTTCGATTACCAGATAGCCAAAAAACACAACTAACATAGACAGCGTGAAACAGTAGGTTTCCATGTCGCGCGTGTCTTTAAAGCTAACATCGCTAAAAATAACGATGAAATAGGGCAGCCCGGTAATTGGTTTCGCCTCAACGTTATAATTCCTGCCAGAATACTCCGTTTTGAAAACCTTTTTCGCGCGTGCTTCCATGCAGCTACGCAGTTCCTCGTTTGCAGAAAACTCTTTGAGCAGGTTTTCGTTCAGATTCCGATTTTTGTTGGAATGATAAAGCACTTCTCCATTTTGATCAATCATGGCAAAAGTGTATCCCGCAGGTAAAATAACCTGTTCGAGGCTTTTCATATTGAAAGCGAATGCTTCTACAATTGGATTTTGAGTTGTTGAAAGGATCGATTTGCGACTAATAACGGTCGTAAAATTTCCCGAAGTCCAAGAAGTAATCTGGTCTAAATAATATCGCCAGTCTGTAAGGCTATCCTGATACGTTTTCCCCAATAATATATTTTTGAACCAGTTCCGCTCACTAAAATTTGCCCTTGGCGCGTTGTATTGCAACGAATCCCAACGAAATAATTCTTTGCCAGACTGGTTCATCCAATAAACCTGGTTTAGATCTGCTTTGCCAAAATTGGTTTTTTTGAAAATGGAATCTATGGAATGGAATCGTTGTTGTAATTTCTGCTGATTAACGGTATAAAGAGGAGGCTTGGAAAGATGGCTGCCGCTTTTGCCGCCCAAAACGATGTTCCGCCTTAGCAAAAAATCTTTCAGGGCCAAACTATCAAGGGCAACTAAGCTGGAGTCTTTTCGCGCTATTTCCTCTTTAAAAGCATTGGTTATGGTGTTGGCTAAATTTTCTTTAGCATCGGGGCTGTTATTGGGCCGAAAGTTAGCGTT
>CAZZVO010000498.1:0-1504 GCA_964657505.1 uncultured Mucilaginibacter sp.
GGGATTGCTTCGGGGTCAACTGCAACGAGGTAGTATCAGTTTAGATAAAAAATCTATTTAGCTTTCCGAAAGATGAAAGTGAGATAGTTAGCATATAATTGGTTTTGTTTACTACTGCTTGTCAAATTAAGCAACGTATGCTAAAGCAGTTCGATTTAGGTATAATAATAATATGCTTCGGCGTATTCGATTTAGGTATAATAATTATTATTATAATAATAAAGTGTAACCCTTATCTGATTTTTTTTCTAACAGTCTTTGTAAAAGCTGCTTTAGCACACGTTAAGAGACAGAACGGAAAACTATTTTCGAAGTCGAATTGTTATCAGGTAAGAAAAATTTGTCACTTTCTTTTTAGCTAATATATAAGATATCATAAATATGAGAAGAAAATTTTGCGACTATAAATATTTAAAGATATGCTATTAACAAATCCAAATAGATTTATTCGTTTTTGTGACACCCCCTTTGGAATAGGATTTAAAGTTTACAATTTTTCATTGTCTTTTCTTAAAGCAGCTTTTATTTACCGCACAACAATTTTGTTAGCTTTTTTATTCACTTTTGTATTTACACCTCAAGTAGAAGCATACCCAATTTTTGCGCAGCAGAACTATACTAACCCGCGGGAAGCAAATGGACGTATTGTTTGTGCTAATTGTCATTTAGCTCAGAAACAGGTCGAAGTTGAAGTGCCTCAAGCAGTCTTGCCAGATACAGTGTTTGAAGCTGTGATTAAGATCCCGTACGATAAACAAGTATCTCAAGTTTTAGGAAACGGTAAAAAAGGAGGGTTGAATGTAGGCGCAGTTCTCATCTTACCTGAAGGTTTCTCATTAGCTCCTTCTGAGCGCATCTCTGAAGAGCTTAAAAACAAAGTAGGAGACGTTTTTTATCAGCCATATAGCGCTGACAAATCAAACATACTTGTAGTCGGTCCGCTTCCGGGCAAAAAATATAGTGAAATGGTGGTACCTCTTTTATCTCCAGATCCAAGTAAAACAAAAAATATTTCATATTTAAAATATCCAATATACTTAGGTGCAAACCGTGGCCGTGGCCAAGTGTATCCAGATGGCTCAAGAAGTAATAATACCATTTATAATTCACCGGTTAGTGGTACAATCTTAAAAATTGAAAAAGTGAGTAAAAAAGGAGCTTTTGACATTACTATTGAAAAATCAAATGGAGAACAAATTGTCGAAAAAATACCAGCTGGTCCTGATCTTGTTGTTAAAGAAGGTCAAACACTTCAAGTTGACCAACCCTTAACAAACAACCCCAACGTTGGTGGTTTTGGTCAAGAAGAAACAGAAATTGTATTACAAAGTCCAGCTCGTGTACAAGGACTAATTGTTTTTTTTGTATTAGTTGTTTTGACACAACTTTTCTTAGTTTTCAAAAAGAAACAATTTGAAAAGGTTCAGTTGGCCGAAATGAATTTTTAAGTTCTTTGTCAATCGGACTCACCCCCCGAATGTTTTTGATGCATAGAAAAACGTAG
>CAZZVO010000499.1:0-1503 GCA_964657505.1 uncultured Mucilaginibacter sp.
TTTAGTTTTATAGAGTTTCTCGTGCTGATCACGAATATCATGTTCGTAATGATGTTTCAATGAGTAATGAAGACGATATTAAGACATCTCTGGTAGTAATTTTGAGTAATCGGGCCCGGTAAGGAAGCATTATATACAAAATAACTCACTTTTCTGTGAGAATTCATTCAAATTGGGATACAGCACCAACAATTGGGTCAGACTGCAGTCGTTCAGGTTGTCGGGTATATAGTTATAACAAAGAGACAAGTCAAAAACTATTTTTCGTAACGATTCGGCCCAGTAATACCTTAAAATCTTCTTCATTACTCATTGAAACATCATTATAAACATGATATTCGTGATCAGCATGACATACTCTGTAAAACTAAATACAAAAACTATAAATCAAAGATAAAAATTTTTTTCGAATCCCTGGGATCCCGTCCAGGGACGAAAAAATTTTGAAATCAAATTTTGCCACTTTAACTCAACCAAACCTCTCAGATAGCATGGTTAGAACCATACAAATGCTATCTGACCAGAATTTTATGGAAAAATATGAAACTACTAATTTTTCTAGCGTTAATAACCCGCAACAACATGGATGATCTGGCTCATAAGCAAAATACACTTACAAACTGTCCAAAACACGCACGGCCCTATTTATAGGTAGCTGATGGGCAGTACTACACTTTTTGTCTCTTCGCTGAGCCGAAATTTTGTACTTCGAGTAGCGTCAACACTTTTTTTTCGATAAACTGCTGTAATCCCATGTATTTTACAATAAGTGATCGAATTAGGACCAAAAATAGCTACAGTGATCAAATTAGGACCAGTGACGCAATTTGGTCACAAAATCAATGTAAAAAAAACATTGAAAATGAAGACTAATATTTTTAAAAATCATGTCACTAGATAGATTTTGATGCGGTGAACACGATGGTGTGATTTGTTTATCAAAAATAAAAACTTTTACTAGTGAAACAACTTTCTTTCGGCACATGTCCATCGAATTCCATGTATTGCTCGAATTAGGACAAAAAATTACATAAGGTGATCGAATTAGGAAATTGACAGAACAGGAAAAAAAGTTAACAACACATTTTTGTAAAGGTGATTACTCATCCGTAACTAATTATTTTTAAAAAACAAAATTGACCAAAATGTAGCCCGTGTCAAGCTCTATCCCGGAAACTAAAAATTAACTGAAATGCATATCGCTAAAGCAAAGTTATAAGCCGTTTTCTGAAGAGGGCTCAAAATCGTGATCGAATTAGGGCTAGGTACTCTATTTTATTTAGTTTTTGTTTTGGTTGTTCCTTTAAATCACATAACAAAGCATTTTTACATACAGTCAGGAATATATTACTATTGAATAGAAATCATCTGCTTATTATTTTCAATATTTATCTGATCAAGAAAAAGTAAACAATAAGATAATGATTATTTAAATATTTATCAAATTTTATTTATTCCATTGCTGGATCATTTTTTGTTCCATTAAAAGATCGTTTTGATATG